>NZ_JBNCLE010000009.1:0-198111 GCF_049844495.1 Micromonospora sp. DT48
TACCGGCCCGTCCGCACACAACACCGCATCAGCCAACTCGAACAACGCATCAGCCCTGGCAGTCAGACACCGATGCAGCTCCGTACGGAACATCCCGAGGTCCCCCACCGCGCCTGCGCGCCCGGTGTCATGCACACTGATCATCCCGCAGCCCTTGGCCCTGATCTTCTTCCCTCGACAAGAAGAATGATCAACCAAGGGCTGCGGCCATGATCAGCCAGGGTCGATACAAACCGACCCCAGGTTAAAGATCAAGTTAGTGGTCAGACCGCCACGAGATCGTCCGAGCCCGTGATCGGCGGGCTCGTCGTGCACACCGCCGGGTGGCTCCTTCTGCAGGTGGCCGTCGGTGCGGGCGCCGGCGGCGTGTTGGTGTGCGCGGCTGGTCATGGAGTCCACGCTCACCGTCCAGGTGATCCGGCCTTGCGCATCTGCGGTGGCCTGTGACGCGGCCAGGATCCTGTCCCAGGTTCCGTCGCGCTGCCAGCGACGGAACAGACCGTAGACCGTCTGCCAGGGTCCGTACTCGGCCGGGACGTCACGCCACGGCGACCCGATCCGGATCCGCCACCTGATCCCGTCGATGAGCTGCCGCTTCTCCCACTTCGGCGGACGACCCGTCGTTGGCGCGGCAGGCAACAGCGGGGCCAGAACAGCCCACTGCCTGTCGGTCAGGTCATGCCGCCTCGTCACCGCTACGCTGGACACGAGGTCTCCGGTATGAAGTTCTTGCTTGGTCGCAGAACCAGATACCGGAGACCTCTTCAGTTGTCGATCACCGCCACGCCGTGACCTTTACCGGCCGACCACGACTTCTGAAACACGCCTTAGTACGGCAGGAAACCCGTTTACGGCACCTCGGCGGTCACTTGGCGTTGAAGTAGCTGGCTTCGGGGTGGTGGACGACGATGGCGTCGGTGGCCTGCTCCGGCATCAGCTGGAACTCCTCCGACAGTTGCACGCCGATGCGCTCCGCACCGAGCAACTCCACGATCTTCGCCCGGTCCTCCAGGTCCGGGCAGGCCGGGTAGCCGAACGCGTACCGGCAGCCCCGGTAGTCGGTGCGCAGCAGACCGGCCAGGTCGGCCGGGTCGTCGTCGGCGACGGTACGCCCGTCGGGCAGCCGCAGCTCGGCGCGGATCCGCTTGTGCCAGTACTCGGCGAGGGCCTCGGTGAGCTGCACCGACAGGCCGTGCACCTCCAGATAGTCGCGGTACTCGTTGCGGGCGAACAGCTTCGCCGCGTACTCGCTGACCGGCTGGCCCACGGTGACCAGCTGCAACGCGACCACGTCCAGGTCCTCACCGCGCGGGCGGAAGAAGTCGGCCAGGCACAGCCGCCGCTCCTGCCGCTGCCGGGGGAAGGTGAACCGGGCCCGCTCGGCGTGCCCGTTCTCGTCCAGCACCACCAGGTCGTTGCCCTCGGAGTAGGCCGGGAAGTAGCCGTACACCACGGCCGCCTCCAACACCTGGTCGGCGATGAGCCGGTCCAGCCAGTAGCGCAGCCTCGGCCGCCCCTCGGTCTCCACCAGCTCCTCGTACGACGGGCCCTTGCCGCCGCGCGCACCCCGCAGACCCCACTGGCCCATGAAGGTGGCCCGCTCGTCCAGCAGGGCCGCGTAGTCGGCCAGCGGCACCCCCTTGACCACCCGGGTGCCGTAAAACGGCGCGGTCGGCACCGGCACGTCGGCCGCGACGTCGGAGCGTACCGAGGCGTCACTGAGCTCCGGCAGCGACTCGGCGACCACCGCGCGCTGCCGCTCCCGGCGGGCCCGGCGGGCCGCGAGCGCCGCCTCCCGCTCGGCGTCCACCACCGGGGCACCGCCGCGCTTGGCGGCCATCACCCGGTCCATCAGGGACAACCCCTCGAAGGCGTCACGGGCGTAGTGCACCTGGCCGGGGAACATCGACCGCAGGTCGTCCTCGACGTACGCCCGGGTCAGCGCCGCACCACCCAGCAGGACCGGCCAGCGCTCCGCGACCCCGCGCGACGCCATCTCGACCAGGTTCTCCTTCATGATGACGGTGCTCTTGACCAGCAGACCCGACATGCCGATGGCGTCGGCGCGGTGCTGCTCGGCGGCGTCGAGGATGGCGGAGATCGGCTGCTTGATGCCGATGTTCACCACCTCGTAGCCGTTGTTGGACAGGATGATGTCGACCAGGTTCTTGCCGATGTCGTGCACATCGCCCTTGACGGTGGCGAGCACGATGCGGCCCTTGCCGCCGTCGTCGGCCTTCTCCATGTGCGGTTCGAGGTACGCCACCGCGGTCTTCATCACCTCGGCCGACTGCAACACGAACGGCAGCTGCATCTGACCGGAGCCGAACAGCTCACCGACGACCTTCATCCCGTCCAGCAGGATGTCGTTGATGATGAGCAGCGGCGCGGTGCCGGCGGCCATCGCCGCGTCGAGGTCGGCCTCCAGGCCGTTGCGCTCACCGTCGATGATCCGCCGCTTGAGCCGCTCGTTCAGCGGCAGGGCCGCCAACTCCTCGGCTCGGCTGGCGCGCGCCGAGGCCGCGTCCACCCCTTCGTACAACTCGATGAACCGCTGCAACGGGTCGTACCCCTCGCGGCGGCGGTCGTAGACCAGGTCGAGCGCGACCTCGCGCTGCTCGTCGGGGATCTTCGACATCGGCAGGATCTTGCTGGCGTGCACGATCGCCGAGGTGAGCCCGGCCTGCACGCACTCGTGCAGGAAGACCGAGTTGAGCACCTGCCGGGCGGCGGGATTGAGCCCGAACGAGACGTTGGAGATGCCCAGGGTGAAGTTGATCCCGGGATAGCGCCGGGCGATCTCCCGGATCGCCTCGATGGTCTCCAGACCGTCGCGGCGGGTCTCCTCCTGACCGGTGGAGATCGGGAAGGTCAGCGTGTCGACCATGATGTCCGGCAGCCGCATGCCCCAGCGCCCGGTCAGGTCCTCGACGATCCGGGAGGCGATGCGGACCTTGTCCGCGGCGGTGCGGGCCTGCCCCTGCTCGTCGATGCACATCACCACGACCGCCGCGCCGTGCTCCACGATCACCGGCATCACCCGCCCGTAGCGGGACTCCGGGCCGTCGCCGTCCTCGAAGTTGACCGAGTTGACCACACAGCGGCCACCGAGCATCTCCAAACCGGCCTCGATCACCGCCGGCTCGGTCGAGTCCAGCATGATCGGCAGCGTGGAGGCGGTGGCGAACCGACCGGCCAGCTCACGCATGTCGGTGGTGCCGTCGCGCCCGACGTAGTCGACGCAGAGATCCAGCAGGTGCGAGCCGTCGCGGGCCTGACCACGGGCGATCTCGACGCAGGACTGCCAGTCGGCGGCGAGCATCGCCTCCCGGAACGCCTTGGAGCCGTTGGCGTTGGTCCGCTCCCCCACCATCAGCACGCTGGCGTCCTGGGCGAACGGCACGTGGTGGTAGATCGAGGAGACCCCCGGTTCGGTACGCGGCTCGCGGGCCACCGGCCGCACGTCGCGCAGCCGCTCGGCGAGCACCCGGATGTGCTCGGGCGTCGTGCCGCAGCAGCCGCCGACCAACGCGACGCCGTAGTCGGCCACGAAGCGCTCCAGCGCGTCGGCCATCTCCTCGGGGCCCAGCGGGAAGTACGCCCCGTCGGGGGTGAGCACCGGCAGCCCGGCGTTGGGCATCACCGACACCGGGATGCGGGAGTGCTGCGACAGGTAGCGCAGGTGCTCGCCCATCTCGGCCGGGCCGGTCGAACAGTTGAGGCCGATCAGATCCACCCCGAGCGGCTCGATGGCGGTCAGCGCCGCGCCGATCTCGCTGCCCAGCAGCATGGTGCCGGTGGTCTCGACGGCCACGTGACAGATGATCGGTACGGTGCGACCGGCCTCGGCCATCGCCCGCTTGGACCCGATCACCGCCGCCTTCACCTGGAGCAGGTCCTGGCAGGTTTCGATGATCAGCGCGTCCGCGCCACCGGCGATCAGTCCACCGGCGTTCTGCTGGTACGCGTCGCGCAGGCTGGCGTACGAGGCATGGCCGAGGGTCGGCAGCTTCGTGCCCGGACCGATCGAGCCGAGCACCCAGCGGGGCCGCTCCGGAGTCGAGTACGCGTCGGCGGCCTCCCGGGCCAGCCGCGCCCCCACCTCGGACAGCTCCCAGATCCGGTCGGCGATGTCGTACTCGGCGAGGTTCGGCAGGTTGGCGCCGAAGGTGTTCGTCTCCACGCAGTCGGCGCCCGCCGCCAGGTACGCCTCGTGCACCCCGCGTACGACGTCTGGCCGGGTGACGTTGAGGATCTCGTTGCACCCCTCGAGACCGTCGAAGTCGTCCAGGGTCAGGTCCGCGGCCTGCAACATGGTGCCCATCGCCCCGTCGGTGACGAGGATCCGGTCTGCCAGCGCGTCGAGCAACGAATTCCGCACGACCTCAGGTTAGTGCGGTCACGTGGAGCCGCACCCCGGCGTACCGTCCGATCCCACATTGTGTCATCGGGATCACGTTGCCCGGTTTGGTGGGCAATGGTCCACATCGTGGTCATCGGTCGGCCCCGACACGTGTGCCGAGCACCGGCCCATCCGGCGCGGCCGACGGGCCGGGTCCGGGCACGGCACGTAGGCTGACGGTCGTGAAGGACTACAGCGACACCACCACGCACCGTCGGCGGACGACCGGGCCCGTGCCCCGGCCCGCCGGTGACGAGCAGGAGGTGACGGCGTGACCGAGTTCGACGGGCTGCCGGTGCTGCGGTCCCCGGTCGCCATCTGCGCCTTCGAGGGCTGGAACGACGCGGCGGACGCCTCCACCGCGGCGGTCGAGCACCTGGAGCAGGTGTGGCAGGCCCGGCCCGTCACCGAGTTGGACCCGGAGGACTTCTACGACTTCCAGGTCAGCCGGCCGACCATCGCCATGTCCGACGGCGCCACCCGTCGGGTGGAGTGGCCCACCACCCGGTTCACGGTCGCCAGCCCCGCGGGCACCGAGCGGGACGTGGTGCTGATCCGGGGCATCGAGCCGAGCATGCGGTGGCGCACCTTCTGCGAGCAGGTGCTCGAAATCTGCCACAGCCTCGAGGTCGAACGGGTGGTGCTGCTCGGCGCGCTGCTGGCCGACGTGCCGTACACCCGGCCGCTGCCGATCAGCGGTAGCGCCTCCGACGCCGACGCCGCGCGCCGCTACCAGCTCACCCCGACCCGTTACGACGGGCCGACCGGGATCGTCGGCGTCCTGCACGACGCCTGCACCCGCGCCGAGGTCGACGCCGTGTCGTTCTGGGTCCACGTGCCGCACTACGCCAACAACCCGCCCTGCCCGAAGGCCACCCTCGCCCTGCTGCACCGGGTGGAGGAGGTGCTCGACCTGCCGGTTCCCATGGCCGATCTGGCCGAGGAGGCCGCCGAGTGGGAGCAGCGGGTACGCAGCGCCGCCGAGCAGGACGCCGAGCTGGGCGAGTACGTACGCGAGTTGGAGGAACGCGTCGGTGACGCGGGCATCACCCCGTTGACCGGGGACGAGATCGCCCAGGAGTTCGAGAAGTACCTACGCCGCCGAGGCGGGTCGGCCGGCCCCACCGCCGGTTCCTGGTAGCCCTCCCCCACCTTTAGCCGTCGAGGCCCCCGAACGCGAGTTGTCCGGGGGCCTCGACGTGTGTGGGTCGGGTGGCGGGGCTCACCCCGCGTAGGGCATCCTAGGAACCTAGCTGAAATGAGGAGGTCGGGGATGCAGATCAATCCGGGCGCGGCCGAGTTCCCGCACCGCCAGATCGCCGCGCAGCTGAAGAGCCAGATCCGTCGGGGCGACTGGGCACCGGGCGAACGGCTGCCGTCCATCCCGGCCATCGCCGAGATGTTCGGCGTCGCCAAGCAGACCGTGCAACGCGCCGTCGACCAGCTGCGGGTCGAAGGTGTCCTGATCACCAAACCCGGTTCCGGTACGTACGTACGCGGCACCCGGCGACGGCTCAACCGGCTCTCCCGAGGACGCTACGGCGGCTTCCGCGGCTACCACACCGACCTGGCGGCCCGCTATCGCCAACAGCTCGTCTCCGTCGGACGCTCCCCCGCGCCGCCCGAGGTGGCCGACGCGTTCGGGGTACCCGACGGCACCGAACTGCTCTGCCGCCGCCACCTCGTCCGCACCGAGGACTCACCGGTGGAGGTGGGCGCCTCCTGGTTCCTGCCCGCCGAGACCGCCGGCACCACACTGGAACGCGCCGAGGCGTTCGGCCGCCCGCTCTACCAGGAGGCCGAGGAGGCCATCGGTCGGCGGTACGCGACCGCCACCGACACGATCACCGCCCGCCAGCCCAGCCGCGAGGAGTCCGAGACCCTGCAGATCCGACCGGACACCCCGGTGCTGCATCTGCTGCACGTGGCGTACGACCCGCAGCGCAAACCGATCGAGGTGGCCCAGGCCACCTGGCCAGGTCCGGTCACCACCCTCACCGAGGAGTACCAGATCCCCGCCCCCACCCGATCCCCCGACCCCGACCCCGGCCTGATCCTCGGCTGACCCCGCCTGACGGCGAGGCAGCGAGGCAGCGAGGCAGCGAGGCAGCGAGGCAGCGAGGCAGCGAGGCAGCAGTATCGGGGATGTTGCTGCCTCGACCCAGCTCTGAGGCAGCAACTTCGGGGATGTTGCTGCCTCACTCGCCCGGCAGCGCGAGGGCGCGCGGGAGCGCGGCGCGCGGGAGCGCGGCGCGCGGGAGCGCGGCGCGCGGGAGCGCGGCGCGCGGGAGCGCGGGTTAGAGGCGGATGCCGAGGAGGGCGTCTAGGGTTTCGGCGAACAGGCGTGGGGCGGCCGGGTCCTCGTCGGCTCCGGCGAGGGTCTGCTCGGCCCAGGCGTCGACGAGCCGCAGGGCGCCCGGCGTGTCCAGATCGTCGGCGAGTCGTTCGCGTACGCCGGCCAGGAACGCCGACCCGGACGGCCCGGCGGTGGCGGCGGCGGCCCGCCGCCAGCGGTCCAGCCGGTGCTCGGCGGCGGTGAGCAGGTCGTCGGTCCAGGTCCGGTCGGCGCGGTAGTGGCCGGAGAGCAACGCCAGCCGCACCGCCATCGGATCGACCCGGTCGGCCCGCAGTCGGGACACGAAGACCAGGTTGCCCCGGGACTTGGACATCTTCTCGCCGTCCAGCCCGATCATGCCGGCGTGCACGTAGTGGCTGGCGAAGGGCGCCACACCGGTCAGCCGCTCGGCGTGCGCGGCGGAGCACTCGTGGTGCGGGAAGAGCAGGTCGTTGCCGCCGCCCTGCACGTCGATGGTGGCGCCGAGCAGCCCGAGGGCGATCACCGCGCACTCGATGTGCCAACCCGGTCGCCCGGGGCCGAGGTCACCGCCGGGCCAGGACGGTTCGTCGTCGCGGGCGCCGCGCCACAGCAGCGGGTCCAGCGGGTCGCGCTTGCCGGCGCGGTCCGGGTCGCCGCCGCGCTCGGGGAAGATCTCCAGCATCTCCGCCCGGGAGAGGTTGGACTCGTAGCCGAAGTTCGGTGCGGCCGAGATGTCGAAGTAGACGTCGCCGGTGCCGTCGTCGAGGCGGTACGCGGCACCGTCCTTGAGCAGCACCAGCACTTTCTCGGCGATGTCCGGGATCGACTCCACCGCGCCGACGTAGTGGGCCGGCGGGATGATCCGCAGCGTCTCCATGTCCTCCCGGAACAGCGCCGTCTCCCGCATCGCCAGGACCTTCCAGTCCTCGCGGTCACGTTCGGCCCGTTCCAGCAGCGGGTCGTCGATGTCGGTGACGTTCTGCACGTACCGGACCTCGTGGCCGGCGTCGCGCCACATCCGCTGCACCAGGTCAAAGGTGATCATGGTGGCGGCGTGACCGAGGTGGGTGGCGTCGTACGGGGTGATGCCACAGACGTACATGGTGGCGGTGCCGTCCGGCTCGCTCGGTCGCACGCTCTGCCGTGCCGAGTCGAACAACCTCAGCGGCTCGCTCCTGCCCGGCAGCCGCGGCACCTCATGCCCCACCCATGACTCCATGTCCGCCAGCCTAACCAGCCGTTGGGCGACGTCACCCGGCCCCGCAAGTGATCAACGCGACAGCGTCAGATCGGCGGCCAGGGCACCGCCGGCCAGTCCGGTGACGGCTGCGGGAAGCGACAGCTGGCGCACAGTCGGTCGACCCGGGCGGCCAGCTCGGCGATCTCACCGAGGGTGAGGTGCTCGGTCAGCTCGTCACCGAGGCCGCCGGCGAGCTGACCGGACAGGCGGCCGAGCATGTCTACCGCGTCGTCCGGCAGCGGTCGGCCGGCCCAACCCCAGAGCACCGTCCGCAGCTTCTCCTCGACGTGGAAGCTCACCCCGTGGTCGACCCCGTAGATCCGGTCGTCGGGGCCACACAGGACATGGCCGCCCTTGCGGTCCGCGTTGTTGATCACCGCGTCGAGCACCGCGAGCCGGGCCAGCCGTGGGTCGTCGGCGTGGCCGAGGGCGTACGCGGTGCCGTCGTCGTCGCGGGCCGCCGCGATCGGGAACCAGCGGGGCGGCAGCGCGTCGGCCGGCACGAACCCGACCAGCGGCTCGGCGTCGGGCGGCTGGTCGATCCAGAGCTGGCAGGAGCCGGGACCGAACGGCCCGTCCCGCAGCACCGTCGGCGGCACCAGCTCCCACCCGGTGGCCTCGGAGACCAGGTAGGCGGCCACCTCCCGACCGGCCAGCGTGCCGTCCGGGAAGTCCCACAGCGGTCGCTCCCCGCGCACCGGCTTGTACACGCACCGCGCCGACATCCCGTCCAGCGTCAACACCCCACGCAGGGTGGTGTTCGACGCGTCGACGAGCCGCCCTTCGACGGTCAACTCACCGTCGCGCAGCAGGCGCAGCGCGGCACCCCCGTCGCGTCGGGGAGCCACACCGGACGAGGTCACCGGTGGTAGCCGTTGTTCCGGGGGCAGAGGTGGCCGGCGGGGTCGAGGGGCTGGCCGCACAGCGGGCAGGGCGGACGACCCGCGTTGACCACGCGCCGGGCCCGCTCGATGAACGCGCGGGTCGCCTCGGGGGTCAGCCGGACCCGGAGCCGGTCGAGATCCTCGTCGGGCTCGACGTCGTCGGGCTCGTCGTCCTCTTCCGCCTCGCCGAGCTCGATCTCGGTCTCCGCCTCGCCGACGGCGATCGCCTCGATCACCACGGTCGCGGTGTCCGCGTCGAAGGCCAGGCCCAGGGTGCCGACCCGGAACTCCTCGTCGACCGGGGTCTCCAACGGGTCGTTGTCACCGACCGGGACGGTGGCGTCCGGCAGCTCCACACCGAACCGACGCTGGGCCTCGGTGAGCAGTTCCTCCAGCTTCTCGGCGAGCAGGGAGACCTGGACCTTCTCCAGCGCGACGCTGACCAGCCGGCCACCGCCGCGCGCCTGGAGGAAGAACGTGCGCTCCCCCGGCGGCCCGACGGTCCCGGCGACGAACCGCTCCGGCGGTTCGAAGGCGTGCACCTGGTGGGTCATACCCTCGACCCTATCCGGCGGCCCCACACAGCGAGTACCCCACCGACCCGAATCGCGACGCCCGACGGCGCGGGCGTCCGGCGGCTCACCGGGACGCTCCCGCGCCGCCACCTACCGCGGCGTCCGAGTCCGTCGACCGGCCGGCTCGCCGTCGCCGTTTACCGGGCGGCGGCACCAGGCCGGTCAGGTCACCGCCGACGTCGTTGAGCCGGATCAGGAAGGGACGCAGGGGGGTGTAGCGGATCGCGGTCACCGACGCCGGGTCCACCACGATCCGCTGGAAGAGATCCAGGTGTACGCCGAGGGCGTCGGCGACGATGGCCTTGATCACGTCACCGTGGCTGCACGCCAGCCAGACCGCCTCGGGGCCGTGCTCGGCGGTCAGCCGGGCGTCCCAGGCGCGTACCGCCGCGACCGCGCGGGCCGCCATCTGCGCCATCGCCTCCCCGTCGGGGAAGACCGCCGCGCTGGGGTGCTGCTGCACCACCGGCCAGAGCGGCTCCTTGGCCAGCTTCTTCAGCGGCTGCCCCTCCCAGCTGCCGTACCCGCACTCGATCAGACCGTCGTCCACCACCGGCGTGACCTGGGGCAGGGCCAGCTCCAGGGTCTGCCGGCAGCGGATCAGCGGGCTGGTCACCACGGCCGCCAGCGGCACCGTGCGCAACCGCTCACCGACCGCGGTGGCCTGGGTGCGGCCGGTCTCGTCCAGTTCGACGGGCTGCCGACCGGCCAGACCACCGTCGGCGTTCGCGGTGGTCCGGCCGTGCCGTAGGAGCAGAAGTGTCGCCACCCGCACCACCCTAGTGCGGTGGTTCACCACCGTCGGCGGTGTCGCGGCGAGGCCCGCCGCGCCCAACTCCCGGCGGTACCGGCCGCACCCGTACGCTCAGGTGGCGCTGATGGTGCCGGTCAGCAGCAGGGCCAGTACGAGGGTGCCGACCGCGACCCGGTACAGCACGAAGACGTACAGGGTGTGGTGCGCGACGTAGCGCAGCAGCCAGGCGATGGCCGCGTAGCCGACCCCGAACGCGATGAGCGTGGCCACGACCATCTGCGCGACCGTCGGCACCGACGTGCCGGGTGCCGCCGGTTCGAAGACGTCGCCCAGGCTGAACACCCCGGACATCACCACCGCCGGAATGGCCAGCAGGAACGAGTAGCGGGCCGCCGTCTCCCGGGTGAGGTTCAGGAACAGGCCGAAGCTGAGGGTGGCCCCGGAGCGGGACACGCCGGGGATGAGCGCCAGCGACTGGGCGAAACCCATCACCACACCGTCGCGCATCCGGAAGTCCCGCAGGGTCCGGGTCTGCCGACCCCAGTACTCGGCGAACGCCAGCACGAAGGCGAACACGATCAGGGTGGTGGCCACCACCCACAGGTTGCGGGCGGTCTCCCGGATCTGGTCCTTGAACAGGAAACCGAGCGCGCCGATCGGGATCGAACCGACGATCACGTACCAGCCCATGCGGTAGTCCAGGCTGGAACGGACGGACTTGTCCCAGATGCCCACCACCCAGGTGCGGCCGATCCGCCAGATGTCCTTGGCGAAGTACAGCAGGACCGCAGCCTCGGTGCCCAGCTGGGTGACCGCGGTGAAGGACGCGCCGGCGTCCCGCTCGAAGAAGATCGCCGAGGTGATCCGCAGGTGCCCCGACGAGCTGACCGGGAGGAACTCGGTCAGGCCCTGGACGATGCCCAGGACGATGGCTTCGATCCAGGTCACTCCCCGACTCCCGAGAGGTCCAGCGCCTCGGCGACGGTCCGCAGGGTCTGCACGCCGGTGTCACGGTCGGCGGCGAAGAGGTTCACCGACAGGGTGGTGACCCCGGCCTCGGCGTACTCGCGCAGCCGGTCGGCGATGCGCTCCTTCGGGCCGAGCAGCGACGTCCGGTCGATGAACTCCATCGGCACGGCTGCCGCCGCGTCGCGCTGCCGCTTGGCCAGGTAGAGCTCCTGCACCTCGCGGGCCGCGTCACCGTAGCCCATCCGGGTGGCCAACTGGTTGTAGAAGTTCTGCTTACGGCTGCCCATGCCACCGACGTACAGCGCCGCGTACCAGCGGACCAGCTCGGCGCAGGAGTCCAGGTCGTCGCCGACCACGACCGGCACCGACGGCACCACGTCGAAGCCGGCCAGCTCCTTGCCGACCTTGGCCCGGCCGGCGCGGACCGCGGCGAGCTGCTCCTCGGCGAACTCGGGGGCGTAGAAGACGGCCAGCCAGCCGTCGGCGATCTCACCGGCCAGTTCCAGGTTCTTCGGACCGACCGCCGCGAGGTAGATCGGGATGTGCTCGCGCGGCGGGTGGAAGCCCAGCCGCAGCGCCTTACCGGGACCGTCGGGCAGCGGGAGCTGGTAGAACTCGCCGTCGTAGGCGACCTCCTTGCGGGCCACCGCCAGCTTCACGATGTCCACGTACTCCCGGGTGCGGGCCAGCGGCTTGCCGAACCGCACACCGTGCCAGCCCTCGGAGACCTGCGGGCCGGAGACGCCCAGGCCGAGCCGGAACCGGCCGCCGGAGAGCGAGTCGATGGTCGCCGCGGTCATCGCGGTCATCGCGGGCGTCCGAGCCGGGATCTGCATCACCGCGCTGCCGATGTCGATCCGCTCGGTCTGCCCGGCCATCCAGGAGAGCATGCTCGGCGAGTCCGAGCCGTACGCCTCCGCCGCCCACACCACCGAGTAGCCGAGCCGGTCGGCCTCCTGGGCCATGGCCAGGTGATTCGCCGGGGTGCTCCAGGCTGTCTGGTATCCGAGGTTAAGCCCGAGTCGCACGAAGTCCTCCCCCATCCGCAGTCGCATCAGGTTACGCAATGTCGGTGGCAGGGACGATCACCGGCTCACCCGAGTCTCCGACCCGGACGAGCATGAACACGAACCGGCGGGCAGACTTGACGGGAGCGAGGATATCGGTCCGGCCCTGTTCGAAATAAGGTTCACCCATGCAGCAGCGACCGCTCGGCCGAAGCGGGCTGGCGGTTTCCCGGCTCGCGCTCGGCACCATGACGTGGGGCCGCGACACCGACGCCGACGACGCGGCCGCGCAACTGAAGAGTTACCTGGACGCCGGTGGCAACCTGATCGACACCGCCGACGTGTACGGCGACGGCGACGCCGAGTCGGTGATCGGCTCACTGCTGGGCACCCTGGTGCCCCGCGAGGAGCTGTTGATCGCGACGAAGGCCGGGCTCCGGCCGGGTGGCGGCCGCCGCCGGGACGGCTCCCGGGGGCACCTGTTGCGCACCCTGGACGCCTCACTGCGGCGCCTGGGCACCGATTACGTCGACCTGTTCCAGGTGCACGGCTACGACCCGCAGACCCCGCTGGAGGAGACTCTCGCGGCACTGGACCACGCGGTGGCCAGTGGTCGGGTGCGGTACGTCGGGGTGTCGAACTTCTCCGGCTGGCAGACCGCTCGGGCGGCGGCCTGGCAGGCGGCCTGGCCGGGCCGGGCGCCGGTGGTGGCCGCGCAGGTGGAGTACTCGTTGCTGGAGCGGGGGGTGGAGCGGGAGGTGCTGCCCGCCTGCGAGGCGCTCGGGCTGGGTGTGTTGCCCTGGTCGCCGTTGGGTCGGGGGGTGCTCACCGGCAAGTACCGCCACGGCCGCCCGGCGGACTCCCGGGCGGTATCGCCGCATTTCGAGCGGTTCGTCGCCACCTACCTGGAGCCGCGCTGCTCCAGCATCGTGGAGGCGGTGGCCACGGCGGCGGGCGGCCTCGGTGTCTCCCCGCTGGAGGTGGCGCTGGCCTGGATCCGGGACCGGCCGGGGGTGACCGCGCCGATTCTCGGCGCGCGCACCTCGGGGCAGCTGCTCGGGGCGCTCCAGGTGGAACGGATGACCCTGCCCGACGAGATCACCACGGCGCTGGACGACGTCTCCGCGCTGGAGGTCGGCTATCCGGAACGCGATGGTTGAGCGTCACCCGGCGAAGGGTGGCGCCGGGGCTCGCCGCTGGGCAGCATAGGCCCATGGACTACGAATACGCGCCGCTGCGGTTGCCGCCGAACGTCGACCGGTTGACCGCCGCGGCGCAGCTGGCGATCCAGGCCGAGTACTCCGGTTGGGAACTGGCCCGGGTGCGGCTGTTCCGGGACGGCACGCGGCAGGTGATGCTGCGCCGTCGACGGGTCAACCAGCCGCAGCCGGGCCTGTCGTACTGAGCCCCGCCGCCGCGCCGGTCGTGCCGGGACTCAGCCGCCGGGCCGGTCGGACCGGAACCACGGCCGGGCGCCGACCGGGAGCGGTCGAGCCGGCCCCGGTCGGCGTACCGTCACCCGGTCAGTGCACGTGGTCGTGCTCGTCGTCGAGTTCCAGGAACGGGTGCTCGTCGAGGCGACCGACCAGCCGGTCGTCGGGGCCCGGCTGGAACGGACCCACCGGGTCGTCGTCGGCGAAGGACTCCAGGTCGACCGGGGTGCCGACCTCGCTGACCATCACCACACCGTCGAGCGGCTCCAGTTCCGGCACGTCGAGCGCGCCGAGTGACCCGTCGCCGCTCTGCAGCAGTTCCAGCACCGCCTCGCCGACACCCTCCACCGGCGGCACCTCCTCGTCGCCGGGTACGCCCTCCCGGCGGGCCGCCTCGGCGACCCGGATCAGCGCGGAGACGCTCGGCACCCGGTAGTCACGACGCTGCCGTACGGAGATCACCTGCGGGTGCGGGTCGGTCGGCTCGGGCCCCTCGCCACCGCCGAACCGCTGGTCGGCCTCGTCCGGGTCGATGGAGTCGACGTCCCACGGGGTGACCTCGCCGAAGGCGTCCATGAGTTGCTCGTCGTAGGCGAACGACGCGTTGTTCAGCGCGACGTACGCCTGCCAGACGTCGTCGTCGTCGATCCGGCCCTGCGCGGCCCGGACGGCGGCGAGATGGTGACGGGCCGCTTCGATCACGCGCTCGAGGGCGGCGTCCAGCTCAGCGTGCTGGTCGGTCATGTGAGGCGTCCCCTTCACGAAGAATCCAGGATGTCGCGTCCACGGACGCGAAACAGTAGATCCGGCGTCCGACCGGACGCCGGTCAACAGGTACGCAGGAACCGGTCGAGAACCCGCACGCCGAACTGTAGTCCGTCCACCGGGACGCGCTCGTCGATGCCGTGGAACAGCGCCGAGAAGTTCAGGTCGGCCGGCAGCCGCAGTGGGGCGAACCCGAAGCAGCGGATGCCCAGCTGCGAGAACGCCTTCGCGTCGGTGCCACCGGAGAGCATGTAGGGCACCGGACGGGCTCCCGGGTCCTCGGCCCGTAGTGCGGCGGACATCGCCGCGACCAGTTCACCGTCGAAGGTGGTCTCCAGCGCCGGTTGCCGCTGGATGTACTCGATGGCGATGTCCGGGCCGATCAGCTCACGCAGCTGCTGCTCCAGCAGCTGCGACTGGCCGGGCAGGCTGCGGCAGTCGATGGTGGCGCTGGCCCGGCCGGGGATGACGTTGTCCTTGTAGCCGGCGGCGAGCCGGGTCGGATTGGCGGTGTTGCGGATGGTGGCGCCGATGATGTTGGCGATCGGGCCGAGCTTGGCGATGGCCGCCTCCGGGTCGTCCGGGTCCAGCTCGATGCCGAGCACCTCGGAGACCTCCTCCAGGAAGGCTCGTACGGTGTCGGTGACCACCACCGGGAAGCGGTGCCGGCCGATCCGGGCCACCGCCTCGGCCAGCGCGGTGACGGCGTTGTCGTCGTGCATCATCGAGCCGTGCCCCGGACGGCCCCGGGCGTGCAGCCGCAGCCAGTCGATGCCCTTCTGGGCGGTCTCGATGAGGTAGAGCCGCCGATCCGCGTCCACCGTGTACGAGAACCCGCCGACCTCGCCGATGGCCTCGGTGCAGCCGTCGAAGAGGTCCGGGTGTCGGGTGGTCAGGAAGTGCGCGCCGTACTCGCTGCCCGCCTCCTCGTCCGCGGTGAACGCGAGTACGATGTCCCGTGGCGGGCGTACCCCGGTGCGCTGCCAGTCGCGCACCACCGCGAGGACCATGGCGTCGAAGTCCTTCATGTCGATGGCGCCGCGCCCCCAGAGGTAGCCGTCGCGCAGCTCACCGGAGAACGGGTGCACCGACCACTCGTCGGCGTCGGCCGGCACGACGTCCAGGTGCCCGTGCACCAGCAACGCGCCCCGGTTGGGGTCGGTGCCGGGTATCCGGGCCACCACGTTGGCCCGGCCGGGCGCGGACTCGTGGACGACCGGGGTGATGCCGACGTCGGTGAGCTTCTCCGCGACGTACTCGGCCGCGCCGCGCTCGCCGGCGCTGGTGGCGTTGTCGCCGGTGTTCGTGGTGTCGATGCGCAGCAGGTCCCGGCACAGCTCGACGACCTCGTCGGTCGGTGCGGGGAGTGCGGCGTGGGCGTCGCTCGTCATCGTGCTTTCATATCAGCCCGACGTTTCGGTTCGGGTGGCCACGGGTACTGCCGCGCCTGCCCGACCCCGTCAACGTCACCCTGCCGCTGCGCCGTACGCCCAGGAGGCGACCATGTCCGTCCACCTGCCGCCGCTGCCGCCCACCCCCGGGGACGAGTACCAGCCCGCCGGGCGCAGCATCGCGGACCTCGTCGCCGAGGAGCACCGGCAGCTGCTGGAGTTGGCCCGACGGCTGACCGAGCCCGGACCGGACCCGAGGTACGGTCGCGATGTGCTGGTCGCCGCCCTGTCGCGGCACCTGTCCGGGGAGGAGCAGTACCTGCTGCCCGCCGTCCGGCACGCCGTCGAGGGCGCGAAACCTCTGGTCGACGAGGTGGTGGCCGGTGACGTCGAGTTGCTGCGGGCCCTGCGGGGGCTGACCGACGACGGACTGACCGACGTCGCCGCCCGGATCGAGGCGCACGCCCGTGCGGTCGACCCGCTGGTGCAGCGGCTCTGCGCGTCCGCCACCGAGGAGGAGCTGGTCCGGCTCGGCAACCGGCTGGAGATCGCCGAGGAGGCGGCACCGACCCGCCCGCACCCGGCGATCCCGCACCACGCGCCGTGGAACCGGATCGTCGAGCCGGCGGTCGGGTTGATCGACAAGGTTCGGGACGTACTCTCCGGTCGACACACGCGGTTGGACGAGCTGACCGAGCCACCACCTCGATGAGTTACCCACGCCACGTTCATGGTCGTTGATACGTCCGGGCACTACCGCAGGCTGCTCCGTGGCCCTACCTTCACGCTATGAATCTGGAGTTGCGCCACTTGAGAGTGGTCTGCGCCATCGCGGAGACGGGGAGCGTGACCAAGGCGGCCTCGACGCTCGGCCTGGCCCAGCCGGCGCTGACCGCCCAGCTCCAGCGGATCGAACGCACCCTCGGCGGGCCGCTGTTCGAGCGGGACCGACGTGGCGCGCGGCCGACCGCTCTCGGCGAGTTGGTGCTCGCGCGGGCCCGGGTGCTGCTGCCGGCGATGAAGGGTCTACAGGACGAGGCGGCCCGGCTGGCCGGGGCGGGCGACGCGCCCCGGCGGTACCGGTTCGGCGGCGTGAACAGCCCGATCCTGGGTCGGCTGGTGCACCGGTTGGCCGCCGAGCAACCGCAGGCACAGATCAGCACGCACGCCTCCTGGTCGGTCGACGAGCTGGCCCAGTTG
Organism: Micromonospora sp. DT48; assembly: GCF_049844495.1. Classification (NCBI taxonomy): domain Bacteria; kingdom Bacillati; phylum Actinomycetota; class Actinomycetes; order Micromonosporales; family Micromonosporaceae; genus Micromonospora; species Micromonospora sp. DT48. The sequence goes on from NZ_JBNCLE010000009.1 coordinate 16,938, forward strand.
GTCGCCGGTGGGCGGCTGGACTACGCGCTGACCGGGGTGTGCGGTGACTCGACACCGTCGGCGGACTACGGGCTGAGCTGGCGGGAGGTCGCCGTCGACCCGGTGATGGTGCTGCTGCCGGAGACCCACCCGTTGTCCGGGCGCGACGAGGTGGACCTGGCCGACCTGCGGCACGAGCAGTGGGTGGCGGCACCGGGGGACGGTTGCTTCGGCGACTGCTTCGCCGCGGCCTGCGCGCGGTCCGGGTTCACCCCGCGCAAGGTGTACGAGGCCGACGTGCGCAGCTGCATCGACCTGGTGGACGCCGGTGAGGCGGTGGCGCTGTGCCAGGCCACCTTCCGACCGGTCTCCGGCCTGGTGACCCGCCGGCTGGCCGGCACGCCGCTGCGCTGGCGACTGATGCTGGGCTGGCATCCCGAGTCGGCCGCCGCCCGGACGGCCGACCTGGTGCTGGAGACCGCCCTGGTCGCGTACACCGACGCGCTCGCGCCGCATCCGGCGTACCTGGCGTGGCTGCTGCGCAACCCGGCGTTCGGGGTACGCCGTCCGGCGCCCGTGGTGGCGGCTCCCTGGGTGCGAAGCGCCTGAGCCCGGGTAAGCGGCCGGTATGACCGACCTCTACCCCACCGCCGACGAGCGGGAACTGCTTCGTCAGGCCGCCGCCGCGCACACCGCCGCCGTCCGGGAGTCCGAGGCGTTCCTGCGCCGGTTGCCCGAGGTGCCCGGTCCCGCCGACCTGGCCGAGTACGCCAGTCTGCTCACCCGCGAGGAGCAGACCCGTGCCGACCGGCAGGCCGCCGCCGACGCCGCCGGGTTGGCCATCGCCAGTCTCGAAGCCGAGTAGCGCCGAGCGCACAGGCGGTCGTCCCCGGCGCGAGGCGGCGGCGCCGGGGACGACCGTGGCGGGTCAGCGTTCGACGAGCACGTCGTGACCCAGGTCGAGCAGGCTGTGCCGCCACTCGTCGTCGGCGTTGCCCCGATCGGGCTTGGCGGCGGTCAGCGACCGGATCCGCTCGACGGCGTCACGCATGACGTCGATGTCCTCCGGGGTCAGGTCGACCTTGCGTTTGCGCAGCACGGCGAGGATCTGTCGACCCGGCTCCGGCAGGTTCAGATCCGGGTCGGGGCCGAACGCCTGCTCACCGGAGCCCCGGGTCAGCAGCCACTGTCGCAGCTGCTCGGACGGCACGTTGACCTCGGCGTGGAAGTCCTCCCAGAGCACCTCCACCTCTGGGTCGAGTCGCTGCTCGCGTACCATCAGCCCTCCTCTGCCAGCGGCGGCCCGGACTCCTCCGGGCGCCCCTCGTCGGTCTGCCCGCCCAGCCCCTCCGGCGGCACCTGCACCCGGGCAGGGTTGGCCGTCGGTGGCGCCAGGATCGCCTCGGTCCGTTCCTGCTCGCGGGCCTCGTCCGGTTCGGTCATCGGTACCCCTTCGGTCAGCGGGGATGCGAGGTCGTCGCCCTGGCGTGGCCCCGGTCGGCCGACACGTCGAAGGCCAGTCGGCCGTCCCGGGCGTCGACGGTGACCCGCTGACCGGGTGAGACCTGCTGCTCCAGCAGCATCCGGGACAGCTGGTTGTCGACCTCCCGCTGGATCACCCGGCGCAGCGGTCGGGCACCGAACTCCGGCTGGTAGCCGTGCTCGGCGAGCCAGTCGATGCTGGCGGTGGTGAAGTCCACCTCGATGTCCTGCGCGTGCAGCCGACGACGGGTCTCCTCCAGCAGCAACTCGGTGATCTGGCGCAGCTGTTCGGCCTCCAGCCGACGGAAGATGATCACCTCGTCGATGCGGTTGAGGAACTCGGGCCGGAAGTTCTCCTGCAACCGCCGCATCAGCCGTTCCCGCAGTTCGTCGCTCTCCTGCGCGCCGCCCGGTTCGCCGGCGCCGAAGCCGACCGCCCGCTGCAAGCCGGTGATCAGCTCGGAGCCGATGTTGCTCGTCATGATCAGCACGGTGTTCTTGAAGTTGACCGTCCGGCCCTGGCTGTCGGTCAGCCGGCCGTCGTCGAGCACCTGCAACAGGATGTTGAACACGTCCGTGTGGGCCTTCTCGATCTCGTCGAGCAGCACCACCGCGTACGGGCGGCGACGGACCGCCTCGGTGAGCTGACCGGCCTCCTCGTAGCCGACGTAGCCGGGCGGAGCGCCGACCAGCCGACTGACCGTGTGTCGTTCCTGGAACTCGCTCATGTCCACCCGGACCATCCGGTCGGCCTCGCCGAACAGCGCCTCGGCCAACGCGCGGGCCAGTTCGGTCTTGCCGACGCCGGTGGGGCCGAGGAACAGGAAGCTGCCCATCGGGCGGTTCGGGTCGGCCAGGCCGGTCCGGGAGCGACGGACCGCCTCGGCGACCGCGGTGACCGCGTCGTCCTGCCCGACGACCTTCTCGTGCAGCTGACCCTCCAGCCGCAGCAGCCGGTCCCGTTCCTCCTCGGTGAGCTGGCTGGCCGGGATGCCGGTGGCCCGGGACACCACCTCGGCGATCTCCTCCGGCCCGACCTGCGGCACCTGGCTGCCGCTGCCGTCGTCGCCCCGGGCCCGCTGCACCTGCTGTTCCAGCTCGGTGACCCGGTCACGCAGCGCGGAGGCGCGTTCGTACTGTTCGTCGGCGACCGCCTGCTCCTTGTCCCGGCGTACCTCCTCAAGCTGTTGTTCCAGGTCCCGCACGTCGGCGTCGGGGGTGCGGGTACGCAGCCGGACCCGGGCGCCCGCCTGGTCGATCAGGTCGATCGCCTTGTCGGGGAGGAAGCGGTCGGTGACGTAGCGGTCGGACAGCTCCGCGGCGGCCACCAGCGCCTCGTCGGTGAAGCGCACCTGGTGGTGCGCCTCGTAGCGGTCCCGCAGTCCACGCAGGATGGCCACGGTGTCCTCGACGGCCGGCTCGGGTACGAACACCGGCTGGAACCGGCGGGCCAACGCGGCGTCCTTCTCGATGGTGCGCCGGTACTCGTCGAGGGTCGTCGCGCCGATCACCCGCAGTTCGCCACGGGCCAACGCCGGTTTGAGCATGTTGGACGCGTCCATGCCGCCCTCGCTGCCCGCGCCGCCCGCGCCGACCAGGGTGTGGATCTCGTCCAGGAAGATGATCAGCTCCTCCCGGTGGGTCCGGATCTCGTCGATCACCTTCTTCAGCCGTTCCTCGAAGTCGCCCCGGTAACGGGTGCCGGCGACCAGTCCGGCCAGGTCCAGCTGGATCACCCGCTTGCCGAGCAACGTCTGCGGCACGTCCCCGTCGCAGATCCGCTCCGCCAGACCCTCCACGATCGCGGTCTTGCCGACGCCCGCCTCACCGATGAGCACCGGGTTGTTCTTGGTACGCCGGGACAGGATCTCCACCGCCTGCTCGATCTCGTCGGCCCGCCCGATCACCGGGTCGATCTGGTCGTTGTGGGCCAGCTCGGTGAGGTCCTGGCCGTACTGGTCGAGCGTCGGCGTGCCCCGGTCGGGGCGGGGGCCACCGGCCTGACCGCGTTCGGCGTTGGCGGCCTGGAGGGACTCCGGCTGGATCCGGCCGGCGGCGAGCATCCGGCCGGCGGGCGACTCGGGGTTCAACGGCAGGGCCATCAGGATGTGCTCGGGCCCGATGTAGTTGGCGCCCATCGCCCGGGACAGCTGGTGTGCGTCGAGCAACGCCCGCTTGGCCGCCGGGGTCAGCGACAGGTTCGGCGGGACCTCGCCCTGCGGCGCGCCGTTGCCCCGGCCACCCAGGGCGTTGACCAGGGTGTCCGGGTCCGCGCCCGCCCGACGGACCAGGTCCCGCAGCGGCTCGCGCTGCAACGCCGCCCAGAGCAGGTGGTCGGTGTCCAGGTCGTTGCTCTGCTTCTGGGCGGCCCGCCGCGCCGCGTCGGCCAGCATCTCCCGGGCGTCGGCGGTCATCAGCCGGGTGATGTCGACCCGGTGCGCGGGGCGTCGCCCACCCTCGCCCCGACCGAAGTACCGCGCCAGGAACTCGTCCCACGGGTCGGAGCCGAAGTCACCGGGTCCCATCATGTCTGTCCTCCGCGGTCGGGCGCGAGCCGGTCGGCACGGGCTACCCAGCCCTCGGCCGGACAAACGCCACCACCCGGCACCGGGCTCGGCGCGGCGACCCGGCAGGTCACCCGCACCGATGGCAGGGTTGACCGATGGAACCGACACCGCTGCTGATCGTGGACGCCGCCAACGTGGTCGGATCACGCCCGAACGGATGGTGGCGCGACCGGCCCGGGGCCACCGCCCGGCTGCGGGACACGCTCGTCCCGGTGGGCGACCGAGGTCTGCCGCCGGACCTGCCACCACCGGTCGAGGTGGTGCTGGTGGTGGAGGGCGCGGCCCGCGACGTGCCGGGCGTCGAGGGGGTACGGGTGGTGTCCGCCGCCGGTTCCGGCGACGACGCCGTGGTCGATCTGGTGGCCCACGCCGGGCCCCGGCGCCGGGTGGTGGTGACCGCCGACCGCGAGCTGCGGGAGCGGGTCACCGCACACGGGGCCGAGGTGTACGGACCCCGGTGGCTGACCAGCGGTGGCGGTGAGTGATCATCCGCCCACCGGTCCCACGAATCGGACCGGGGGCGTCTTGTGTCGACAACCGGTCAACGGGGCAGGAACACTGACAGGGCAGTTGTACTGTCCCCTACCGGCATAGGCTCTAATGGAGTCCTCCCCGCCCCCAGGAGGTTCCGCGTGGCGAGCGTCGCCGAGCTCAAGGCAGCCATCGATGTCGCACTCCAGCAGATCGGTGACGGCCAGAGCGCCGTGCAGGCCGCCGGCGAGAAACTCGCCGAGGCGCAGCAGACACTCGCCGGAGCCCTGGAGGGCAGCGGCCACACCACGGTCGAGGCGGCCCAGGCGTCGCTGACCCAGGCCGCCCAGGAGCTGGAGGAATGCCTCGCCGCGACGCTCGTCGCGGTCGAGCAGGCCCAGCAGTACGTCTCGACGCTGTAGGGGCCGGGCGTGTCCATCGTCGAGGAGGTCGGCGCACAGGTCCGCGCCGCCGCCGAGGAACTGCCGCTGGGGCTGTTGGGGCAGGCGCTGGAGAAGTTCGCGCTGGCCAGTGAACGGCTGCGCTGGGTGCGTCAGGAGTCGGCCAACCCGATGGGGGTGCCGGAGCTGTCCGCCGCCACCGAGCACGCGGAGACCGCCGGCTACGCGCTGCGGCTGGCCCAGGAGCAACTGACCGCGTACCTGGCCGCGATCGGGCTGGCTCCCGACGGTGCGCCGCCGGCCGCCGGGCAGCCGCAGCGCAAGCCGGTCCACGACGCGCCCGGAGCGGCCGAGCCGGTGGCCGCCGCACCCGAGCCGCCCGGCGAGGTGCGGCTGCGCCGCTGGTGGTCGGTGCGGGTGGCCGAGCTGACCGGTGGACGGGAGGGCCCGGCGGAGCAGCCCGACGAGCGCATCGCCGACTCCCAGGAGCTGTTGCGCCGGGTGGTACGCGGCGTCCGGGCCGGTGACCGTGACCGGCTGCACCGCGACCTGCGCGGCGCACACGCCGACGTCGGCCTCGGATTGGCCGCCGTGGCCCCACCGCTGCTGCGCCACCTCGCCAGCGAGCTGCTCGGTCATCCGCCGCGCGGTGACGACCTGCCCCGGTTGCACCGCGAACTGGACGGCCGGATCCGCGACCTGCTGCCCGGCCTGCCGCCGCCGGTGTTGGACACCCTGCTCAGCCGGGTCTGCCGGATGCCGCCCCCACGCCGTGGCGAGGGCGAACAGCCGCACGCCGCCGACCCGGCGGTCACCGCCGGGGTGCTCACCGGCGTCCTGCTCGACCGTCTCGGACGGGACCTGCCGACCGAGGCCGACCGGGCCGCCGCAGGCGGAGCGTCCGGTGGCCGACCGGCCGGGCACGGCGACGCGCCGAAGCCTGAGCGTCCGACCGGGTCGACCGGTTCCGGAGGCGGTCACGCGACACCGTGGGCCGGGACACCGACCCGGCCCGCGGCCGGGGACGGACCCGTCGGCCGGCCGAGGCGCGGGATCAATGGCTGACCGGCGCAGCCAGCTGGTCACCCGGGTCCGGGAACTGCTCGCCGAGGCACTCGGCGCGTCCCGGGAACGGTCGACCGCCGCCCAGGTGGCACTGACCGCCGCCCGCGAACGGGCGGTGCGGATACGTCGGGCCGCCGCCGCCGTACCGGAGCGGGTCGGCGCCGAACGCGACCGTCGCCTCGCCGAGATCGACTCCCGGCACGCGGCACGGTTGGCGGTGCTGGCCCGGGAGGCGGCCGAGGCGGCGGCCCGGGAGGCACCCGGCGCGGGTTCGGCGGACTGGCCCGAGTGGCGTCCCAGCCCGGCCGAGCGCGCCGAACCGCCCGGCGCGGCGCGGATCGGGACCGTCCGGCTGGCCGGCACCGATCCGGTGCCGGCGCTGGTGGCGCTGCTCGACGCCGGGCATGTGGCGCTCGACGGTGACGCCGACGGGTGCGCGGCGGTGGTTTCCGCGCTGCTGTTGCGCAGCCTGGGTCGAGCCGCGCCGGGCACGGTACGACTCGTCGGCTACGACCCGGACCGGCTCGGTGGCGGGCTGGCCGGATTCGCCCCGCTGGGCCCGGCCGGGTTGCTCACCTTCGTCGGCCCCGGTGGCCTGGGCCGACTGCTCGACGACCTGGTGGAGCAGATCCGCCGGATCAACGAGACCGTGCTGGCCGGCGAGCACGCCTCGTTGCGTGACCTGGCCGCCGCGACGGGACGTCGCCCGGAGCCGTGGCGGGTCGCCGTGCTGCTCGGCGGCGAGGAGCTGTCCCGGCACGAACGCGGCCAGCTCGACCGGGTGGTGCGGGCCGGGGCCGCCTGCGGCGTACACGTGATCGTGCGGGGTGTGCCGATACCCGACGAACCGTCGGTGACCCGGGTGACGGTGACCGCCGACGACGCCTGGATCGGCCACCTGCCGGTGCGGCTCGATCCGCCCCCGCCGGCCGCCCTGGTCACCGAGACCTGCCGGGGCATCGCCTCGGTGGTCAGCGCCGGGCCGGCGCCCACCCCGTTCACCGACCTGCTGCCGCCGCCCGACCAGATGTGGCGGGAGGACTCGGCGACCGGGCTGACCGCGCCGATCGGTGAGGGTCCGGACGGTCGACCGGTGCTGCTCACCCTCGGCGACTATCCACCACACGCGTTGATCGGGGGGCCTTCGGGCACCGGGAAGACGAACCTGATCTTCGCGTGGATCGGCTCTCTCGCGGCCCGCTACTCCCCCGCCGAGCTGGAGTTCTACCTGCTGGACTTCAAGGAGGGGGTGTCCTTCGCCCGGTTCGCGCAGGGGCGGCGGGATCCGAGTTGGCTGCCGCACATGCGGCTGGTCGGCATCAACGTCAACACCGACCGGGAGTTCGGCCTGGCGCTGCTGCGGTTCCTCACCGAGGAACTGCGTCGACGGGCGGACGCGGCCAAGAAACACGAGGTCACCAAGCTGGCCGAGCTGCGGGCGGTGGATCCGACCGGGCACTGGCCACGCATCGTCGCGGTGGTCGACGAGTTCCAGATGTTGCTGGCCGGCCGCGACGCGGTCGCCCGCGAGGCGGCCGACCTGCTGGAGGACCTGGCCCGCCGGGGCCGCTCGCAGGGCATCCATCTGGTGCTGGCCTCGCAGGACGTACGCGGCATCGAGGCGCTGTGGGGCCGCCCCGCGCTGGTCGCCCAGTTCACCTTGCGGATCGCGTTGCCGAAGGCGCTGCGCATCCTCGCCGAACGCAACGACGCCGCCCAGTCGCTGCCCAAGTTCCACGCGGTGGTCAACGCCGAGTCGGGCCTGACCGAGGGCAACGAGGTGGCCCGGATCCCGTCGGCCGGAGACTGGGAGACCTGGAGCGAGCTTCAGCACCGGCTGTGGCGGATGCGTCCGGCCGAGGCGTCCCCCGCCCGACTCTTCGACGGCGACGCGATTCCCCGGCTGGCCGACGCGCCGGACTTCCGGGCGCTGCGGGCCCCGGAGGTCGGTACGCCCCGAGGACCGGTCGCCCTGCTCGGCGAGATCATCGACGTGCAGGCCCGTTCCGCGGCGCTGCGCCTGCCCCGGGCCCCGGGCCGCAACCTGGCCGTCCTGGGCACCCGGGTCGACGAGGCGTGCGCGGTGCTGGACGCGGCGGCCCGCTCGCTGGCCCGCCAGCACCGTCCCGGCAGCGCCCGCTTCTCGATCGCCTGCCTGGACCCGGACGCCGACCCGGCGGCCCGGGCCCTCTACGAGGATCTCGCCGACGACGCCGCCTGGTACGACGAGGAGACCGTGGCCGAGTTGATGGCCGAGACGGCCGACGCCCTGGGTGCGCCCGGCGGCACCGGAGCACCCCACTACCTGCTGCTGTTCGCCGTCGACGCGGCAGCCGGAACCCTCGCCGCCCGCACCGGACGGGCCACCGGGCTGGAGAACCTGCGCCGGATCCTGCACGACGGGCCGGAGCGGCGCACCCACGTGCTGGCCTGGTGGCGCGGGGTGGCCCGGATGCGCGCCGACCTGGGCGGCACCGGCGCCCGCACCGATCAGATCGGTGCCTGGGTGGCGTTGGACACCCACGGTGGAGAACTCGGCCCGTCGCTGTACCCGGGCAACACGGGACCGGACTGGTATCCCCGCCCGTGGCGGGGGCTCTTCTTCGACCGGGCGGTGCACCGGACCGGGCAGACCATCATCCCCTACGGACCGGCCCGATGAACGAACCGGCCACCAGCCAGACCTACCACGCCCAGCTCCGGCGGCTCGCCGAGTTGACGGCCCGGGTGCGGGAGCAGCGCGCCGAGGCGCAGCAGTGGTACGAGCAGCAGTGCGCGGCGGCGGACCGGGCGGTGGCCGAGTCCGCCGACGAGGTGAACCGGGCCGAGCGGGAACTGCTCGCCGCCCGCCAGGCCCAGGAGCGGGTGGAGGCCGAGGCGGCAGTGCTCTGGCAGGAGTTGAACTCCCGGCTGGGCGGCGGCGGGCGACGTGCCGGGGCACCCCCGACTCCCGCCCCGGAGGCCACCGGTGATCCGGCCGTGCTGCTGGAGGGGGTACGCGATCTGCTGCGCCGCACCCGGCAACCCGGCGAACTGCCGGGCAACGTCAACCCGCTGCTGGCGTTGTGCGGGGTCCTCGGCGCGATGGTGGCGTACGCGCTGGGCGCGCTCGTGCGCGCCCTCGGCGCACGCGACGACGGTGACCTGGCCGTCGGCCTGCCGGTGTTGGCCCTGGTGGTGACGCTGCTCGGGCCGGTGCTGGGCCTGATCCCGGCCCGTGTGATCGCCGATCGCCAGCACGCCGTGCTGAGCCCACGTCCCGTCCTCATCGTGGTGATCGCCGGGTTGACCACCACTCTCCTCCTGTTGACCCTGCCCCTGCCCTGAAGGGCAGGGGCAGGGTTTGCTCAGGCGGGGACCAGGGCGGCCTCGCGCAGCAGACGACGGGTGAGGGTACGGCGGTCGGCGTCGCTGTCGAGGCCGGGGAGGTCACCGACGCGGATCGCCTGACCGGCGAGCAGGGCCCGCACCGCGGGCTCGCACTGCGCGGGGAGGCTGATGGTCCGGTCGAACAGGCGTAGCGTCACCCGCGCCCCCTCGGCGACGAGCTGCCAGCGCAGCCCCGGACGGGCCGTGACGACGCTGTCGGCGGTCAGCGCGGTGATCGCGGCGGCCTGGGCCATCGGGCGGATCGGTGCCGGTCGCGACGCCGACCAGGCCCGCCGACGCAGTCGGGCGGCCACCGCCGCCGGGTCGGCTCGCAGCAGCCACTCCCGTAGTGCCTCGACCGTCTCGGTCAACTCCGGTTCGATGGCGTCCGGGTCGGCCACGTCAGTGCCGAACGGCAGGGTCGCCCGCAGCCGCTGATCCTCGGCGGCCAACGCAAGCAGTTCCTCGACCAGCGCGTACCGGGTCAGCGCCCGGATGCCGACGGTCAGGTGCAGTGAGCTGGACTCCTGGGCCTGGGCGCTGTGCAGCCACCCCCGGGGCAGGTAGAGCGCGTCGCCCGGTTCCAGCACCACGTCGAGCGCGGCCGGGCCCTGCGCGGTCGCGGCGACCTCGTCGGCCCGGCCGCCCCACGGCTGCCGCTCCAGCGGGTCGGGCAGCACCGGCGGGTGGATCCGCCAGTGTTTGCGGCCGTCGACCTGGAGCACGAAGACGTCGTGGGTGTCGTAGTGGGTGGCGAAGCCCTGGCTGTCCGGAGGGGTCAGATAGGCGTTGACCTGCAACGGCTGGCCGACGGCCAGACTCAGGTCCCGGGTGAAGTCGATCAGCGCCGGCCAGGTGCGGTGCAACCCTTGCAGGACCAGGGTGGCGCCGTCGGCGTACAGCTGGAGGACCTTCTCGTCGAGAACCTGGTCGTCGATCTCGGCGCCGGCACCGCCACCGCCGGTGTACCGGCCCGCCGGCAGCACCTGGCCGTCCTTGGCCACCCGCAGGAAGGGGGTACGCAGGCCACGCCGGCTGAGCAGTTCGTCGGCGTCGGCGGGGCTGAGCAGGTCGGTGAAGCCGGCCGGGTTGGGCAGCTCGGCCGCGCGGGAGAGCAGCGGAGTACGCCCCCAGTGCGCGGCGGCGAACTTCTCCGCCTCCACGCTGACGCAGCGGGCCAGGGCGGCAACAGCCGATTCCCGCTCGGCGGGCTCGTCGCGGACGGGCACGTTCGCGGACGGAGACGGAACCGCCGGGCGGCCGTGGCCGCCCGGCGGGTCGAGACGCGTCATGGCGGCCCGTTACCGCGCGGCGCCGTCGGCGCCGCCGTCGTGCTGACCCGGGGTCGCACCACCGTCGGCCGGGCCTTCGGCACTGCCGTCAGCGCCGCCGTCGTGCTGACCCGGAGTGGCACCACCGTCGGCCGGGCCCTCCGCCCCGCCGCCGCTGGTGGTCTGCATGTCATCGTCGTTGAGTGGCATCGTGCTCCCTCGGATTGACCCGCCCCCGCCGCCGTTGGTCGGGTGCGTCCTGCCGCGGGTGGTACCCCGCTGCCGATCTTCTCTAACCACACCAGGTTCCACGGTAATTGCCCGAACAGTCCGGCATGACCGGTTCACCGTTCCGTCCGGGCATCGGCGGGCGGGTCGTGAGGTGCCGGGTCAGGGCATGATCCGGGCGAGGTCGTTGGGCATGGTGTCCTTGACCTCGTCCCACTGGCCCTGGGTCACGTGCCGGCGCAGGCTGTCCAGGACCACCTGGACCACCCGCTGCGGGCCGCCCTTCACGTCGTACGGGAAGCCCTGCCGGACCTCGTAGAGGAAGTCGTCCCGGTTGAGCTTGATCGGGACGTTCTGCGGCTGCCAGCCGTCGAAGTAGACGCCGCGCAACACGATCGGCAACTGCGCGGAGAACTCGACGCTCTCCTCTATCGGCATCCGGTCACGCAGCAGGTGCAACACGGTACGCAACGCCGCGTACGACTGGTTGCGCTGCTCCTTCGACCATCCGTACGCCTGTTCGATGTCTTTCAGAATCAGGTTGGTCTTGTCCATCGAGGACTCGATCGCGGACTGGAACTGCTCAGCCATCTGTCCACCCCCACTGGTCGGTTTGCCACCGTCGATCGTCGTGACGTCGCGGCGGACCCACCGGGCCACGCCGACGCCGGATGGGACTGGCCCATCCGATCCGCGGCGCCCGGCGAGACTGCATGGACGCTCCGACGACGTGCAGCACCGCGCTCCCTCGTCGCCGCGCTACCTGCCCAGCAGTCATCGTCAACCACCTCCGTGGTGCCGCTCCGCGCGGACCATCAAAGAAGCACCGCGCCTCTGCCACCATGCTCGGCGTCGACCGGGTGAGCGGTCCTCACCCCGCCCGGGTGAAACCCGCCCGGCCGCTTCGCGTCAGGCCGGTTCGCGTCGGGCCGGGCGTGGATGACGGCTCGGCCGGGGCGCGGCCGAGCCGTCGGGGCAACGCGCGCTCCGGTCGGTCCGGGACGCGGTGCCCACCAGGATGGGTGGGGTCCGTCGCGTCCCGGACCGACCGGCGAGGATCTCGGGTCAGGCCGCCCGCCGCTCGCGGGTCTGCTTGCAGGTGACGCAGGTGGTGGCCGACGGGAAGATCTCCAGCCGTTCGACCGGGATCGGCGCGGCGCAGCCCTCGCAGAAGCCGTAGGTACCCTCCGCCAGCCGGGCCAGGGCGTGTTCGTACTGGGCCCGACGGTCCAGAATGGTCCGCAGCAGGGACTGCGCGGTATCCCGCTCGGCCGTCTTGGTGCCGCTGTCGGCCTGGTCGTCGCCGGCGGTGTCGCCGACCTCGACGAGCCGCAGCACCTGACTCTGCTGCACCGCCTGCTGGTACTCCTCGGTCAGCTCGTCGTGGCGGGCCTGCAGGGAGAGCCGGATCTGGTCGATCTCCGCCTGGGACCGGCTGGTGCCGACCGTGTCATGGACGAGCATCGCTGCCTGCCTTTCCTGGGCCATATGGTCTGCGCGGGCGGGACGCTCCGCACCCGGTCATACCGCCCAGGTTGTCGTCACCCGGGCGCTGTGAGCACCGCGTTTACCCCAAGGGGGTGGGGCTCAAACCGGGTCGTCGACGGATTCCACGAGCGCTGGGCGACGCGGGTCGTCGACCCGGACCAGCACGTCGGCGAAGCCGGCGGGCGCGACCTCGGCGGCGTACCTGTCGAACGCGGGCAGGGTCCAGGCCAGGTCAGGGTCGGTGCGTCGGCGCAGCGCCGCAGGTGACATCTCCAGGTGTACGACGACGTCGAAGGCCAGTCCGCCGCCGAGCAGGAACGCGCCGCTGACCAGCACCACCCCGCCGGGCGGCAGATCGACGTACGCGGCCCGGCTGGCCCGGTCCGTCCGGGCGTCCCAGAGCGACGGCAACACCCGGCCGGATCCGCCCGGCCCTGCCGGGTCCAGCACCTCCCGGCGCAGTCCGGCCTCGTCGACCCAGCCCTCGTAGTACGCGTCCGGATTGGTCCGGCCGCGTTCCAGGCGCAGCGAGGCGGGGCGCAGGAAGTCGTCGGCGCGTACGTGCAGCACCGGGTGGCCGAGGGCACGAAGTGGATCGACCAGGGCTTCGGCCAGCTGGTCGGGGCGGGCAGCCGGGGCTGCGTCCACCGCGACCCGCAGCCGCCCGCTCGACACCTCACCGGCGAGCCGCTCGGCCAACTCGGTGATCAGCAGCGGCGGCGAGATGGGACGCACACGCATCCGACCATGGTGCCCGTTGGTCGACACCGCCGTGCCCGTCCCGGCCGGGTGGGCCGGCTCCGGCACCCGCCCGATCCGACAACCGGTCAGCCGGCGCGGTCGAGGGTGACCCGGGCGTCGTCGGACAACCGGTAGCCGACGCCGTACACGGTGGTGACCAGCGGGACGTCCACCCCGACCTTGCCGCGCAGCCGGCGCACGTGCACGTCGACGGTACGGACACCGGCGTGCTCGTACCCCCAGACCGCGTTGAGCAACTGGAGGCGGGTGAAGACCCGGCGGGGGTTCGCGACCAGATGCAGCAGGAGGTCGAACTCCAGCCGGGTCAGTGGCAACGGCTCGCCGTCACGCAGCACCGACCGGGAGGAGGCCAGGATGTGCAGGGTGGGAATGGCGGGCGCGAGCTGCCGGGACGGCGTACGACCCGCCGGAACGCTCTCACCGCGACGCTCCGGCACGACCGGGCTGACGGTGGTGATGGTGCCTTCGCCGCGCTCCAGCATCTCCCGCGCCGCGTCGAGCAGCCGACGCGCGGCCGGCGTCAGCGACTCCTCACACGCCAGGGGTATGGAGAGGGTCACCGTGAGCACCGGGGCGACGGTGTTGGCGGGACGACGCTGACCGCCGGGAGGCCGACCGGGCACCGCGGGTTGGGACGTATGCCATCCGGCGCGCGACGAAGCGGGGCTGACCGACATGGTCCTCCTTGGCTGGTCCGGGCTTTCCCCACGGCCCCGGGACGCCGCTCTATCGATGCTTCCCGGCGCCTGTGCGAGGGTCAAGGGGCGACTGCGTTGCATGAATGTGACAATTGACCGACACATCGGAGCCGTCCGCTCGCTCTGCGTACGAGGCCAGATGATTACAGCAGAGTCGCCAAGTTGACCTGATACGGGGGGTGGCCGATGCCGTTTTGGACATCCCGGGCGAGATGCGCGCACCCGGCGTGACGTCGACTGTTCGCGCTCCCATGACAAGGCCGTCACGCGAACGGGACACCCGCGCCGACTCACGAGGCGTCCCCGCGAGTCGTCGCGGGGGTCTGCGTGAGTGTGCGCGCGGGTGCCCGCCCCGTCCGGGTTTCAGCGTTCGACGATCACCTGCGCGTCGTCGGCGAGGCGGTAGCCGACACCGTGGACGGTGGTCAGCAGCGAGGTGCCGCCCAGCTTGGCGCGGAGTCGACGGACGTGCACATCGACGGTGCGGGCCACCGCGTGGTCGTAGCCCCAGACCGAATGCAGCAGCTGCAGCCGGGTGAACACCCGTCGTGGCCGCTCGGCCAGGAACAGCAGCAGGTCGTACTCGATTCGGGTCAGCGGGATCGTCCGGTCACCCTGGAGTACGGCACGCGGGCCGGTGAGGATCCGGACCAGGTTCGGGTCGGTCGCGGCGGGGGCCGGAGCGTCGGAGCGGGACAGTCGTGCTTCACCCGACTCGACGATCTCCCCGAGGAGCTCGAACAGCCGGTTCAGGCGTGGGCTCACCTGGCCGGACGCGAGGTCGACGGTGATGGTCAGGGTCGGCCGGGTACGCGGTCGCGCCAACCGGGTCCGGCTGGTGTGACGGGGCGGGTGCTGGCGCGGGCCGAGAGCGACGACGGACACGGTGACCTCCTGGGACTACCGCAACGCCGGGTGGGGCGTGGCGGTTCAGTGGTACGCCCGGCCGGCGGTCGCCGGGGGCGCGAGAGTGGACGTTGCGGGTGGCGCGGTGGGTCCGAGCACCGGCAGGCCGGCTATCTGCCAGGCGGCGAATCCGCCGACCACGTCGGTTGCCCGGTGCAGCCCGAGATCCTGGAGCGAGGCGGCGGCCAGTGACGAGGTGTAGCCCTCCTGGCAGAGGACCACCACGGACAGGTCGTAGCCGACCGCCTGCGGCAGCCGGGCCGGACACCGGGGGTCCAGCCGCCACTCCAGGACGTTGCGCTCGATGGCCAGCACGCCCGGCACGGTGCCGTGTGCGGCCCGTTGCGCCGCGGGACGGATGTCGACCAGCAGGGCACCGGTCCGGTACGCCAGATGCGCCTGTTCGGGGTCGAGGCGGTCGAGCCGGGCGCGGGCGGCGGCGAGGATCTCGTCGATCCCCCGCGAGCCCGCAGGTGGCACCGGCACCGGACAGCCGGCGACGGGATCGGCCTGTGACATCGGCGGTTCCTTCCAGGAAAGATCATCGGTACCGAAGGCGGGCGGGGTGACCGGTCGGCGTCTCACCATGCCACGCCGGCCTCGGCCACCTCGGCGACCAGCAGCCGGCCCTGCTCGAGGTGGTAGCGGACCATCCGGCGCAGCGCCGGACCGTAGACGTGGACGCTCACCGCCGGCTCGGCGTGCTTGTTGGTCACCATGTGCAGGTGCCGGGGGCCGAACCGGCGGCCGGAGCCGGCGGCGAGCAGGTGCGGGCGCAACCGGCCACCGCTGACGGTCTCCTCGGTGAGGGTTCCCGAAACCACCAGGAAGGCACCGGAGGAGCCGCCGTGGTCGTGCAGGTCGGTGCCCTGACCGGGTAGCCAACTCAGCGCCCACACCTCGTGGTCGTCGTGGACCGCCAACCGGGCGTACCACCGGCTGACGGGATCGAAGCACACCGGCACCGGCCAACTCGCGGGATCGGCGGCCCAGCGACGGGCGACGGCGAACAGGTCCGGTTCGGTGACGGTTTCGGAAGGCATGTGGTCCTCGCGACGGTCGTCGGCGGATTGTCTCGACCAGCTTAGAAGGTAAACCCTATAGGTTTAGTAGGCATTCCTACGATCCGGGACGACGCGGCCGAATCGTTCACCCGGACGTGGGCGGGTCGGCAAGCCCGCCGATCGGCTGGCGGCCGGTGGCGGCGCGGTGGAGCCGACTAACCTGAACCGGTGAGCGACGAACTCGACGCCGAGACCCTGGAATTCGCGCACCGGATGTTCGACCTGGCGCGCGACGGCGCGACCGCGGAACTCGCCGGGTACGTCGACGCGGGGCTACCGGTCAACCTGACCAACCACAAGGGCGACACCCTGCTGATCCTGGCGGCCTACCACGCCCACCCGGAGACGGTGCGCGCACTGCTGCAACGGGGCGCCGATCACGGCCGGGCCAACGACCGGGGACAGACAGCGTTGGCCGCGGCGGTGTTCCGCAAGAACGCCGAGGCGGTCCGCGCGCTGCTCGACGCCGGCGCCGACCCCGACGGCGGCGATCCGTCCGCGGTCGCCACCGCCGAGTTCTTCGACCTGCCCGAGATGCTCGCGCTGCTGCGGCCCTAAGGGCGGGGCCGCACCACCTCGACGGTGGGACCGTCGAGGCCGCGTACGATGTCGACGCTCGCCGACTCGCGACGGCCGGCCTCGAAGTGACGCATCAGCCGCGCGCCGAGGTGTACGCCCACCCCGCCGACGGCGAGAGCGAGCAGTTCGACGACCAGCAGCGCCGGGGTGACGCCACGGTTCGTCGCGTCCGCCCGGACCAGGCAGGAGAGCAGGAACAACCCGGCCATCGCCGCGTTGACGACGTTGAAGCTGATCGCCGTGCGGCGGGTACGGTCCGGCGGCACGTCCCACAGGTCGACCATCCCGGCCACCGCCGTCAACGCCGCCGCCACCAGAGCGGCCACCGCCGTCCAGTAGCCGACCTCGCCGAGGAAGGCCGGACCACCGACCACGTCGGCGAGGTCGAAGATGACGGCACAGACGAAGAGCCCGTACGGAAAGGTCACCAACATCGGTTGGATGGGGTGCCCCTGCACCCTTAGCCGGCTCTGCATCGTAGTCCCCCTGGGATCGGCTCAGTCCATCAGCCCAGGGTGCTACCCGGGTGCCAGCCGGGCGAAACGACACGCCCCGATCAGTTGTCCCGGGGTCGGGAGACCGTGCTGACCAGCCGCTCCGCCACCTCCCGCAACGGGATGGACAACGACGCCGCCGCGCTGCGCAGCACCTCGAGGGCCTCCTCGGCCGGGCAGCCGCGCTGGGTCATGATGACGCCGACGGCCTGGCCGATCACGCCGTCGTTGAGCAGCACGGTGTCCTGCTGCACGATCAGGGCGGCCCGCTTCTCCCGGCCGCGTACGGCCGCCAGCAGCAGACCGGCGTGCTCGGCCAGCAGCATCGCGGTCAACTGGTGCCCGGGAGTCAGCGCGTCGGACTCGGCGGCGTACAGGTTGACCGCGCCGATGACCTGGTCGTCGATGTCCACGGGCGCGGAGATCACCCCGCGTACGCCCAGTTCGCGGGCCCGGGTCGTCCAGTCCGGCCAGCGCGGTTCCGCATCCAACTCCTCCGCGCCGACCATCTCCCGGCGACGGATCGCGTCCATCGCCGGGGTGTCCGGGCCGTACCGCAGGTCGTCCAGCCCGCCCAGCCGGGGATCGGAGGCGGCCACGCCCGCCGGCTCACCGGCCCGCAGGGCGGTGAACCCGCACCAGGTGACCCCCGCGAGGGCGTCCCGGGTGATCCGGACCAGCGCGGACAGCGCCGCGTCGAAGTCGTCGACGGCGATCAGCCCGGCGGTCAACTCCCGGAGCAGGGCAGCCGTCTCCAGCACGCCGAGCGTCTCCCCCAGCGGTGCGGTCGTCTCCAGGTTCACCGGCCTGCGGCTCCGGTACGCCCGGTCAGCGTCGTCACCCGTCTCCTCCTCGGCTCGGCCCGCACACAGGTAGCCGTCCTCGACATCACGATCGCGCTACTACCCCGACGACAACGGCCGAAACGGCGCAAATCGGGGCCCCTCCCAGCGTACGGGTGCCGCCAGGAGGGGTGGACCGGACCGGACGACCTCAGCGAGAACCCCCGCCGAGGCGGCGGCCGACGGAGGCGATCAACCGGTCCAGCTCGGAACCGAACGGGTTGTCGTGCACCAGGTACGTCCAGGTGGCGCTGGGCCGGACCAGTTCCGTCGAGTCGGGCTCCCAGTCCTCGTCGAACTCGGTCTCGGCGAAGGTCTCCAGCGTCCGCGCCTCGATCGCCGGCACCAGTTCGGTGAACGCCGGAACCGCCGCCCG
Source organism: Micromonospora sp. DT48 (assembly GCF_049844495.1). Taxonomy (NCBI): domain Bacteria; kingdom Bacillati; phylum Actinomycetota; class Actinomycetes; order Micromonosporales; family Micromonosporaceae; genus Micromonospora; species Micromonospora sp. DT48. The sequence continues at coordinate 34,980 of NZ_JBNCLE010000009.1, forward strand.
GTGGAACTCGTCCAGCGGATCGAGCCGGCCCAGGGCCCGCAGGTGCACGCCCTCGCGGACCTCCGACAACTCGGCCAGGTGCGAGGCCCAGAGCCGGTCGAGGTGGTAGAGGGCGATCGACCGGGCCACCCGGGCCAGCAGGTCCTCGTCCATCTCGCCGGCCTTCTCCGGCATCTTGTCCAGCAGCATCAGCGCCGCGACGTCGCTGGTGAGCAGCCGCTCCCGCCGCTCGGCGAGGGCCTTGCGCTGCTGCTCGATCACCACGCTGTAGCGCCAGGTGTTGCGGTGGATCTCGTGGTTGACCCCTTCCGCGACCCGCTGGGCGTGCTCGACGGCGTAGTCCACCTGCGGATCGGTGACCAGACCGTCGGCGTTCATCCGGGGCGACGGCGGCACCGAGTCACCGGCGTGCCGGACGACGAGGTCGTCCTCCAGGCTGACGAAGAAGACCGACCCACCCGGGTCACCCTGACGACCGGCCCGGCCGCGCAGCTGGTCGTCGACGCGACGGCTGTCGTGTCGACCGCTGCCGATCACGTAGAGACCACCCAGTTCGGCCACCCGATCCCGGTCGGACTGGTCGCTGCCGCCGAGGCGGATGTCCACGCCCCGGCCCGCCATCTGGGTGGAGACGGTGACCGCGCCGAACGCGCCGGCCTCGGCGATGATCGCCGCTTCCTCGTCGTCGTTCTTGGCGTTGAGCACCACGCACGGCACCCCGGCGGTGTTGAGCCCGGCGGCCAGCTGCTCGGACTCCTTGACGTCCAGCGTGCCGACCAGCACCGGACGCCCGACGCTGTGGCAGCGCTGGATCTCGTCGATCAGCGCCTCCTCCTTCTCCGCCCGGGTGGCGTAGATGCGGTCCGGCTCGTCGACCCGCACGCACGGGGTGTTCGGCGGGATCACCGCGACCTCCAGGCCGAAGAACTCCCGCAGCTGGTCGCCGACGAGCACCGCGGTGGCGGTCATGCCGCAGACGATCGGGTAGAGCCCGACGTACGCCTGCACGGCGATGGTGCCGAGCACCTCGCCCTCGGCGGTGGCGTCGAGCCCCTCCTTGGCCTCCACGGCCGCCTGGAGCCCGTCGGGCCAGCGGCGCCGCTGGGCGACCCGCCCCCGCATCTCGTCGATCAGTTCGACGGTGCCGTCCCGGACGATGTAGTCCACGTCCCGGTGCAGCAGGGCGTGCGCGTGCAACGCCACGTTGACCGCCGAGAGCTGCTCGACGTTCTCCTCGTCGTACAGGTCGATGCCGAGCTTGGCCTCCACGGCGGCCAGGCCGGCGGAGGTGAAGGCGACACTGCGGCCGTCCTCGGCCACCGTGTAGTGCCGGCCCTTGCGCAGGCCACGGACGAGCGCGGCGGCGGTGTGCACCGGGTCCTGCTCGCCGGGGACCGAGCCGGCCAGGACCATCGGCACCCGGGCCTCGTCGATGAGGATGGAGTCGGCCTCGTCGACGATCGCCGTACGCAGCGGGCGCTGCACCCGGTCCTCGATGTCGGTGACGAGCTGATCGCGGAGGAAGTCGAAACCGGCCTCGCTGACCGAGACGTAGGTGACGTCGCAGGCGTACGCGGCACGCCGCTCGACCGGGGTGGACGCCTCGTTGACCCAGCCGACGGTGAGCCCGAGCAGGGTGTAGATCGGCTCCATCCACTGGGCGTCGCGGCGAGCCAGGTAGTCGTTCACGGTCAGCACGTGCACCGGCCCGTTGCCGAGCCGGACGTGCCCGTACGCGGCGATCGCGGCGGTGAGCGTCTTGCCCTCACCGGTGGCCATCTCGGCGACCTTGCCGGACAGCAGCGACATGGCACCCAACAGCTGGACGTCGTACGGACGCTGGTCGATGCCTCGACGGGCGGCCTCGCGGCCGAGCGCGCAGATCTCCTCGTAGCTCGTCGCCGTGGCCGCCGCCTCGGTGAGTTCGGCGTCGTCGAACGCCGAGATCTCCTCCTCGCGGGCCTCGATGACCGGCAGCAGCTTCTCCAGCGGGGCCAGATCGACCGTCGTCCCCGGGCGTTGGAGGAACCGGCGGAACCTGGTCTTCAAGCGTTGCGACACACCCATGAGCCGCAACGGTACGCGACCGGGGCGATCTTGAACGTCCCACCCGCCCCGTTCCGACATCGCGGGAGGTCGATCGAACGCAATCAAAGGTTCATCGGACGGGAACGGGGACGGCGCACGGTGCTGATCAAGCTGGAGAGCGATCCGGTTAGCGTGCGGGGTGCTGGGAAAGTCGACTCCCGGTCTTCCCGCAGACGAGGGGGTGCCTGTGCGCAACGACGAATCTCTGGTCTCGCCGGTGGTGGAGGCCTGGGCCACCTACCGAACCACCTCGGCGGCCGACTGGCCGACCCGACGCCTGCTGCGGGCCAAGGGAGACAGCCGGGTCAGCGTGGTGCTGCCGGCGCGCAACGAGGAGGCCACCGTCGGAGCGATCGTGGCCACCATCCGCGAACACCTGATGGACCGGGTGTCCCTGGTCGACGAGTTGATCGTGGTCGACTCGCGGTCCACCGACCGCACCGCGGCGGTGGCCCGGGCCGCCGGTGCCGAGGTCGTCAGCCAGGACGTGATGACCCGGGGGTTGCCCCAGCTGACCGGCAAGGGCGACGCGCTCTGGGCGGGTCTGGCGGCGGCGGAGGGCGACGTGGTGGCCTTCGTCGACGCCGACCTGCGCGAGTTCCGACCGCACTTCGTCACCGGGCTGCTCGGCCCGCTGCTGACCGACCCGTCGGTCGATTTCGTCAAGGGCTTCTACCACCGGCCCCTGGTGAGCACCGGCGGCGTGGAGGCCGACGGCGGTGGCCGGGTCACGGAGCTGATGGCCCGGCCGATGCTGAACCTGTTCTGGCCGGAACTGGCCGGGTTCGTCCAGCCGCTCGCCGGTGAGTACGCCGGCCGCCGGGAGGTGCTGGCGCGGGTGCCGTTCGTCTCCGGCTACGGCGTCGAGACCGCCATGCTGATCGACCTGCTCGAACTCGTCGGGTTGGACGCGCTGGCCCAGGTGGATCTCGGCGAGCGCAAGCACCGGCACCAGGACACCGCCGCGCTGGGCCGGATGGCCGCCCAGATCATGCTCACCGCCTGGTCCCGGTTGCAGCGCCGAGGCTGGGCGAACCCGGACATGCTGCCCACCGCCCTGCTCACCCAGTTCCGTCGGGGCGGTTCCGAGGCGCTGCCGAACCTGGACCGGGAGATCGTGGTCAGCGACGTCGCTGTGGAGGAACGGCCCCCACTGGCGCAGCTGCGGCACCAACTGCCACGCCGTCGGGTCGCCGCGGCGTGACGCAGGCCGCCCCGGTCGCGGCGTTTCGCCCGGTCAACCGCCGGGTACCTGCCTGGCTCTGCGGACAGCGCCGAGACGAGGGCGGAGATGGCGAGCCGGATCACCTGCCAGGTACACGACGGAGCACCCGCCGTCGTGCGCCTCACCGGCACCCTCGACATCACCTCGATGCGCCAGGCGTACGCGTTCCTGGAGGAGTGCCTGGACCGGCAGCCGGACGCGTTGGTGGTCGACCTGACCGGGCTCGCCGTGCGGGACCACCTGGCGGTGTCCGTCTTCGCGGCCGTCGCGCGCCGCGCCGCAGGATGGCCGGTCGTGCCGCTGGTGCTCTGCGCGCCGCACCCGGACGCCGCCGCGCTGCTGGCCGACTCGACGGCCTGCCGGGTGCTGGCGGTGCGGGACAGCTGCGACGAGGCGAGCCGGGTGGCCGACGCCTCCGCCGTGACCCGTCTGCGGCTGCGCCTGGATCCGGTGGCGACGGCCTGCCGGCGGGCCCGGGAGCTGGTGACCGACGCGTGTGCCCGGTGGAACCTGCCCGAGGCGGTCGGCCCGGCCTCGGTGGTGCTCAGTGAACTGGTCGGCAACGTGGTCCGGCACGCCGGCACCCCGATGCAGGTGACGGTGACCCTGCACCGACCCTGGCTGCACCTGGCCGTGGTCGACAGCAGCAGCGCCGTGGTCCGGCCGAGCAAGGCCGGGCAGCGCGACGAGGGTGGCCGAGGGCTGCTGCTGGTACGCGAGCTGGCCGACCGCTGGGGCAGCGCCCCGGCCGGCGACGGAAAGGCCGTCTGGGCCACACTACCGGCGAATTGACCGAAATTAGCCCTCTCGCCTGGTTACATGGTCGACGGGGTGGGTAGCCACGCCTGTCCCTATCCGTCGTCAGCGGGGTGAGCGCTCATGCCCAAGCGGGTATCCACCGAACCCGGACAGGACCGGGGGCCGGCCATTCTCGCGCCGGCCCGGTTCGGCGGTTATCCCGGACCGCTGCGCCGGCCGCTGCCGGGCGGCAAGCTGGTCAGGTTCCTGGCGACCACGGACCACAAGCAGATCGGTCTGCTCTACCTGCTGACCTCGTTCGGCTTCTTCCTGCTCGCCGGGATCGAGGCCATGCTGATCCGGGCCGAGTTGGCCCGGCCGGGTCTGCAGTTCCTCGCCGCCGAGCAGTACAACCAGCTGTTCACCTCGCACGGCGCGGTGATGCTGCTGCTGTTCGCCACTCCGGCGGCGTTCGGCTTCGCCAACTACATCGTGCCGATCCAGATCGGCGCGCCGGACGTGTCGTTCCCCCGGCTCAACGCGCTCGCCTACTGGCTCTACCTGTTCGGCGGGTTGATGGTGGTCAGCGGGTTCCTGACCCCGGGCGGCTCGGCCGACTTCGGCTGGACCGCGTACACCCCGCTGAGCACCAGCGAGCACTCCCCCGGCGTGGGCGCGAACCTGTGGGTGATCGGGCTGGTGGTCTCCGGTCTGGGCACCATCCTCGGCGCGGTCAACCTGATCACCACGATCCTGACCCTGCGCGCGCCGGGCATGACCATGTTCCGGATGCCGATCTTCACCTGGAACATGCTCTTCACCAGCGTGCTGGTGATCCTGGTCTTCCCGCTGCTGGCCGCCGCGCTGCTGGCGTTGAGCGCCGACCGGCTGCTCGACGCGCAGGTGTTCAACCCCGACACCGGCGGGCCGATGCTCTGGCAACACCTGTTCTGGTTCTTCGGCCACCCCGAGGTCTACATCATCGCGCTGCCGTTCTTCGGCATCATCACCGAGGTCATTCCGGTCTTCTCCCGCAAACCGATCTTCGGCTACACCGGTCTGGTGCTGGCCACCGTCACCATCACCGTGCTGTCGATGACGGTGTGGGCGCACCACATGTTCACCACCGGCCAGGTGCTGCTGCCGTTCTTCAGCATCCTCAGCTACCTGATCGCGGTGCCGACCGGCGTGAAGTTCTTCAACTGGATCGGCAGCATGTGGAAGGGCCAGCTCACCTTCGAGACGCCGATGCTGTTCTCCATCGGTTTCCTGGTGACCTTCCTGCTCGGTGGGCTCACCGGGGTGCTACTGGCCAGTCCCCCGGCCGACTGGCACACCCACGACAGTTACTTCGTGGTGGCCCACTTCCACTACGTGGTCTTCGGCACGGTGGTCTTCGCGCTCTTCGCCGGCTTCTACTTCTGGTGGCCGAAGATGACCGGGCGGCTGCTCGACGAACGGCTCGGCAAGCTGCACTTCTGGAGCATGTTCATCGGCTTCCACGGCACCTTTCTGGTGCACCACTGGCTGGGCAGCAAGGGTTTCCCCCGGCGGTACGCCGACTATCTGCCGACCGACGGGTTCACCACGATGAACACGGTCTCCAGCATCTTCTCCTTCGTGCTGGGGGCGTCCACCCTGTTCTTCATCTACAACGCCTGGAAGTCCTGGCGCTACGGCGCCGAGGTGACGGTGGACGACCCCTGGGGCTTCGGCAACTCCCTGGAGTGGGCCACCACCTGCCCGCCGCCGCTGCGCAACTTCGACCGGATGCCCCGGATCCGCTCGGAGCGTCCCGCGTTCGACGCCAAGTACGGCGAACTCGTCTCCGACCTGGGCCGCGACCTGCCACAGCGGACCACCCGGCCGCCGCAGGACTTCCGCGACGAGATCCACCGGGAGACGCACGTGCCGGAGTCACCGAGCGCCGAGGGCGCGCACGGCGCGCGGGAGGCGGTCGCGTACCAACCGGCACCGCAGTCCGGCGCCCGGCCGGTGGAGGTGCCGGAACCCGAGGAGGTACGCCGGCCCAGCTTCGAGGGGACCGACGAGCCGGAGGGAAACCCGCTGGACGCGCAGCGCGAGGAGTCCTCCGACCGGTGGCGGCATCCGCGTGGCCCCGGGGACACGCCGGAGAACTGACCGACGGACACGCGTCGGGGCGGCACCTGTCGGTACCGCCCCGGCGATCCGCTCAACGACCCCGCACCGGGGCCGTGGCGCGCGACGGGTTGACCGCCTCGGACTCGGCGGGACCGTTCTGCCAGGGTGGCGGCGCGTCGGCGAGCATCGCCTGGCGCAGCCAGGTCAGCGCCCGGGACAGCAACCGCGACACATGCATCTGGGAGATACCGAACCGGGCGGCGATCTCGGCCTGGGTCTGGTTGCCGTAGAACCGCATGGCCAGGATCCGCCGCTCCCGCCAGGGCAGCCGGTGCAGCAGGCCACTGACGGTCACCCGGTCGTCGACGGACTCCAACGCGAAGTCCGACTCGCCGACGAGGTCGCCGAACTCCGCCGAACTCTCCCCGCCGACGGGCGCGTTGAGCGATGCCGGGCTGTAGCCGGCGGCCGACTCCAACGCGGCGAGGATCTCCGCCTCCGGCGTCTCCAGCCGCTTCGACAGCTCGGCCACGGTCGGCGCCCGGGACAGCTCGCTGGTCAGCGCCGCCGTCGCCTGCCCCACCTCGAGGATCAGGTCACGCAGTCGACGGGGCACGTGCACACCCCAGGTGCGATCCCGGAAATGCCGCTTGATCTCACCCACGATGGTGATCGCCGCGTACGCGGTGAACGAGCCGCGTTCCGGGTCGTACCGGTCGACCGCGTTGACCAGCCCCAGACGGGCCACCTGTTCCAGATCCTCCAGCGGTTCCCCGCGCCCCCGGTAACGGCGGGCCAACCGGCCCGCGAACGGCAACGCGAACCGGACCAGGTCGTCGCGTGCCTCCTGGCGACGCTCCGGCGGCAGGCCCTCGATGCGCGCCGCGTACGCCAGCGCCGCCGCGTCGAGATCCTCCAGCCCCCGATCGGTGGGTGGTGGTGTGGTTGTGGTGGTCTGTCCGAACATCCGCGCCTCCCTCGGGAAGGACCCCGCCCGGATTCACCGACACCGGGCACGCGCGTGGGCACGCACGGGCCTGTGAGTGGGTTACGTACTGGGATGCCAGCGGGTGACGGCGCCACGCCGCGCTAGGTGATCAGCCCGTCGCAGCCGGCGGTGTTCCCGCTCCGTAGGTACTCAATCACGGGATCACGGGTTCGCGAGGATGTTTCGCCAGCTGGGTCTCAACAGATCAGCAGGCCGTGGTGCCGACCGCTGTCGCGCAGTGCGGCGAGCGCCTCGGCGGTCCCGAGCGGGGCCGGGTTGGGCAGGTCGTACGGCTGGGCGCGGAGCACCTCGGTGGCCCGTCGGGTGGGTACCGAGGTGACCGGGTAGCCGCGCGCCGAGGCGCGGTCCAGGGCCCGTCGCCGCCGCCCGAACCCGGCCACCGCCAGCCACTGCGGCAGACCCGCCAGCGCCGGTGAGCGTACGCCCGGCGGCTCCGGCAGCACGTCGACCGAGGTGAACGACTCGCTGCCGGCCAGCCACCACTCCACCTGCTCGACGCTGCGCCGGGTGGCGTTCTCGCACCAGTAGGGCACCAGCCCGGCCCGGAGCACCTGCCACGGGTCGAGCAGCCGACCGCACTCGACCACCAGGCGGTCACCGGTCTTGCCGGCCGCGCGCAGCCAGCGCCGGTACAGGTCGGCGATGGCCGCGCTGAGCGCCTCCGGGGCGGGTACCAGGATGCGGTGCAACGGGTGGCCGTGCCGCGAGGTCCAGTCCCGTACGCCCTGGTCGAAACCGGACTCCACGCCGTGTTCGGCGATGGCCGGCGGCGCGGAGATCTCCGGCGGGTCCCATCGGGTGCTGTCGCCGCCGGCCGAGCGCAGCACCTGCCGCAGCGCGTGGCTGTCGGGGTGGAAGTCCACCGGGGTCAGGCCGCTGGCCGGGCAGCCGAGCTGGAAGCTGTGGCCGTCGGCCGCGTCGACCACCGGCCAGGTCCGGGTGTCCCGCAGCATCAGCACCGGCGCGCCGGGGGTCAGCCGGTCGGCCAGGAAGCTGCGGTACGCCGTCGGCAGCGCCTGCCAGCGACCGGTCAACGCCACCGTCGCCCCGGCCAGCGCGCCCCGGCTGGCCGGGCAGTGCACCTGCCTCAGGTGCAGGTCGGGGTTGCCGGCCAGCAGTCGCCCGGCGAGCGCCGCACCGTGGTCCAGGGCGGCCCGGGGTTGGTCCACCGCGCCCTGCGGCCAGTGCGCCACCATCTCGAACCCGGCGGGCAGCCAGGGCATGCCCAGCGCCACCGCCAGGTGTGCGACACCGCCGTGCGGGGAGCCCAGCAGCACCCCGGGATACCGGCGACGCGGGTACTGGTCGACGAACCAGCGGGCGACCCGGCCGGCGTCGACCTCGGCCGCCTGCCCCGCGGTGAGCGCGATCCGGCCGGCGGAGCGGATCGCCGCGGCCCGCCGCACCGGGTCGGGCGTGCCGGCGAACCGGGACACCGGCCCGGCGTGTCCGAGGTCGGCGCAGTCGCTGCCACGCAGGGCGCGGGCGGTGGCCGCGACCAGGGTGCGGGCGGTGCTGTCGGCGGCCACGACACGGTCGCCGGCCATGCCGGCCCCCGCCGCCGTCAGTCCCGGGCGCACCTTGCGCCCCGGCTCCACCTTGCCTCGATCGCTCACCACGCGGCCCGGCTTCCCGCCACGATGCGGGTTAAACAGGGCATCTGCCCACCTGACGGCATCAATCAGGGGATCTTGTCCGTTCCCGACAAGAACGGCCAGCCCGCCATCGTCGGCCCACCACCGGTCAGCACCATCGGGGATGGCTCCGGCGGCGGCGAGGCAGCAAGGTCGCAGATGGTGCCGCCGGAGCGGTGGCTCAACGCGTCCGTCAGCACCTCCAGCACGGACGGCCGGTCGGCGTTCAGCGCCTCGTCCCAGGCCGCGCCGACCAACTCCGGCCGGTCGACGCGTACCCCGTGCAGGCCGAGTAGCCGGGCCCAGCCGGCGTAGGGGACGTCGTCGGTGACCGACCGGGCCGGATCCAGGTGCCGGGGATGACCGGAGCGGCTGTTGCAGACCAGCACCACCAGGCGCGGGTCCGGCCACGCCGGTCGCCGCCGGGCGACGGTGACCAGCTCCGCCAGGCCCTGCGCGCGCATCCCGTCGTCGGCGACCAGGGCGACCACCGGCCGGTCGGGGGCGGCCAGCTTCACGGCGACGGCGTACGGCAACGCGCCACCGGGCAGCCCGGCCGGACCCACGACGGCGACCTCACCGGGTGCCCCCGGGGGGTGCGCGAGGCGCAGGGTGCCGTCGACGACCACCGTCGCGGTCGGCGGCAACCGGGTGGACAGCTCGTCGAGCACCAGCCGCGCCGCGAACCCCGGGGACCCGACCCGGGCCCGGCCGTCCGCCGGCCGGTACGGCAGCACCAGGCCCACCGGGCCGCCACCGCGCGAGGCGGCACGCAGCGCCTCGTCCATCGCCTGGGGCACGCGCACCGGGTCGGTGGCGAACCGGACGTCGTGGCACACCTCGGCGAGCAGTCGGGTGGTGACACCCACCTCGCCACCCGGGACCGGACCCGGCTCGGCGACGACCGCGAGCACCGGCAGGTGGGCACGGCGGGCGGCGTCGAGCCCGGCGAGCAGTCCACCGGCGCACGTGCCGCCGGCCGCCAGGCAGACACCCGGGTCACCGGTGCGGCGGGCGTGTCCGGCCGCCATCAGCGCGGCACTCTCCGGAGTGCGGGCCGGGACGAACTCCGGGTCGCCACCGGTGGCGTCGAGCGCGTCGACAAGTGCCGTGACCGGCGCCTGCGGATGACCGAAGACCCGGGGAATCCGCCCGGCCGACAGCCCGCTGACGACCGCGTCGGCGATGCTCGGCTCAGGCACCGCCCCGGCCCGGGGTGACCGGGTCGACGTAGCGCAGCACCGCGCCCACCCCGTCCACCAGTTGCGGCGCCTCGTCCGGACCGAGCACGGTCAACTCGGCGTCGGTGCCCACCAGGGCACGCACCAGCGCCGCGTCGGTCCGGACCCGCTCCGGTTCGGCGACCGTGGGCAGTTGACCCGGATCGGTGGCGATGTCGGTGGCCGCCGGGCCGATCCAGAGTTCACCGTCGGCCGACGGGTCGTCGACGATGAGCATGGTGTCGACCTGGTTGCGCTGCAACGCGGCCACCACGGCGTCGAGGCCCATGCCGACGTCCTCCTGCGTGCCGAAGCGGTCCAGGGCCGCGTGCACCCGCTGGTCGGCCACCTCGGCGATGGTCTGCACGGTCAGGTCGTCCAGCAGCGTCTGGTCGGCTCCACCGGCCCGCGAGCCGGCGTCGGTGCGTACCACCATGTCCTGCCAGCGGTCCGGCATCTGGGCGGCGATCATGCCGGTGGCGCGGACGTCACCGGCCACCACCACCACCTCGGCGCCGACCCGCTCGGCCAGCTCGACGGTCGCGGCGGTGACGTCACCGGCGTTGTGATGCCACGCCTCCATCGCGGCCCGCTGGTAGCGCGACTGGGACCAGCCACCGGGCTGGACCCGACGCAGCGGGTAGCTCTCCCGACCGGTCACGTGCGCCCGGCGCGGCACCCCACCGGCGCTGACCGACATCGCGTCGGCGCCGGTGCGGTCGGCCAGCACCCGCACCCACGCGACCTGCTCACCCCGTTGGGCCAGCAGCGGCATCACGTGCGGCAGCGGATCGTAGGAGGCCAGGTCCCGACGCGGCGGGGCGGACAGGTACTCGGAGAGCACCACCTGCCCGTGGGTGCCGAACACGGCGAGCCCGTAGTCGCCGGGCATCGGGTCGTGCCCTCGGACGACCCGGTCGATGGCGGCGAGCGTCGGCTCGTCCGCCCCGTGCTCGGCCAGTTGCCGTTGCAGACCGCGCCAGCGCAGATCGAGCGCCGCGTGCGCGTCCTCGGTGTCCAGTGAGGCGTCCAGGTAGACCGAGCACCACGGGCCTGGACGCTGGTACAGCGGGCGCAGGAAGGACAGCTGCATGCTCGACCCCTTTCCAGCTCGGCCCACCGCTTACCCGCCCCGTCGGGCTTGTCACCTGCCGGCAATCGCGTGACCAGTTTTCATTCACGTCGTTCAACCTCGAGGATCGATACGATCTGTAGGCACACGTGGACTCTGGGTGGTGACATGGACGCGACATCGTACTCCCGGCGCAGCCTGCACCCCACCGGGCGGATCCTCACCGCGCAGATCGTGCGTCTGATGGACGGCTATCCCCGGGAGGTGCGGGTGGGGCAGCCGGTGCTGGTGTTGGTGCTGGCGGCTGCCGGGGTGGCGGGCCTGCTCGCCCGGCTGGTACGCGCCGTGCTCTCGGCGGGCTCCGGCACCGGTCGGCGCAGCTTCAAGGAGCTGAAGAAGGGCCCCGAATACCTGGTCACCCCGGTCCGCCTACGGGATGCCGACGGCCGCCTCTACGAGGTGGAGCTGCACGGGCACCTGCCGCAGAGCGCACTGCATCCGGCCGACCACGTCCAGCTGACCCTGCGCGACCAGGGTGATCCCGACCTGGCGCCGAAGATCGAACGGATCGTCAACCTGACCACGGGGCAGTTGCTCCGGCCGCGTACCGCCACCATGTGGTCGCACCTGGGGCCGCCGCTGTTGCTCCAGGCGGTGCTGGGCGTGCTGGTCATCGCCACGGTGGCCGCCTGCACTGCGGTGAGCTGAGCCGCGGCGTCGGCGAGGGCTGCGACACCGCGCGGGGACCGGTACCGCGACGGTGGGCGTCGACCCGCGCGGGGTGGCATGGACGTGCGACGTTCCGGGTACCAGCGGTGACAGGGTGGTGACCAATGGGCGAGGAAGTCGGCGTACAGACCTTCAGCCGCCAGGATCGGGCACGCTATCGGGACAAGGTGCGCCGCTGTCTCGACGTCTTCGCCGAGATGCTGCGCGAGTCCCGGTTCGACGTCGACCGGCCGATGACCGGGCTGGAGATCGAGCTGAACCTGGTCGACGCCGAGTCGATGCCGGCGATGCGCAACGCCGACGTGTTGCGCGCGGTGGCCGACCCGAGCTTCCAGACGGAACTGGGCCAGTTCAACATCGAGATCAATGTCGCACCACGGCGGCTGACCGGTGTCGGCACCGCCGAGTTCGAGGAGCACGTACGCGCCAGCCTGAACGCGGCCGACCAGCAGGCCCGTACGGTCGGCGCGTACCTGGTGATGATCGGGATCCTGCCCACGGTGCGGCCGGAGCACCTGACCGCCGCCACGCTGTCGGCCAACCCCCGCTACGCGCTGCTCAACGAGCAGATCTTCGCGGCCCGGGGAGAGGACCTGCGGATCGCCGTCAACGGGGTGGAGCGGCTGGCGATCACCGTCGACACGATCACGCCGGAGGCGGCGTGCACCAGCACCCAGTTCCACCTCCAGGTCAGCCCCGGGCAGTTCGCCGACTACTGGAACGCCGCCCAGGCCATCGCCGGGGTCCAGGTGGCGCTCGGCGCGAACTCGCCGCTGTTCTTCGGCCGTGAGTTGTGGCGCGAGACCCGGGTTCCGCTGTTCCAGCAGGCCACCGACACCCGCCCCGAGGAGATCAAGACCCAGGGCGTACGCCCCCGGGTCTGGTTCGGCGAACGTTGGATCACCTCCGTGTTCGACCTGTTCGAGGAGAACGTGCGCTTCTTCCCGGCGTTGCTGCCGGTCTGCGATCCGGAGGACCCGTCCGAGACGCTCGCCGCCGGAGGAGTGCCGCACCTGGCCGAGTTGCGGCTGCACAACGGCACCATCTACCGGTGGAACCGGCCGGTCTACGACGTGGTGCGGGGCCGACCGCACCTGCGGGTGGAGAACCGGGTCCTGCCGGCCGGGCCGACGGTGCTGGACACCGTCGCCAACGGCGCGTTCTACTTCGGGCTGGTCCGGGCACTCGCCGAGGCCGACCGGCCACTGTGGTCGCAGATGTCGTTCAGCGCCGCCGAGGAGAACTTCAACACCTGCGCCCGGCACGGCATCGACGCCCACGTCTTCTGGCCCGGCCTGGGCTACCTGCCGGTGACCGAGTTGGTGCTGCGCCGCCTGCTGCCCCTGGCCCACCACGGTCTGGACCGGTGGGGTGTCGAGCCCGACGAGCGGGACCGGCTGCTCGGCATCATCGAACAGCGCTGCCTGACCGGCCGTAACGGGGCCAGTTGGCAGGTGGCGACCCTGCACCGGTTGGAGTCGGCCGACCAACTGGACCGCCCGGACGCCCTGCGCGAGGTGGTGCGGCACTACGTGGAGCTGATGCACAGCAACCGGCCGGTCCACGACTGGCCGATCCCCTGACCACCTCCCGACACAAAGCGTGACGACACCTGCACGGCGACTACCGTGAGGGCATTTCGTCCGCCGGGTGGAGAGGATCCCGCCGATGTCGCGGTCACTACGTCACGCCGTCCCACTCACCGTCGCCCTGCTGGTCGTGAGCCTGCCGCAGGCCGCCACGGCGAGCCCCGGTCCCACTCAGCGCGACGCCGCGCCCCTCACTGTCACCTCCTCCGCCCACCGGCACCCGTCGGCCACCACCCCCGGCCAGGTACGGACCACGCTGCGGGACGCGGCCACCGGAGCCGTCGCCCGTGGCTGCGTGTGGCTGGTCCCGGCCGAACGCGACCGGCTCACCGTCGTGGCGCTCGGCGAGGAGCAGGCCGGTCGCCACCTCAGCTGCACCGACGTCGACGGAGGCGAGGTGCTCGCCACCGACGTGCCGCCCGGCCGTTACCACCTGCTGGCCCGCCCCTATGACACCGCGCGGCACGGCGTGCAGTGGGTCGGCCGCCACGGCGGCACCGGCCAGCGGGAGCATGCGGCGACCGTCCAGGTGCGACCGGGCCGGACGGTCACCGCCCCGACGGTCCGGTTCGACCCGCCGGGCACGGTCACCGGTCGGGTCACCCGCGCGGCGGACGGCACCCCGGTCTCCGCCGGATACGTGCTGCCGCTGCCGGTCGTCCCCCATCCGAAGTACGGCGACCACGGCCCGATGACCGACGACGACGGCCGCTACACGCTCACCGGCCTCGGGCCGTACCACTGGCCGCTCTACTACACCGGCTACGGGCTGGCCAGCCAGTGGTCCGGTGGCGTCGCCGACCGCAGGCAGGCGCGTCCGGTGCGGGTCCGGGCCGGCTCGACCGTCACCGCCGACCAGAAGCTGGTCGCGGGCACCGTGGTCAGCGGCACCATCACCGTCGACGAGATGCCGAACTATTCCCAGGTGATCGCCTTCCACGCGGGCACCGGCGACGTGGTGGGGACCGTCGACGTGGGCTCCGACTACACCCTGCGGCTACTGCCGGGGCAGCGGGTGCTGCTGCGCTGCGACTGCGCGTACGCGCCGAGCCGCTGGTTCCCGAACGCGGCGGAGGTCTCCGGGGCACGGCCGGTACGGGTCGGACCCGCCCCGGTCACCGCAGACTTCGACCTGACCGGTCCCGCCACCGCGTCGGCCCGCTGACGAGCATCCGGATCCGGCCACCGGTCGACCCGGTGGCCGGCGGTCAGCCTCGGCGCAACGCGTCGAGGGTGAGTTCGGCGGCCCGGGCGAGCAGGGAGTCGTCGCTGTCGGCGTCGGGCCGGTCCCGGCTGGAGAGCACGGCCAGCACGATCGGGGCCCGCTCCGGCGGCCAGACGACCGCGATGTCGTTGCGTGTCCCGTGGGCGGCCGTACCGGTCTTGTCGCCCACCTCCCAGCCGTCCGGCGTGCCGGCCCGGATCGTCGTGTCTCCGGTGGTGTTGCGCTTGAGCCAGTCGACCAGCACGGCCCGGTCCTGCGCGGAGAGGGCGTCGTCGACCGCGTACGCCCGCAACGTGGTGGCCAGGGCGCGGGGCGTGCTGGTGTCGCGGTCGTCGCCCGGGACGTACGCGTTGAGGTCGGTCTCCCATCGCGCCGGTTCGGTGACCTCGTCGCCGAGGTCACGCAGCACCTGCTTGAAGCCGTCCGGCCCACCGAGTCGATCGAGCAGCAGGTTCCCGGCGGTGTTGTCGCTGTAGCGCACCGCCGCGTCGGCGATGGCGCGCAGCGACAGGCCGGTGTCCACGTGCCGCTCGGTGATCGGCGAGTAGGTGACCAGGTCGTCGCGGGAGTAGCTGACGACCCGGTCCAGTTCCTCGGTCGGAGTCGCGGCGAGCACCGCGGCGGCGGCGAGGGCCTTGAAGGTCGAGGCGTACGCGAAGCGCTCGTCGGCCCGGTGCGTGACGGTGTGGCCGGTGCCGGTGTCGACGGCGTACACGCCGAGGCGGGCGTCGAACTCGCGTTCCAGCGGCGCGAAGTCGACGGTGATCGGGGCGGCGGACGACCACCCTTCGGTGACCGTCGGTGTCGTGGTGGTCGGGGTGCCCGGCGAGCAGCCGGCGGGTAGGCCGAGCGCCAGTACGGCGGCGAGCACGACGGCACAGCTGTGACGGGTACGGGCCACGGTTGGGGTCCTCCTCCGAGCAGGGATGTAAAACTTTCTAGACATCGAGTCTAAGAAACTTTACTCTGGGCATGTCAATAATTCTTTACATCGAGGAGCCGGTGATGACGCACCAGGAGAAGCGGGCCTGGATCACGCTCGTGGTCAGCGCGGTCGCCTACGCCGGCTACGTGGCCGTGATCCTGAGCCGGGCCGACGACGGGCGGCTGACCTCGACGCCGTACGCCGGTGTGCTGCTCTGGACGATCGGCGGCGCGATCGCCGCCAGCATCGTCGTCGAGATCGTGCTGGGCGTCGTGAACCCGCGCGCCTCGCGGGTCAGCGACGTGCGCGACCGGGAGATCGGGCGACTCGGCGACCACGTCGGGCAGGCGTTCGTGGTGATCGGCGCGGTGTCGGCGATGGTGATGGCGATGGCCCAGTGGCACTGGTTCTGGATCGCC
Source organism: Micromonospora sp. DT48 (assembly GCF_049844495.1). Classification (NCBI taxonomy): domain Bacteria; kingdom Bacillati; phylum Actinomycetota; class Actinomycetes; order Micromonosporales; family Micromonosporaceae; genus Micromonospora; species Micromonospora sp. DT48. Next base: position 50,956 of record NZ_JBNCLE010000009.1, read on the forward strand.
AACGTGATCTACCTCTGCTTCGTGCTGTCGGCGGTGGTCGGCTCACTGGCGAAGGTCGTCGTCTACCGCAAGGGCGTGCCGCAGTGGTGAAGCCGACGCGCGTCACCAACAACATCCGGGCGCTGCGTTTCGCCCGCGACGAGATGACCCAGGCCGAGTTGGCCGAACGGCTCGGGGTGACCCGACAGACCGTCATCGCCATCGAGCAGGGCCGCTACTCCCCCTCACTGGAGATGGCCTTCCGGATCGCCCACGTGCTCGGCGTACGACTCGACGACGTGTTCCAGTACCCCGAGGAGGAATCGTGAAGGCCATCGCGTACGACCGTTACGGTCCACCGTCCACAATCCGGCTCCGCGACCTCGACCGCCCCACCGTCGGCGACCACGAGGTGCTGGTGCGGGTACGCGCCGCCGGTGTCGACCCGGGAGTGTTGATCTTCCTGACCGGACGCCCCTACCTGGTGCGGCTCGCGGCCGGGCTGCGCCGCCCCCGGGTGCCGGTGCTCGGCCGGGACGTGGCGGGCGTGGTGACCGAGGTGGGTGCCCGGGTCACCCGCTTGCGCCCCGGCGACGAGGTGTACGGCACCTCCCTGCGCGGGTCGTACGCCGAGTTCACCGCCACCCACGAACGGCGGCTGGCCGCAAAGCCGACGAACCTGACCTTCGCGCAGGCCGCCGCCGTGCCGATCTCCGGAATGACGGCGCTGCGCGCGGTCCGCGACACCGGCCAGGTGCGCCCCGGTCACCGGGTGCTGGTCATCGGCGCGGCCGGTGGGGTCGGCTCCCAGGCCGTGCAGATCGCCAAGGCGTACGGGGCGAGTGTCACCGGCGTCTGCAATCCCACGGCGATCGACGCCGTCCGCGCCCTCGGCGCCGACGAGGTGCTCGACTACACCCGTGAGGAGATCGACCGGGACGGCCCGGTCTACGACGTGGTCATCGACACCGGCGGCAACCGCCCGCTGTCGCTGCTGCGACGCGCGCTCGCCCCGCGCGGCACCCTGGCACTGGTCGGCGGCGACTGGACCCGGGGCGCGGTGCTCGGGGGCTACGGCCGCCAGGTGCTCGGCGCACCCCTGCTGTCGACAGTCGTCGGCCACCGGCTGCGCGCCGTCAGCGCCCGCGAGCGCGTCGAGGACCTCGAAGCGCTGCGCGACCTGATCGAGTCGGGCGCGCTCACCCCGCCGATCGAGCGCAGCTACCCGCTCGCGGAGACGGCCGACGCGCTGCGCCACTTCACCGACGGACATCCCATCGGCAAGATCGTCATCACCGTCGACGCACCCGGTTAGGTGACCGACCCGGACCTGGACGGTCCCGCCCGACACAGCGGGCGGGACCGCCGGGCTCGGCTCAGGAGGAGGGCACGTACAGCATCCGCCCGGTGGTGTCGGGTCGGGTGTTGACGACCACGTCCGGGGTCGCGTCGGCCAGCACCTGGGCGTGCACCTGGGCCGGGGTCCAGGTCGGGTGCTCGGCGAGGATCAGCGCGGCGGCGCCGGCCACGTGCGGCGCGGCCATCGACGTACCGGTCATCGTCGCCACGGCGGTGTCACTGCTGTGACCGGCCGAGACGATGCTCTGTCCGGGGGCGAACAGGTCCACGCACGGGCCGTGGTTGCTCAGCCAGGCGGCACCGTCGTCCGGCCAGGTCGACCCCACGGTCAGCACCGCCGGGATGAAGGCCGGTGTCTTCGAGCAGGCGTCACCGGCGTCGTTGCCGGCGGAGGCGACCACGGTCACCCCCGAGTTGATCAAACCGATGGTGGCGGCCTCGTAGGCGCCGGGACTGACCGAGGTGGGCCGGCCGAAGCTCATGTTGGCCACGGCGGGATGCTGCGCGTTCGCGGTGACCCAGTCGATGGCCTGGGTGGTGGTGGCGATGTCGCCGGTGGCGTCACACGCCCACACCCGCACCGCGACCAGGGTGACCTCCTTGGCCACCCCGTACGTCTCGCCGCCCAGCGTGCCGGCGACGTGGCTGCCGTGGCCGTAGCAGTCGTCGGCGGACCCACCGTCGATCACGTCGATGCCGCTGACGGCCCGTCCGCCGAAGTCCTCGTGGGTGAGGCGGATGCCGGAGTCGATGACGTACGCGTGCACCCCCTGGCCGGCGCTGGGCGGATAACTGAACGAGTCGTCCAGCGGCAGGTCACGCTGATCGACCCGGTCGAGGCCCCACGACGGCGGGTCCGGCTGCGTACCCAACGGCGCGGTGAGTGGCGCGGTGAGTGGCGCGGCGAGCGGTGTGGTGTCGGCCAGCCGCACCCGGCGGTTCTGCTCGACGAAGGCCACCGACGGTTCGGCGGCGATCCGCCGGGCCGCCGCCTCGTCGGCCTCGATGCTGAAGCCACGCAGGGCCGCCGCGTAGCGGTGCCGAACCGTCCCGCCGTGCCGGTCGACCAGGGACCGCGCCGTCCGCTCCACCGCGTCCGCGGCGGTACGACGGGCCGGTGCGGACATGGCCCCGGCCGGCACCCGGCCGTCGCGCGCCAGCACGCCGCTGCCCTTGAGCACGACGCTGTCCTTGAGCACCACGATGTAGCTGCCCGGCACGGCGCTCGGCGCGCCGGCTGCGATGATCGGGGCGGATGCCGCCGCCGCTGGTGCGCCGACGCCGACCAGCGACGCGACCGCCACCGCCGTTGCCGTCACCGTCGCGGCCGATCGACGCGAAGTGCCCCTCAGGAATGCATGGACCTGCGGTAACCGCATGTGTCGCCCTTCCGACCGACCCCCGTTGCGGTCCCCGTTGTTCCGCAGCTCGACGGGGCCATCGATCAACGACGATGCTACCCGCTGCACGGCCGTCGACCACGGGCCGTCAGGTCGCGTAGCGCACCGACCACAGGCCGCACAGCGCCACCACGGCGAGAGTGACCAGGGCAACGGCAAAGGGCCACCAGCGGCGCCGCGGACGGACCACCGCCAGGCCGGCGGCGGCGAGCGCGATCACGGCGACCACCACCGTCCACGTGGTGGCGGTGGGCACCCGGTCGGCCGCCCGGCAGCCGGCCGGAGCGGGCAGCACCGCCGCACACAGGTCGTGGCGGGGCACCGCCAGCCACCAGTAGCCCACCCACGCTGCCGCCGCGATCGCGACGGCAGCGGTGATCCCGAGCCAGGAGGCAAACCGTCCGGACCCACCCGGGCCGACCGCGTCCCCGCTCATGGCGGTCAGTGTATTAGTCGGCGTCGTGGACCGCCCCGGTCAGTCCACGCCGAACTCCATGGCGGCACGGTCGAGCGCCTCGTCCTCCGCCGACGGCACACCCCGGGAGGCGATGGCCTCCGCACCACCCTCCGGCATCGCGCCGATCAGTCCCGTCGAGGCCGCCTGGGCGGCACCGACCACCCGCTGCGGAGCACCGCCGACCATGCCCAGGTGCGCGTACTGCTCCAGCTTGGCCCGCGAGTCGGCGATGTCCAGGTTGCGCATGGTGAGCTGACCGATGCGGTCGGCCGGGCCGAAGGCCGAGTCGGTCGTACGCTCCATCGACAGCTTGTCCGGGTGGTAGCTGAAGGCCGGTCCGGTGGTGTCCAGGATGGAGTAGTCCTCGCCCCGACGCAGCCGCAGCGTCACCTCACCGGTCACCGCCGTGCCGACCCAGCGTTGCAGCGACTCGCGCAACATCAGCGCCTGCGGGTCGAGCCAGCGGCCCTCGTACATCAGCCGACCGAGCCGACGGCCCTCGTTGTGGTAGTTGGCCAGGGTGTCCTCGTTGTGGATGGCGTTGACCAACCGCTCGTACGCGGCGTGCAGCAACGCCATGCCGGGCGCCTCGTAGATGCCCCGGCTCTTGGCCTCGATGATTCGGTTCTCGATCTGGTCGGACATGCCCAGCCCGTGCCGACCACCGATGGCGTTGGCCTCCAGCACCAGGTCGACGGCGCTGCCGAACTCCTTGCCGTTGATGGTGACCGGCCGACCCTGGTCGAAGCCGATCGACACGTCCTCGGTGGGGATCTCCACCTCCGGATCCCAGAACCGGACACCCATGATCGGGTTGACCGTCTCGATGCCGGTGTCGAGGTGTTCGAGGGTCTTCGCCTCGTGGGTGGCCCCCCAGATGTTGGCGTCGGTGGAGTACGCCTTCTCGGTGCTGTCCCGGTACGGCAGGCCCCGCGCCTGCAGCCACTCCGACATCTCCTTGCGGCCACCGAGGTCATTGACGAAGTCGGTGTCGAGCCACGGCTTGTAGATGCGCAGCTGCGGGTTGGCCAGCAGGCCGTAGCGGTAGAACCGCTCGATGTCGTTGCCCTTGAAGGTCGAGCCGTCGCCCCAGATCTGCACGTCGTCGGAGATCATCGCCCGGACCAGCAGCGTCCCGGTGACGGCCCGGCCCAGCGGCGTGGTGTTGAAGTACGCCCGACCGCCCGAGCGGATGTGGAAGGCGCCGCAGGTCAGCGCGGCCAGACCCTCCTCCACCAGGGCGGCACGGCAGTCGACCAGCCGGGCGACCTCGGCGCCGTAGCGGAGCGCCCGATCGGGCACCGACGCGATGTCGGGCTCGTCGTACTGGCCGATGTCGGCGGTGTAGGCGCATGGAATGGCGCCCTTGTCGCGCATCCACGCGACCGCGACGGAGGTATCGAGGCCACCGGAGAAGGCGATGCCGACACGTTCACCGATGGGCAGGGAGGTCAGAACCTTGGACACAAGGAAGAGTATGCACCAGCACGCATACCCATGCAAGCCGGAGTCCCGGATCGCCGCCGTCAGCCCGGTGGCGATCCGGCAGACGCGGGACTGACCGGGGCGCGGGCGGCGCGGGCGGCGTCTTGTAGCGCGGCGACCGCCATCCGGACCGCCGGGGTGTGCTCGACCGCGTCGTGCACCACCACGTGGATCGACCGGGTCGGCGTCGGGCGGAGCAGTCGGACACAGGTCACGCCCTCCGGCAGCTGCGCCGCGCCGAGCGCGGGCAACACCGTGAGACCGATGCCGGCGGCGACGAAGGCCAGCGCCGTCCGGTAGTCGTGCGCCTCGACCCGGAAGGCCGGGCTGAACCCGGCGGCGGTACAGGCTTCGATGAGGGCGGCGCGGCACCAGCCCCGGGCGAAGTCGTTGTCGACCCACCGCTCGTCGGCGAGGTCGGCCAGATCCGTCTCCAGCGTGCCGTCGAGGCGGTGCCCGGCCGGCACCACGGCAACGTACGGGTCGTCGAGAAGGTGGTGGGCGGTGAAACCCGACCCGGGGTCGAAATCGGCGCCCGCCACGACCACCTGGACGTCGGCGCGCTCCTCCCGGCTGTCGGGAATGTGTTCGCGCAGTTGCAGGTCGAGCCGCACCCCGGGAAGTTCGGTGAGGATGGCCTGCACCACCTGCGGCATCCAGGCCGCGCCCACCGACGCGAAGTAGGCGATGGACAGTGCCCCGGTGCGACCGGTGCGCAGGTCCGCGATGAGCGATTCGGCCGCGCCGACCCGGGCGAGCACCCGATCCGCCTCGGCGGCGAGGGCGTGCCCGGCGGCCGTGGGCCGCAGGCCCCGACCCGCTCGGGCGAGGAGGGTGAGACCCGTCTCGCGTTGCAGCGCGGTGAGGTGCTGGCTGACGGCCGACGGCGTGTAGCCGAGGTTGGCGGCGGCGGCCTGGACCGACCCGGAGGCCACGACGGAACGGAAGACCCGGAGGCGATGCACGTCGAGCACGACACAACAATAAAGCGCGACTAAACAGTTGTGAAGAAACATTCGCTGGTGCTGAACCTTCGGGCGGCCGAGAATCGCCCCATGAGCAGCCCGTCGACGACCGGACCCGCCGCACCGATCCCGACCATCCATGGCGGGACCGGCACCACGCCGCGCAAGGAGCGACCCCGGTCCTGGCCGATCGTCGCCGCCGCCGGGACCACCGTTCTGCTGTGGGCCTCGGCGTTCGTGGGCATCCGCTTCGCCGGGCACGACTACTCCCCCGGCGCCATGGCACTGGGCCGCATGATGGCGGCGTCGGTCGCGCTGACCGTCTTCGTCGCGGTCACCGCACAACCGCCCCGCCGGATCGCCCTACCCGGTCGCGGAACACTAGGGCTCGTCGCACTCTGGGGAGTCGCCTGGTTCGGCGGGTACAACGTGGCGCTCAACGCCGCCGAGCGGCTCGTCGACGCCGGGACGGCGGCCCTGCTGGTGGCCGTCGCGCCCATCCTCGTCGCGGTGGCCGCGGTCCTCGTGCTGGGCGAGCGGCTAACCGGCCGGCTCGGTGTCGGGGTGGCGGTCGCCTTCGTGGGGGTCGCCCTGATCGCGGCCAGCGGCTTCACCGGGCACGCCGACAAGCTCGGCGTCGCGCTGGCGGTGCTCTCCGCCCTGCTGTACGCCTTCGGCGTACTGCTCCAGAAGCGTCTCCTGGCGCGGATGGACGCGCCCACGATGACCTGGCTCGGCGCGCTGGCCGGGACGGTGGCCCTGCTGCCGTTCACCCCCACCCTGCTGGCGGAACTCGCCGCAGCTGAGCCGCCGGCCACCCTGGGCGTGCTGTTCCTGGGCGTGTTCCCGACCGCGATCGGTTTCCTGACCTGGGGTTACGTGCTGTCCCGCTGGACGGCGGGCCGTACCACCGCCGCCACCTACCTGGTCCCGCCGGTGACCGTCCTGCTGTCCTGGACGCTGCTCGGCGAGGTACCGGCACCCCTGGCGCTGCTCGGCGGCGCGCTCTGCCTGACCGGCGTCGTCTTCGCCACACGTCGCTGACACCGCCCTGCTGGCCCGCTGCCCGGCCGATGAACATGTGCGTGGAATGATGGCCACATCGATCGAGGGCGGTGCGGAGCCGGTCGCGAGGAGTGTCGAGTCGATGAACCTTGACCCGTTGTGGACCGACCTGACGAATGAGCTGTTGGACATCCTTGCCGCGTACCGATCCCGGATAGCCGAGTTGGACGTGCGGGAGAAAACCGACCGAACCCTGCTCACCGAGGCCGACCTCGCGGTCGAAGACATGGTCATCACCAGGATCCGCGCGGTGGACCCCGAGGCACGGGTGCTGGCAGAGGAGTCGGGCAGCGGTGCGTGGCGGCCCGGTGAGGACGAGGAACCCGAGCGGATCTGGGTGATCGACCCGATCGACGGCACCGCCGAGTTCGTCAATCCGCGCAGCGTCGAGTTCTGCTCAGTGGTCTGTCTGCTGGAGCGGCGGGAGCCGGTCGCCGCGCTCATCGTCGCGCCGGAGCTGGGCGACGACGGCAATCCCATCGTGGTGGTCGGCAGCCGAGCCGACGGCACGATCACGGTCAACGGCAGACCAGCGGCATACAACACCGGACCCGTTCGTGTCGCATCTTTGACCCGCAGCGCCCGATCGGAAGCCCCGCCGCACGAGACCGCCATGACCGAGGCCGGTTACGCCCTGAAGACCCGGACCACGTCACAAACGCTGGACATGGTGCGTACCGCCCTGAATCTCACCGGTTTCGCGACGAACGCACCGCGTTTCGACCTCTTCTACCGCCCTCGACAGAAGGTCTGGGACGGCCTCGCAGGCTTGTGCCTCGGTGAGATCGTCGGTCTAATGTCCACAGATGTGAAGGGGAAACGGCATCTGCCGGTGCCCATGGAAACGCTTGCCCAACCAGAGCCGACTTTCGCCAGCACCGTGATGGGTCGCCCGGAGGCCGTCGAGTGGTTCGTGGAGCTAGCCGGGGACTCCCGCACCGGAACACCGAAGTCCTCGTAGACGTCACGTCGATCATCAGCGCGGAAGATTTCGTCGTCGCGCAGAATCGTTCGACTCGGCCCGATGATCCGTTCGCCCGTCAAGCATTTGTCGAGTTGATCCAATCCTTGATCTTCATGGAACGGGTGTGGGTGGCGCACCCGGTACTCGCCCACCCTTCAGCCGCCGACTTCGGTGCCAGGCCGTATCTCCTCCGGGCGTTGACCGACGCGGGACTGCTGCACCCTCTGCAACTTACCGACAATGAGATCGGCCGGGTGCGCGAGGCCGAGGAGACGGCGCTGCACGAGTTGCAGAGCTGGCGCGGAAACCAGGTCCTCGGCCAGTTCATCGAGCAAGCTGTCACCTGCGACGACGCCCTTCCCCACGCGCGAAACTCGCTGTCGAAGCGTATTCACGGCTGGTGTGCCTTCCAGGCGGCGAACGTCCGGATCGCCGGTCATCACGCGGATCGAATCAACACCTCCGACGGCGTGGAGGACGATCCGTTCGGCACCTGGGCGCGAGCGGCCTCGATCGTGCTACGTGGCTCGCTGAGAGCCATGGCACCGCCAGGCGAGGAGGTCTACGTCGCGGCCACCCTCGCGCGTGGGCTGAAGTACCAGGCGCGAGCGGACGCCACCAGCCGGTCCTACCAGGCCCATCCCGTCCGGCGTGACTTCCTGCTGACCTTCGACCTCTCCACCGAGGGTGCGACGGAGACCGTGGTACTCGACGTCATCAAGGCTATCCGGGGGATCCACGAGTCCCTCGTCACGGCGGCGGACGACAGCGACAGCCACCGCGTACAACTCCTCGAACTCGAGCTACCGCTGCTCGGCGGTCGCCTCTGGCAGGCGGACGAGACCGGCCGGCTCGGTGAACGCGACTGGATCGACCTGGTCGTCACCCGGATCGCCGACTACCGGGACAAGGCAGCCGAGCTGCGGGCCGCCGTCGCTCGCTGCGTCACCGACGAGGACCACCTTCGCCTCGCCCGCGACATCAACGGGGCGAAACGACAGCTTCTGGAACGGCTCGGTCTGCGCCGGGTGGCACTCTCGCCGGTCGAACAGGAGTTGGTGAACGGGGTGGCCTCGGTGACCGAGTCGGTGCCCGGTGTACCCAAGGTCGCCGGCATGTGGATCGGGGCACGCGCGCTCGGCAAACAGGTATCGGCCGCCGGCACACCGGTGCAGCGTTTCCTCTACAAGGAGTTCTACCGCGCCTGGAAACGCGCCGGCCGCTGAGATCCTCGGGCCTGGTCACGCTCGGGCCGTCGTCGGGCAGGCTCAGTCAGCAGGGTACGAGCCGACGAGATCAGTGCGGCCGGTCGTGCCGACTGTGACTGCTTTGCACCAAGCGCCTGCCCTGCACTATTCGATGCATCGCAATAGGGTCATCGGTCAGGAAGAGGTCGTTCGATTTGAGGATGCTTGCGTTCATCATGCGTCGTGTAAATGGTGACATTGAGGTAGAGCATTAGCCGCGCAGCACATACCCATAGGTTGATCTCTATCTGACTGGTGCTTTCGAGCCTTAGTCCGTCTAGCATTGGGTTCACAGTCGGCTCACACCGTGAGCGCATCTTTCCTTTACGTCTGGAGTAGGCATGCCCAAAGTTCGTTCTTCCCGCTTCGTCCGCCTTTTGGCCGCAGCTGCCGCTGGCGCGTTGGGCGTAGTGGCCATGCTTCCCGCAGCCAGCGCCCAGGCGGGCACGGGCACGTTCACCGTGTCGGTCAAAGGCGGCTACAACAACACCGTTCCCCTCGGCACCGCCAGTGGCAGCATGACGGGGGTGAAGGGGGGCGGCCAGGCGAGCTACTCGGTGACGCTTTGTGGGCAGAACACCTATCCGAGTTCGCGCGTGACCATCCAATGGGGAACCGCCATGGCCGACCACACCGTCTACTACCAAGCCTGCGAGACCTTTACCGGCACCCTCTACTCCAGCTACGGCCTCACCGACTTTGAGGTCGTTGTGTACGGATCAACCTTCTACCCGGGCAACCAGTACACCACGTACTCGAAGAGCGCAATACGGTACTTCTGATCCGGTCCGGCACCGCCTGACGGACGAATCATCGGTCCAACGACCGGGGCAGCCGACGAGGGTGGCCAGGCGGGCCACGCCGGGGGGTGCGGGTCGGGTGCGGGCACGCTCGCCGAGGAGGGTACGCGTCGAAGGCCGCACCCGGCCCTCGGCCGCCGCGACCAGCATCCGGCCCACCCCGGCCAGGGGCCACCGCCTCGGCCGGATCGCCCGCCGGAAGTAGGTCCATTTTGAGGTCACGGTGAAATCAGAGTTCTGAGGACTGTCACGCTCGCGGAAGCGGTTGCCTACAGCGCCACTATCGCTGCTGTTTCCGCAGGCAACTCGATGCGGTCGCGTTGGACGGTGACGCCTTCGCCGGTGGTCAGCAGAACTCGTCGGGCCACCCCGGGAAGCGTCACCAGTTGCGGTTTGTCGGCGAGGTTGGCGGCTACCAGGCAGCCGCCTCGTCGCAGCACCAGGAACCGGTCGCCGTGCCGTACGTCGACAGCGAACAGGTGCGGATCCGACAGCTCTGCCCGTGACTTCCGCAGCGCGATCAAGCGCCGGTAGAAGTCGTACATCGCCCGGTGGTCGGGCTTGTCCAGCTCGGCCCAGTCGAGCCGGGAGCGCAGAAAGGTCTGCCGGTCCTGCGGGTCCGGCACCTCGGTGGCGGACCATCCGTGCGACGCGAACTCCGCGCGGCGGCCGGTGACCACGGCGGCGGCCAACTCGGGCTCCGGATGCGAGGCGAAGTACTGCCACGGCGTCGACGCCGCCCACTCCTCCCCCATGAACAGCATCGGGGTGAAGGGGGCGGTCAACAGCAGCACCGCCCCCACCCGCAGCATGGCGGGCGACAGCGTGGCCGAGAGGCGGTCACCGACCGCCCGGTTGCCGATCTGGTCGTGGTTCTGCAGGTACGCGACGAAGCGGTGGCCGGGGGTGCGTCTGTCGACCGGGCGGCCGTGCTGACGCTGGCGGAAGCTGGACCAGCTACCGCTGTGGAAGAACCCGCCGCGCAGCACCTCCACCAGGCATTCCATGCTGCCGAAGTCGCCGTAATACCCCTGCCGCTCGCCGGTGAGCAGGGTGTGCAGGGCGTGGTGGGCGTCGTCGTTCCACTGGGCGTGCAGGCCGAAGCCGCCGGCCTCGCGTGGGGTGATCAGCCGGGGGTCGTTGAGGTCGGACTCGGCGATCAGGGAGAGCGGTCGATTCAGGTGCACAGACAACGACTCGACCTCGACGGCGATCTCTTCCAGCAGGTGCACCGCGCGGCTGTCCGGCATGGCGTGTACGGCGTCGAGGCGCAGCCCGTCGACGTGGTAGTCGCGCAGCCACATCAGGACGCTGTCGATGATGAAGCGGCGTACCCCGTCGGAGTGCGGTCCGTCCAGGTTGACCGCCTGTCCCCAGGGGGTGTGCCGCTCCGACAGGTAGGGCGCGAACCTCGGCGCGTAGGCCCCGGAGGGCCCGAAATGGTTGTAGACGACGTCGAGGATCACCCCCAGCCCGCGGGCGTGGGCGGCGTCGACGAGCCGTTTCAGGCCGTCCGGTCCGCCGTAGGGCTCGTGTGGGGCGTACCAGCAGACGCCGTCGTACCCCCAGTTGTGTTCGCCGTTGAAGGCGTTGACCGGCAGCAGTTCGATCAGGTCGACGCCGAGGTCGACCAGGTGGTCGAGTTTGCCGATCGCCGCGTCGAAGGTGCCTTCCGGGGTGAAGGTGCCGACGTGCAGCTCGTAGAGGATGCTGCCGGGCAGTTGCCGCCCGGTCCACGACCCGTCGCTCCAGGTGAACGCCGAATGGTCGTAGATCCGGCTGGGCCCGTGCACCCCGGCCGGTTGCCAGCGCGAGCGCGGGTCGGGCAGCGGCTGCTCGTGGTCGTCGAGCAGGAAGGCGTAGTCGCGGACGGCGTCGGGCACCTCGACCCGCCACCACCCGTCCCGTCCGGCGCGCATCTCGTGGTCGGCGGTGCCGGGAAGGTGCAGCCGCACCCGCTTCGCCTCCGGCGCCCAGACGGTGAACTCGGTCATGACGCAGCCTCCCGGGTCAGGTGGTGGGCACCAGCAACGCGACGGGATAGTTGGTCAGCAGATCGGCGAGACGGACCTGGGAGCCACTGTAGACCCGACCGGTGAACAGGCACGACATCTCGTCGACGGGTAGTGACATGGTGGTGTCCCGCCACCCACCGGCCGCCGCCAGGCGCAGCGGCAGCCGGGTGGCCACGGCGACCGCGCCACCCCGGTCGAAGGCGACGGCGTGCCGGGCCGCCGGGCCGCGCACCACGACCGGCTGGTAGTCGCCGAACAGCTCCGGCAGGTCACGGCGGGCCCGCAGGGTCCGCGACACCACGAGCAGCTTCGCCGCGCCGGTGTCGTCCACCTCCGGCTGCCAGCCGGCGTCGAGCCGGGCCAGCAGTTCCCGGCGTACGCCGAAGTCGACCGGACGGCGATTGTCCGGGTCGACCAGGGAGTTGTCCCACAGTTCGGTGCCCTGGTAGGTGTCGGGCACCCCGGGCATGGCGAGCTGCACGAGTTTCTGCCCGAGCGAGTTCGACCAGCCGGGCGGGGTGATCACGGCAGCGAGGGCGGCCAGCTCCGACGAGACCGTCGGGTCGTCGTACATGGCGTCGACCAGGGCGTGCATGGCTCGTTCGAAGGCGGGGTCGGGGTCGATCCAACTGGTCGCGACCGCCGCCTCCCGGGCCGCCTTCTCGGCGTACGCGTGCAGGCGCTCCCGCTCGATCGGCCAGGCGCCGACGGCGGTCTGCCAGAGCAGGTGCGCCAGGGCCGCGTCGGGCAGCGGCACGGCGGCCATCCAGCCGGTGACCGCCTCGGCCCAGCGGCGCGGCAGTTCGGCGAGGACGGCGAGGCGGGCCCGGACGTCCTCACCGCGTTTCGTGTCGTGGGTCGACAGGGTGGTCATGCTCGTCGGCCAGCGCTGGTGGCGGGCGGCGGCGAAGCGGTGGAAGCGGCCGGGCCGGGTGCCGAAGTGGGTGGGGCTGCCACCGACCTCGTTGAGCGCGACGAACCGGCTCCACCGGTAGTAGGCGGTGTCCTCGACGCCCTTGGCCATCACCGCCCCGGTGAACTGCGGGAAGCGGCGGGCCAGCTCGTCGTCGGGGTCGCGGAGCCGGCGGGTGATCGCGTCCAGCGCGCCGGTCAGGTCGCTGCGTCGACGACCGGCCTCGGCGCGGGCGTTGGCCAGGTGCCGGGCACCGTCGGGCGGGTAACCCCGGTAGACGGCGAACGCGGCGGCGAGTTCGGCCAGGGCGGCGCGGGCCGCCTCGGGTGCCACGTCCGGGGCGAGCGCGGCCAGCCGGTTCAGCTCGGCGGCCAGCAGGCGGGTGGCGGCACCGAGTTTCGTGTCGTGGGTCAGGTCGGCCCAGGAGGTGGCCCGGCCGACGAGTCGGGTGTCCAGGGCGGTGAAGTCGGCTTCGGCGTCGCCGTCGACGAAGAGCCCACCGACGGCGCCCAGCGCGTCGTAGCCGGTGGTGCCGTCGACCGGCCAGGCCGGCAACTCCTCGCCGTACTCCAGGATCTTCTCCACGACCAGCCAGACGTCCGGCGCGGCGGCGCGCAACCGGGCCAGGTAGCCGGCGGGGTCGCGTAGCCCGTCGGGGTGGTCGACCCGGATGCCGTCGACCTCGTCGGCCGCCGCCCAGGCCAGGATCAGCTCGTGGGTGGCGGCGAACACCTCCGGGTCCTCCACCCGCAGCCCGGCCAGGCCGGAGACGGCGAAGAACCGACGGTACGTCAGTTCGGCGTCGCCCCGACGCCAGGAGACCAGCTCGTAGTGCTGCCGGTCGTGCACCTCGCGGGCGCTGCCGTCGCCGGTGCCGTCGGCGATCGGGAAGCGGTGCTCGTGGTAGCGCAGCTCCCCGTCGGCGAGCTTGAGATCGTCGAGGGCGTCGGGGGTGTCGGCGAGCACCGGCAGCAGCAGCCGCCCCCGCTGCCAGTCGATGTCGAACCAGTTCGCGTACGCCGAGTCGGGCCCCCGGCGCAGCACGTCCCACCAGGCCGGGTTGGCCGCCAGCACGGCCACCCCGGCGTGGTTGGGGACGATGTCCACGACCAGCCCGAGGCCGGCGTCGCGCAGGGCCCGCAGCAACCGTTGGCGGCCGGCCTCGCCGCCGAGTTCCGGGTTGACCTGCCGGTGGTCGACCACGTCGTAGCCGTGGGCGCTGCCCGGGGCGGCGGCCAGCAGCGGCGCGCTGTAGAGGTGGGTGACGCCGAGGTCGGCGAGGTAACCGGCGAGACCGGCGGTGGCGGCCAGGTCGAAGCCGGGCCGCACCTGCACCCGGTAGGTGGCGACGACGGGCTTGGCCGGCATGTCAGGCCGTCCTCTCCAGCACCACCAGGCAGCGGTCCGGTACGCAGATCGTGCCACCGGCCTCCACCGTGGTGCCCTTGTCCTGGTCCGGTTCGGCGGTGCTGATCACCAGGTCCCACCGTTGGCCGAACTCGACCGGCGGTCCGGTGAAGTCCAGCGGCGCGTCGTGGGCGTTGAAGCAGAGCCAGAACGAGGCGTCGTGGTGGCGTTGGCCGTACTGGCCACGTTCCCGGATGCCTTCGCCGTTGACGAACAGCGCCACCGAGCGGCCGAAGTCGTTGCCCCAGTCCTCGCTGGTCATCTCCCGCCCGTCGGGGGTGTACCAGGCCAGGTCGGGCAGCGGCTCGTCGACGCCGCGGCCGCGCACCGGCAGGCCGGTGAAGAAGCGGCGACGCTGGAACACCTGGTGCCGGCGGCGGAACTCGACCAGCCGGCGGGTGAAGTCGAGCAGGTCGCCGTCGACGTTGTCCCAGTCGATCCAGGCCAGCTCGTTGTCCTGGCAGTAGGCGTTGTTGTTGCCGCGCTGGGTGCGGCCCAGTTCGTCGCCGTGGCCGATCATCGGTACGCCCTGCGACAGCAGCAGGGTGGCGATGAGGTTGCGTCGCTGCCTCGCGCGCAGGCCGAGTACCCCGGGGTCGTCGGTGTCACCCTCGACGCCGCAGTTCCAGGAGCGGTTGTGGCTCTCGCCGTCGCGGTTGTCCTCGCCGTTGGCCTCGTTGTGCTTGTCGTTGTACGACACCAGGTCGGCGAGGGTGAACCCGTCGTGGCAGGTGACGAAGTTGATGCTGTGGAAGGGGCGACGCCCGTCGTCCTGGTAGAGGTCGGCGGAGCCGGAGATGCGGGAGGCGAACTCGGCGAGGGTGGCCGGTTCACCGCGCCAGAAGTCGCGCACGGTGTCGCGGTACTTGCCGTTCCACTCGGTCCACTGCGGTGGGAAGTTGCCGACCTGGTAGCCGCCGGGGCCGATGTCCCACGGTTCGGCGATCAGCTTCACCCGGCTGACCACCGGGTCCTGCTGGACCACCTCGAAGAAGGTGGACAGCCGATCCACGTCGTAGAACTCCCGGGCCAGGGTGGCGGCCAGGTCGAAACGGAATCCGTCGACGTGCATCTCGGTCACCCAGTACCGCAACGAATCCATGATCAGTTGGAGGGAGTGCGGGCTGCGTACGTTGAGGCTGTTGCCGGTGCCGGTGTAGTCGACGTAGTAGCGGCGGTCGTCCTCGGACAGCCGGTAGTAGCTGGGGTTGTCGACACCCTTGCAGCTCAGCGTCGGTCCGAGGTGGTTGCCTTCGGCGGTGTGGTTGTAGACCACGTCGAGGATGACCTCGATGCCGGCGGCGTGCAGCGCCTTCACCATGCCCCGGAACTCCTGCACCTGCTGGCCGAGGTGTCCCAGGGCCGAGTACGCGTGGTGCGGGGCGAAGAAGCCGATGGTGTTGTAACCCCAGTAGTTGCGCAGGCCCAGGTCGGCCAGGCGGTGGTCGTTGACGAACTGGTGCACCGGCATCAGCTCGATGGCGGTGATGCCGAGTCGGGTCAGGTGCTCGATCATCGGGGGTGAGGCGATGCCGGCGTACGTGCCGCGCAGTTCCTCGGGGATGCCGGGCAGCCGCATGGTGAGCCCGCGTACGTGGGCCTCGTAGATGACCGAGTGGTGGTAGGGGATGCGCGGCGGCGCGTCGTTGCCCCAGTCGAAGTACGGGTTGACCACCACCGACTTCGGCATGAACGGCGCCGAGTCGTCGGTGTTGATCCGCTCCGGGTCGTCATGGTGGTAGTCGTAGACCGCCGGGTCCCACTGCACGTCACCGTCGATGGCCTTGGCGTACGGGTCGATGAGCAGCTTGGCCGGGTTGCAGCGCAGCCCGTTGCCGGGGTCGTACGGCCCGTGCACCCGGTAGCCGTACCGCTGGCCCGGCCCGATCCCCGGCAGGTAGGCGTGCCAGACGTACGCGTCGACCTCCCGCAGCTCGACCCGGCGTTCGGCGCCGGTGTCCCACTCGTCGAAGAGGCAGAGTTCGATCCGTTCCGCCACCTCCGAGAAGATCGCGAAGTTGGTGCCCATCCCGTCGTAGGTGGCGCCGAGGGGGTACCGCTCGCCCGGCCAGACCTGCATGTCGCTCCTTCGGCCCACGTGTCATGAGCGCGCCCGCACCATGAGCGCACCCGCCGGGGCGGCCCGGTGATGCGCGCGGCGGTAATGCCCCGCACGGCCCATCACCAATCCATCCGATCGGGTGAATGTCCGATATCCGCCCGATTGAGTTGAGCTGAACCCTGCGGTGTCGTCGGTCACTGCGGCCCTGTTCGAGATGCGGGATCGGCCGTCATGACGTTTCCTTGTTCGCGGGCGTGTGTCAGCGCGCCTATGGAGATCCTCGCACCACGGGCGCGTCCACGCGTGTCCGAAACCCAACCCTGCCCTCTCGCCGCCACCGATGTCGGCGCGTTCCTCCCTGCACGGACGGAGACTGATGTGACCACCCTGCGGGTCGGTGGACGTAGCGCCACCGCTCCGGACCGCGTCCACCGCCCCACGCTCACCTCGCGCCCCCAGGTGCCGACGCAGTCCGGCGCCACCGCCGGGTCGCAGGCCCGCCGCATCCTGATGCTGTCGTGGGAGTACCCGCCGGTGCTCGTCGGTGGTCTCGGCCGACACGTGCACGCGCTGTCGGTGGCGTTGGCCGCCGCCGGTCACCACGTCACCGTCGTCACCCGGCACGCCGACGGCGCACCGCTCGAGGAACACGTCGACGGCGTACGCGTCGTCCGCGCCGCCGAGGACCCGGTCACCTTCCCCCTGGCCACCGGTTCGCTGCTGGCCTGGACGATGGCGTTCAACCACACCCTCACCCGCGCCGCGCTGCACGCCGCCACCACCGGCGACTACGACGTCATCCACGCCCACGACTGGCTCGTCGCCCACACCGCCATCACCCTGCGCGACCACCTCGACCTGCCGCTGGTCACCACCATCCACGCCACCGAGGCCGGTCGGCACCAGGGCTGGCTGCCGGAGGAGATGAACCGCACCATCCACGGCGTCGAGCACTGGCTGGGCGGCGAGTCGGACCGGGTGATCGTCTGCTCCGGCTACATGCGCGACGAGGTGACCGGCCTGTTCGGGGTGCCCACCGGCCGCGTCGACGTGGTGCCCAACGGGGTGGAACCGCACCGCTGGCGGGTCTCCGCCGCCGCCGTGGCGCAGGCACGCGCCCGGTTCGCCGGGGACGGTCCGCTGGTCACCTTCGCCGGCCGGCTGGTCTACGAGAAGGGGGTGCAGCACCTGATCGCCGGGTTGCCCCGGCTGCGGGAGCGGCACCCGGGGCTGCGCGCGGTGATCGTCGGCGACGGGCCGTACCGGGGTGAACTGGAGGCCGACGTGCACCGGCTCGGCCTGACCGGCACGGTCAGCCTGCCCGGGTTCCTCGGCGGCACGGATCTTCCTGCGGTGATGGCCGCCTCGGACTGCTTCGCGGTGCCCAGCATCTACGAGCCGTTCGGCATGGTGGCGCTGGAGGGTGCCGCCGCCGGTGCGCCGCTGGCGGTCGCCGAGACCGGCGGGCTCGCCGAGATCGTGGAGCCGGGCGTCACCGGCGTGACCTTCCGGCCGCGTGATCCGGAGGCGTTGACCGACGCGGTGCACACCCTGCTCTCCGACGCCGAACGGGCCCGGACGCTGGCCCGGCGGGCCCGGATCATGGTGCACGAGCAGTACGGCTGGGCCGCCATCGCCAGCCGCACCGCCTCGACGTACGCCTCGGCGATCGCCCAGGCACCGGCGTTCGCGGCGGAACGCGCGGCGCGTCAGATGGCGCACGGGCGGGCGTTACCGGCGATCCCGGAGGGCAACCTGCTCGCCGCCGCCGGGCTGCGCTGACCCTTCTCCCGCCGCCACCTCGGCCGGAGCGACTTTCGTCCGCGTGGCCACGGCCCCGACCCGGCCCCGACCCGGGTCGGGGTCGCCTGCCGGGCAGATGTCAGTCGAGCAGCCAGCGGTGCAGTTGGGTGCCGTAGGGGGTCAGCGCGACAACCGCCGTCGCGCACCACAGCGCCGTGCCGACGGTGAGCCGGCGAAACGTCTGCCGGTCGCCGACCCGCCAGGTGCGGACGAGGGCCACCGCCCCGAGCAGCACGGCCACCGTGGCGAGCGGCCAGACGAACATCGCCACCACGCGGCTGAGTTCGAAGACCCAGAGCAGCGGGTTCCACGCCGAGTCGGGGCCGAGCGGCGGCAGGGAGTCCTTCGGATCACCCAACCGTTCCAGCCCCGGGTCCAGCAGTGCGGGAAGGTCACCGACCCGCGATGCGGCCGCGAGCAACACGCCGAGGCTGCCGACCAGTGCGGCGGTCAGCAGCAGCAGTTGGGCCGCCAGCACCATCCGCCCGCCGAGTGACAGCGGGCGGGCCTGAACCTGCTGACTCATACGCGCACCGTACCGCTTGCCCGGTAGCTGGTGACCACCAGAGCCCGCCATGCCCGTTCGGACAGTTCACTCTGTCGTTACGATCTTGTATCCGCACTGGTCAGCGCGGCTTCGCATCCGACACACTCGCAGGCATCCGGCGACGGCTAGGTCTGTGGAGGGCGCGGGTGCGGGTGCTCCTGGTGGAAGACGACCTGCGCGTCTCGGCGGGTCTCGCCTCGGCGTTGCGGCGGCGCGGGCACGACGTGCTCCAGGCGGTGACGGCCGCCGAGGCGGTCGAGGCCGATCCGGTCGATCTCGTGCTGCTCGACATGAATCTGCCCGACCGGGACGGGCTGGAGGTCTGTCGCCGGATCCGCCAGCACGACGAGGGAGTCGCGATCATCGCGGTGACCGCCCGCGGCGAGGAACACGACCGGGTGGCCGGGCTGCGTGCCGGTGCCGACGACTACGTGGTCAAACCGTTCTCGATGGTGGAGTTGCAGGCCCGCATCGAGGCGGTGATGCGGCGCACCGCCCGCACCGTCCGGCCGGTGACCACGTTGCGGGTCGGCGCGCTGCGCATCGACGTGGACGCCCGGCGGGTGTGGCTGGGCGACCGTGAGGTCGGTCTGTCCCGCAAGGAGTTCGACCTGCTGGTGGCGCTGGCCCGGCAGGCGGGCACGGTGGTGCCTCGGGACCGGTTGCAGCTCGAGGTCTGGCAGACCACCTGGGCGACCCGGCACAACCTCGACGTGCACGTGGCGGCGCTGCGCGGCAAGCTCGACGACCCGCGTCTGGTGGAGACGGTACGCGGAGTCGGCTACCGCCTCCGGGTCAGCTGACTCACCACTCAGTAAACGCAACCTCAGAGCATTCTCAAGAATCCCAGCTCGCGGCCCCGTGGCCCGGTCAGGGCGGGTGTGCTGTGCGTACCCCAGCCATCCCTCCTGTTTGGAGATCCCCTTGAGATACAGACGGACAACGGCCGGTGTCTTCTCCGCTCTGCTCGCGGTCGTCCTTGCGGCGACCGCCCAACCCGCCCAGGCCCAGCAGGCGGAGCCGAACCAGGTGCAGGGCCTCACGGTCGTCCAGGGCGACGGATACGCGACGCTGGCGTGGACCCCGGTCGACGGGGCCACCGACTACCAGATCGAGCGCACCCCCGTCGCCGAGGACGGTAGCGCCACCGGCGCGTCCGTGATCGTCGGCCTGTGGCGGCCGAACCGTCAGATCAACAACTCGGAGCCGACCTTCGCCGACGCCGGCTTCGCCCCCGGCAACCGGTTCCAGTGGCGGGTCCGCGCCCGGCTCGGCAGCGACGCGCAGCCCTTCTCCGCACCGGTCAGCGACACCACCCGGCCGCACTGGGGCGACCCGGACATCCCCGGGCAGGGGCTGCGCACCCAGTGGGAGGACACGCTGGGCGCGCAGTACACCACCGACATCAACGAGTACGCCTACACCGCCGCGATCGACGAGCTGAGCGACCGGGTACGCGTGGTCGAGATCGGCCGCACCGTGCAGGGCCGCCCGATCAACATGTTCGTCATCGGCTATCCCACCCCGCCCGCCACCCCGGAGGCGGTGGCCGCGACGAACCCGCTCGTGGTCAACTGCAACGTGCACGGCAACGAGCCAGGTGACCGCGAGGCGTGCCTGATCATGGCCCGGCAGTTGGCGTTCACCGACGACCCGGCCACGCTCGGCCTGCTGTCGAAGACCACCATGCTGATCGTGCCGACCATCAACGGCGACGGCCGGGCGGCCAACAGCCGGGGCAACTCCACCGGCCAGGACCTCAACCGGGACTACTCGCTGATCCGCCAGCCGGAGACCCAGGCGTTCGTGGAGATGGTCCGCGACTACCGGCCGATCGCCAGCTACGACGGTCACGAGTACGGCAACACCAACACCGGTGACCTGCCGATGCTGCCGCCCCGGCACCAGAACGTGGCGCAGGGGATCTTCGACCGGTCGCAGGACATGATCGAGGGTCACATGTACACCCAGGGCGCCAAGGCCGGCTGGTGGGCCTGCCCGTACGGATGCACCGGGGCCAACGTGGGCCTGGGCGAGGAGACCATCCTGCGCAACACCCTCGGGCTGAAGAACGTGGTCAACTCGCTGCTGGAGCTGCGCAGCTCGGGTGGGCCGACCCGGCCGGACGAGGGCAACACCGCCAACAACCGCCGCCGCAAGACCTACTCGGCACTGTGGACGTTCCACCAGTTCATGGCGTACCACGGCGCGAACCTCGGTGCCCTCACCGCCACCCGGGCCGAGGCGATCACGTTCCAGTCCGCCAACACCGGCCGGATCGTCTTCCGGGGCTCCCGCCCGATCGAGGCGTACCCGGCCCCGCACCCGGGTGACACGCCGCCGCCGCTGGACGCTCCCCGGCAGGACCAGATCCTGGAGCAGCCGCCGTGCGCGTACAAGCTGACCGAGGAGCAGTACCACGGCGCACGCTCCGACGGCCCGGCCGGACGGCAGACCACTGTGGCGCAACGGCTCGCCGCGCACGGCTGGGCGGTGGTCAAGGTGGCCGACGGGTATCTCGTACCGCTGTCGCAGCCGGAGCGGGGACTGGTGCCGCTGCTGCTCGACGGGCAGGCCGCCGAGGGCCTGGTCGCCGGGGAACGGGTCGCGCCGACGCTGACCGGTACGCACAACGGTCCGCTGACGATCAGCGGGGTGGCGTGCCTGTCCGACGCCACCGTCCGGGGTCCGGTCCGGGTCCAGCCCGGCGCGACCCTGATCGTCAACGGCGGCTCGATCAACGGCCCGGTGGACGCCAGCGGCGCGGCCGGATTCGTGTTGACCGCCGGCACCGTCAACGGCCCGGTGAACGTCACCGGCACCACCGGCCCGGTCCTGCTGGTCGGCAACCAGATCAGCGGCCCGGTCAACGTGGTCGACGGCACGGGCGGGGCCCCGCTGCTGGCCGGCAACACGGTCAACGGCCCGTTGGGCTGCGCCGGCAACGCCGTCGCGCCGGTCAGTTTGGCGGTCGCCAACGCGGTCAGCGGCCCACGGTCGCACCAGTGCGCACGCCTGTGACCCACTGAACCCCACCCCCTGCGTACCGGTGGGCCGGACCCCCGCCGGCCCACCGGTACGCCCCTGACACACGTGGAGCGACCGTGACCGACTCCGACCTCGCGGCCCCACGGCCACCGGCGCGCCGGATCCTGCTGACCGGTATCGCCCTGGCCTCGACGCTGCTCACCGGCTGTACGACCGGCACGACCGGGGCGACCGGGGCGACCGGCGCGGGCGACGGCACGCTGGCCACCGTGACCGTGACCGGGCCGTTGTGCGACCTGCTGCCCAGCGACGGTGAGCCGGGTGATCCCGCCTCGCTCGTCGACCAGCCCGCCGACCGGGCTCTCCAGTGGATTCCCGTGCTCACCACCTTCGAGGCGGCGGTACGCGCCACCGGCCTGGCCGAGGAGCTGACGGGCGAGGTGACCGTTCTGGCTCCCACCGACGATGCCTTCGCCGCCAAGTTCTCCCGGACCACCCTCGACGAACTGCTCCTGCGCGACACCGACGAACTGCGCGGCCTGGTGCGCGACCATCTGGTCGCCGGGGCGCTGCCGGTGGCGGACCTGGTCGCCGCCGGCACGGTGACCACCGTCGCCGGCACCCGCCTGTCCGTCACCGGCGTGGGGCAGGGGGCCCGCCTCGACGACCGGGCCGAGACGGTGTGCGCCGACTACCGGGCCGTCGGTGCCCGGATCCACGTCATCAACGCGGTGCTCGGCGACCTGCCGACCACCGCGGGTCAGGACGACGACGGCCACCCAGCGCACTAGGGAACGACGACGGCCGCCGTACCCGGGTGATCCGGGTGCGGCGGCCGTCGTCGCGTGACGCGTTAGGAAGGGGCCCTTCCTATACAGCAGGCGTTAACAAGGTGCCCTTCCTTACATCGGGTCAGCGCTGCTCGACGGGGAGGTAGTTCCGCTCGGTAGCGCCGGTGTAGACCTGCCGCGGGCGACCGATCTTGGTCTCCGGGTCGTTGATCATCTCGCGCCACTGGGCGATCCAGCCCGGCAGCCGACCCAGGGCGAACAGCACCGTGAACATCTTCGTCGGGAAGCCCATGGCCTTGTAGATCAGGCCGGTGTAGAAGTCCACGTTCGGGTAGAGCTTGCGCGAGACGAAGAAGTCGTCGGCGAGGGCGATCTCCTCCAGCTGCATCGCGATGTCCAGCAGCGGGTCCGGCTTGGCCATCCGGCCGAGCACGTCCTGCGCCGCCTGCTTCACGATCGCGGCCCGCGGGTCGTAGTTCTTGTAGACCCGGTGGCCGAAGCCCATCAGCTTGACGCCGTCCTCGCGGTCCTTCACCTTGCGGACGAACGACTGCACGTCACCACCGTCGGCCTGGATCCGCTCCAGCATCTCCAGCACCGCCTGGTTGGCGCCGCCGTGCAGCGGACCGAACAGCGCGTTGACCCCGGCCGAGACCGAGGCGAACAGGTTGGCGTTGCTGGAGCCCACCAGCCGCACCGTCGAGGTGGAGCAGTTCTGCTCGTGGTCGGCGTGCAGCACGAAGAGCATGTCCAGCACCCGGGCGACCACCGGGTCGACGTCGTACGGCTCCGCCGGCACGCCGAACGTCATGCGGAGGAAGTTCTCCACGTAGCCCAGCGAGTTGTCCGGGTAGAGCAGCGGCTGCCCGATCGACTTCTTGTACGCGTACGAGGCGATGGTCGGAACCTTCGCCATCAGCCGGACGGTGGACATCTCGACATGCTCGGCGTCGAACGGGTCGAGGCTGTCCTGGTAGAAGGTGGAGATGGCGCTGACGGCCGAGGAGAGCACCGCCATCGGGTGGGCCTCCCGGGGGAAGCCGTCGAAGAAGCGCCGCATCTCCTCGTGCAGCAGCGAGTGCCGGCGGATCCGCTCGGTGAACTCGGTGAGCTGCTGGGTGGTCGGCAGCTCACCGTAGATCAGCAGGTAGGAGACCTCCAGGAAGGAACTCTTCTCGGCCAGCTGCTCGATGGGGTAGCCGCGGTAGCGCAGGATGCCCGCGTCACCGTCGATGTAGGTGATGGCGGACGAACAGGCGGCGGTGTTGACGAACCCGGGGTCGTACGTCGTCAGGCCGGTTTCCTTGAGCAGCTTGCTCACACCGACACCGGCGGGGCCCTCGACCGCGGAATGTACCGGCATCGACAGCTGCCCGCCGGGGTGATCGAGCTTGACTTCCGTCATGTGGTTCCTCGCTTCGCCGGCAGATCTACGTTGAATTGCCTTCGCTTCTACCGTAATTGCGGTTGCGGCAACACCGCTCCTCGTGGTTCAGCGGTGAGGCATGCGTCACCCGATTCCCGACCGAAGCGCCGGGAAACCCCGACGACCGGCACAGACGGGTACGAAATACGCACGTAGCGTGGAACCGGCGGACGATCCGCCCGCGACAGTGGACCGGGACTGCACGCGCCAGCCCGGTGAGGGCGGACCGGTCAGGAGATCGACAGCTGCCGCAGCCCGCCGTCGTCGCCGACCAGGTAGAGGTCGAGGCGGTTGGCACCGGCCCGGAAGAGCCGGTCGTCGGCGAGCAGCGCCGCGAAGCGCCGGCCGCCCGGGTCCGGGGCGACCACGGGGACCACCGCCGCGACGGTGCCGTTGACGGCCACCGCCAGTTCGGTGCCGTCGGCGACGTCCTCGTCCACGGTGCCCCAGATCATGCCGGGCAGCACGCCCGCGTCGGGGTCGACGGCGCGGAAGGCGTTCAGCCCGCCGACCCGGGCGCTGCCCACTGTCGGCACCGCGCCCACGGCGGTGCCGACCAGCCGGTGCGGGGCCGCCGGTGGTGACGCCGACGGCACCCCACCGCCGATCGAGATCGGTTGGGCGGGCTGGTCGTAGAACACCTTGCCCGCCTCCGTGCGGGGCGTCTGCCGGGCGGACCGACCGT
Source organism: Micromonospora sp. DT48 (assembly GCF_049844495.1). Taxonomy (NCBI): domain Bacteria; kingdom Bacillati; phylum Actinomycetota; class Actinomycetes; order Micromonosporales; family Micromonosporaceae; genus Micromonospora; species Micromonospora sp. DT48. Next base: position 75,314 of record NZ_JBNCLE010000009.1, read on the forward strand.
CGACCGGCCAGGGCAGTCGGACGGCGGCCTCGTCGGCGACCGTGGGCAGCAGGTCGACGTGTTCCCAGTTGCGGTCGTCGACCCGCCCGACCCGCTGGCCTGGTGACTTGACGAACAGCGGCACCCAGGCCACCTCGTCGGCGGCGGCCCGGATCGCGTCCTCGCCGCGCCCCTGCACCCCCTTGGTGAAGCTGACCCCGTGATCGGCGGTGACCACCACGAGCGCCTCGTCCCACAGCCCGGTGGCGCGCAGCGTACGCATCGTCTCGCCGATCAGCCGGTCGGTGTAGCCGAGTTGGGCGAGGTGCCGGGCCCGAGCCAGGTCCACCCAGCCGTCACCCTCGTTGGGGAAGTCCTCCGGTGCCTCGTACCGCGCCCCGGACGGCAGGAACGCCCACGGCGAGTGGGGCATCAACAGGTGCAGGAAGTGCAGGGTCGGGCGAGGCGAGGGGGTCAGGCCGTTGAGGAACGCGGTGAACCGGGCCGGCTGGTTGACGTTGAGGCTGTCCCAGCGGAACTTCGGGTCGGTCGGCACCGGCTCGGCGGCGTCGATGCCGACTTCCTCGGCGGTGCGTTCCCGGTAGGCGTTCTCCGGGTCGATCCGGCTGTCGTACGGCGCGGTGACCTGACGCAGCAGCTTGCCCGTCTCCCGGACCAGCACGCCGATCCCCTGTTCCGGGGTGACCGGCTGCTCGCAGCGGCTCGGTGGGCAGAGCCGGGCGATGCTCTCCTCGGCGCGGATGTCGTACAGGCCGCCGAGGGCGGTGAAGAGGTTGTCCGGGTGGTGCGAGTAGTGCGGCGCGGACGGTTCCGTCGGGTAGCGGCCGGTCAGCATCGCCGGTAACGCGTACGGCGTCCAGCCGCTGACCCCGGTCGCGTTGCGGTACCAGGTCGAGGCGGCGGCCAACTCGGCGAAGTGCGGGAACCGGGTCGCGTCGATGCCACCGGCGGCGTCGAGCAGGGAGACCAGCGGCAGCTCGTCGAGGATCAGCATGACCACCGGCGGGTGCCGGTTGCCGGTCGCGGTGCCGGCCACGCCGCCGTCACCGATCGGCAGCACCACCGGTCCGGTGGGCGAGGCGAACAGGAACAACCCCACGAAGATCGGTGGTCCGACGGCCGCGAACCGCACCACCCGGCCGAGCGCCGTCCACCGCCGGTGGGCGACGGCTGCGGCGGCACCGACCGCCGACGCCGCCAGCAGCAACGGTACGCCGCGCAGCGGTGTGGTGTGCCGACCCACCTGCACCGCCAGCGCGGCGATCAGCAGCCCGAACAGCAGGCTGTGGGTCGCCCGCCGCGCCGCGCCGTCGGCCAGATTGGCGAGCAGCCCGAGCAGCCCGAGAGCCACCGTCGGCACCACCGCGACCAGGGCCACCAGCAACAGGATCTCGCCCCGGTCGGCCCGGTGGAACAGGAAGAAGTCCGGACTGCGGCCCAGGACGTCCAGCAGCGGCTGGGTGACCACCAGCCCGACCAGCGCGGTCAGCTCCAGCAGTCGGCGGCCCTCGGCCCGCCAGCCGTCCCACCCCCACCACCGGCGGCGGTCGACCGGCTGCCCGGCGGCGCCAGCCTGCGACACCGGGCCGTCGTTGGTCCCGGCGTCGCCGGCCTCGGCGACGGGACGGTCGGTCACCGAAGGGTCACCCGGTACAGGGTGCGGGTGCCCGAGGGCAGTTCGAGCCGGTCTTCCACGATGCCGTGCTCGGCGAGCAGCGCCTCGAAGGCGTCCCGTCGGTAGTCGGGGAAGATGCCGTCGGGCTTGTTGGCCAGCAGCCGGGCCGCCATCGGGTCCTCCGGGTGGACGAACTCGACCACCAGCCGGCCGCCGGGCGCGACGAGACCGGCGAGGCAGTCCACCACCTCCGGCAGCGGCACGTTACGCCCGATCGCCAGGTGGTGCACCAGGGCCAGGGCGAGCACGGTGTCCGCTTCGGCCCGCGCGGCGAACGAGGCCCGCTCGATCCCCCGCCAGCCGCCGCCCGGCGACGGGTCCGCCAGGTCCATCACCAACGGCAGCACCCGCCGCTGGCCCTCACCTCGCAGGGTGCGATACAGCCGGTCGACCACCGACGGGTCCTGCTCGACGGCGACCACGTAGTCGGCGTGCCGGGCGGCGAGGCGGGCGTACCGGCCGTCGTTGGCACCCAGGTCGAGCACGAGTCGACGCCGGTCGGCGCAGCTCAGCGCGTCGACCACGAAGCGTTCCTTGCCCGCCCGGTCGTCGCCGGAGTAGCCGCAGGTCTGCTGGTAGTCGACCCAGTGCGTGGACGGCGGCTGGTGGTCCAGACGGCGTACGAGCTTCTCCAGCCCTCGCGCGGTGGCCAGGGCCAGCTCCCGGGTGTAGCCGGCGTCGCGCAGCTGGGCGCGTACGTCGGCGGTGCTGGTGGCGGCGCTGCGGCGCTGCACGGAGCCGTGCAGGTGGACATGGGTGAGCACGCCGGGCAGCAGTCGGCGGGTGCCCCGGAACAGCGGACCCATCTGTTCCGGGGAGATGCCGTCGACCTGGGCCCGCAGCCAGGGCTGGAACGCCAGCCCCAGGTGGGCACCGAGCATCAGCGGGTAGAGCAGTGTCTGGCAGAACTGCCGGTAACCGGCCCAGGGTTCACCGTCGCGCAGCGGGACGAAGGACCCGACGTCGATGAAGATCGGCTCGGTGCCACGCCACTGGAGGTTGTACGCCGAGCCGTCCTTGGTGGTGAAGCCCTCCGCCATGGCGTCCCGGAGGATCTCCAGGTGTAGCAACGCGGCGTCGCGCAGCATCGCGAAGGACCACTCGTACGGATGCGACACGAACGGGACGCGCTCGTGGCGCAGCACCGTCGCCCAGTCCGACGAGGACGAGTGGGTCGGCAGTTCCCGCCACGGCGACCCGGTCGGCACCTCCTCGGTGCCGCAGACCTTGCCGGCGGCGAGCAGTGGCGGGAAGAAGCTGCTGGCGGCGAGGGCCCGCCAGTGGGCGGCGGCGGTCCGGTCGAGCGCGCGCAGCACGTCGTCGCCGGCGTGGAACACCCGGTTGGCCGGGTCGCGGAAGGAACCGGGCTCCGGTCGGGGGTCGACGTCGAGCGGGGCCGGTTGGGGGTCGATGTCGAGCGGGGCCGGTCGGGTCGACCGGCCCAGGTGTGGAGACACCATCGCGTCGGGTCAGCTCTGGTCGGTGGGCTGGCGGCGGAACCGGCTGACGAGTCTGCGCCAGTAGAGCTTGGCCGCCACCGCGACCCCGGCGATCCCGCCGACCACCGCCTGCACGATCAGGCTGCCGGATCCCGCGTCCAGGTAGGCCAGGTGGTTCACCGACCGCTCCTTCCCTCTGCCGTCACGACTCCGACATCAGCGCCATTACTCACATTCACGATGCGAGCGGGCCATGCCGGACTTATGCCACCGTACGCCGCCGACTCTCCCCTGTCGGGCACAACCGCGCTTTCCTCCACGTCGATCAAGAAGTTTTCGTCCAAGGTGATCTCCCTGGGCGACCAAAACTTCTTGATCAACGCGGTGGGGTGGGTGCGTCAGTGCGGGGCGGGGTGGTGGGGAGGTGGAGGGTGAACTCGGTGTGGTTCGGGCGGGAGGTCAGGGTGACGGTGCCCCGGTGCGCGGCCACCACGGCGGCGACGATGGCCAGGCCGAGGCCGGTGCTGCCGTGCGCGCGGGACCGGGAGCCGTCCCCCCGGGCGAAGCGTTCGAACACCTCGGGTCGCAGCTCGGGGGGAATGCCGGGGCCGTCGTCGGTGACGCTGAGCGCCACCGCGTCGTCGGCTCGCCGCAGGCTGGTGGTGACGGTGCTGCCGGGTGGGGTGTGCACCCGGGCGTTGGCCAGCAGGTTGGCCAGCACCTGGTGCAGTCGCTCGGGGTCGCCGGGTACGCGGACCACCTCGTCGGGCAGGTCGAGCTGCCAGTGGTGCTCGGGGCCGGCCACGTGCGCGTCGCTGACCGCGTCCACGACCAGCGCGGTGAGGTCGACCGACTCGACCGCGAGCGGGCGACCGGAGTCCAGCCGGGCCAGCAGCAGCAGGTCGTCGACGAGGCTGGTCATCCGGGCGCTCTCCGACTCGACCCGGCGCAGGGCGTGGGCCACGTCGGGCGGGACCTCGTCGCGCCCCCGACGCGCCACCTCGGCGTAACCACGGATCGCGGCCAGCGGCGTACGCAGTTCGTGGCTGGCGTCGGCGACGAACTGGCGTACCCGGGTCTCGCTGGCCTGTCGGGCCGCGAGCGCGGCGGCGACGTGACCGAGCAGCCGGTTGAGCGCGGAGCCGACCTGTCCGACCTCGGTACGTGGATCGGTGTCGGCGGCCGGAACCCGCTCGGAGAGCGCCACCTCGCCCCGGTCGAGCGGCAACTCGCTGACCCGCGCGGCGGTGGCGGCGACCCGCCGCAGCGGACGCAGCGTGGCCCGGATGATCATCGCTCCGGTACCCCCGGCGAGGAGCAGCCCGACGACGGTGATCCCGGCCTGGGCGGCCACCATCGCCCAGACGGTGTCCTGCACGTCGGCCAGCGGCACGCCGAGCACCCGCACGGCCCCGGTCACCGTCCGCCGGGCCACCACCCGGTAGCTGCCCCGCTCCCCCAGGCTGAGGGTGTGGGCCCGACCGTCGGTGGGGACCGTCGCCAGCCGACCCACCTCGTCGACCGGTACCGCCTGCTCCTGCCGACCGACCAGCGTCCACGCCTCGGTGACCCGGCCGTCGACGACCTGCGCGCTGATGGTGCCGGGCGGGAAGCCGCGCGGCACCCGCACGTCACCCCAGGCTCCGAGGCCGCGACCGGGTTCCCAGACCACGGCGGGCCGGCCGCCGGACGTGAAGCTGAGCTGCTCGTCCACCCGGGAGATCAGGAACTGGCGTAGCGCCACGGTGGTGAAACCGCCGATGGCGAGGCTGACCACGGCGAGCAGCGCCACCAGGGTGACCACCAGGCGGGCCCGCAGGGACCAACCCGCCAGCCAGCGACGCACGCCGGTCACTCGGCCGGCTTGAGCAGGTACCCGGCCCCGCGCAGCGTGTGGATCATCGGCTGGTGACCGGCGTCGATCTTCTTCCGCAGGTACGAGATGTACAGCTCGACGACGTTGGCCTGGCCGCCGAAGTCGTAGTTCCACACCCGGTCGAGGATCTGCGCCTTGCTCAGCACCCGTCGGGGGTTGCGCATCAGGTAGCGCAGCAGCTCGAACTCGGTGGCGGTCAGGTTGATCAGCCGGCCGTCCCGGCGCACCTCGTGGCTGTCCTCGTCGAGGGTGAGGTCGCCGACGGTGAGCACCGCGTCCGGCCGGGCCACCGTGAAGCCGGAGCGCCGCAGCAGCGCGCGCAGCCGCGCGATGACCTCCTCCAGGCTGAACGGCTTGGTCACGTAGTCGTCGCCGCCGACGGTCAGCCCGGCGACGCGGTCCTCGACCGCGTCCCGGGCGGTCAGGAAGAGCACCGGCACGGTCTCGTTGTCCGCCCGCAGCCTGCGCAACACCTGGAAGCCGTCCAGGTCGGGCAGCATCACGTCGAGCACCACCGCGTCCGGTCGGAACTGCCGGGCCACGCGCACCGCGGCCATGCCGTCTCCTGCGGTACGCACCTGCCAGCCCTCGTAGCGCAACGCCATGGACAGCAGATCGGTCAGGGTCGGCTCGTCGTCGACGACCAGCACCCGGACCGGTTCACCGTTCGGCCGCCGCAGCTCCACCCGGCCCGGCGTGGCCTCCCCCTCGATGGTCATGGTTCTCATGGTGGTGCCGCGTACTGGATCCCACTTGTGCGGCTGCTGTGTGCCGGCTGTGTGGTCACGGCCGGACGGGCCGCCGTGGTCACTGCCGGACGGGGTCGGCACGGGATCACTCGGTCACGCCGACCGGATCGGTACGGACGAAGCGCATGGACCAGGTACCCGATCCGTCGGGTCGTTGCCGCACGTAGAGGTGGTCGGCCGCCGACGTCGGCGCCTCCTGCGGCCGACGCAGCACCCATAGCCGTGGCGGAGTGCCGTCCGGACCGGCCGGCAACGACCGGACCAGGTCGTGGGCCGGACCACCAACGAAACGTACGGTCACCTCACTCATCACGATCGGCCTCCAGCTCGCCCGGTGCGTCGGGCGTCCCGGCTCGCACGCTAACGCACCAGCCGCCGTCCGAGGCGGGTTTGCCCTGATCGGAGGTGGGGTACCGTGCCGAGGCCACGGTGTCGCACGCCAAGGGTGGAGCACCACGAGGACAGGAGGCGGTCGATGCGTACGCTGGACGGGCGCTACCGGCTCGAACGGCGCATCGGCATCGGCGGGATGTCCGAGGTGTGGCGGGCACACGACACGGTGCTGGACCGCCCGGTGGCGGTGAAGCTGGTCCTGCCCGGTCAACCGGACGGTACGGCCGCGGTGGAGCGGATCCGCGACGAGGCCCGTTCCGCGGCCCGCCTGGTCCATCCGAACGTGGCCAGCGTGCACGACTTCGGCACCTGCGGCACCGGGGTGGGGCAGGAACTGCCGTACATCGTGATGGAGCTGGCCGAGGGGCAGAACCTGGCCGCACACCTGCGGGCCGGCCCGCTGGACTGGCGGATCGCGGTGCGCGTCTGTGCGGAGGTGAGCGCCGCGCTGGCCGCGGCACACGCCCACGGCATCGTGCACCGGGACATCAAGCCGGCCAACGTGATGCTCACCCCGTCCGGGGTGAAGGTGCTCGACTTCGGCATCGCCTCCCCGGCCGGTGCCGCCGACACCGCGCCCGACGGCGTCGTGGTCGGTACGCCCGCGTACCTGGCGCCCGAGCAGCTGCACCGGGCACCGGTGACCCCGGCGGCGGATATCTACGCCCTCGGCGTCCTGCTCTACTACTGCCTCGCGGGACGCCTGCCGCACGCGGCGGACACCGTCGCTCAGCTGCTCGGACGGCAGAGACGCCAGGCGCCGCGCCCCCTGCCCGACCTGCCCGGGCTGCCCACCGAGGTGGCCGATTTGTGCCTGCGCTGCCTCGCCGACGACCCGACCCGGCGGCCGAGCAGCCTGGTGGCCGCGCTGCTGCTGGCCGAGGCGGTCGACGCCCGGGTGTACGTGCCGATGCACGAGCCGCTGATGCCACGGCAGCGACGGCCGGTGGTCAGCCCGTGGACGGATCGCGCGGCGGCCGAGGTCACCGAGGCCGCGGCCGGCGCGGTATGGAGTCGGCACGGCGGGTGATTCCCCGGTTTCACCCGACCGGCCCCGGGTAGCCGGGCGGGGAGTGACGGGAGGAACGCGATGCCGAGTTCCTGGCTGAACGAGGTTGCCGCCGCGACCGCCGAGGGCGGTCACATCCACACCGACGACGAGGCGCTGTCGACCGCCCTCGCCTCGCCGCTGGCACCGCACTGCACCGGGCTGACCCCGTCGCAGCTGCTGGCCGCCGCGTTCGCGTCCTGCCTGCACCACGCGGCAGTCGAGGCGGCCAGCGGCATCACCGACGAGGCGCACACCGTGCAGGTACGCGCGGAGGCGAAACTCGGACGCGACGACGACGGCCGGTACCGGGCCGACGTGCACGCCTCGATCTCGTCGGTGGGGCTGAGTCGACAGCAGCTCGCCGAACTGGTCGAGCACGCCGACCGACTGTGGCCGTTCTCCAGCGTCGACGACGGGCGGCACCGGCTCACCGTCAGCCCGGCGGAGAACGGCCGACACTGATCCCGGGAGCGCGCGTCGCGCGCTCGTCGCCGTCGCCGGAGCGCCCCGCCTGTCGGACGCCGCCGTACCAGGCGGATCATCGGCGGTGTGGCCCGACCGTCCCACCCGGGCGCACGGCCGGGTCGACCTCGCGTCGTCCGTTCGGGGGAGGCCACCGGCAGCACCCACAACGGCCCGCAAGATCCAGTTTTAGCCCTGTTTTGTAGGGGTATTTCGGATATTTACCCTGGGACGGACAAGAGATACTCCTCCGGTTTGATACTCGCCACGGAGAATCACCTGGCGGATAGCCACAAAATGTGGCGCATGCCACCAACCGGGCCGATGGCAGTCGGCCGTTGACTTTCTAGCCTCGGCGGGTGCATCCCGACGACGACATCGACCAGACGCTGACCCCCGAAGCATCGGCTACCCCATCGGCCGATCATCCCTCCACCGAACAGCCGATGGGGCGACATCGCGCCGTACCGACGCCACGTCGCGGCCTTCGCGCGGCGCTCACCTCCACCCCCGTCCGGGTCGCCCTGGCCACCGGTGTGACCTGCTGCCTCGGCGCGACCGCCGTGGTGGCGACCCGGTCCGACGGCGAGCAGGCACCGCCACGGCAGGTGACCGAGGCACTCACCGACCGCGCCCTGGCCGCCCAGGACGAGGCCGCCTCCCGATCCCTCGACCGCAGCCCCACGCCGCCGTCGACCAGCGCCAGCCCGTCGGCCTCCCCGACCGCCAAGCCGTCGGCCAGTCCCAAGCCGAAGGCGACGAAGAAGAAGGCCCCCACCAAGCCACCGCGCCCCCGGCCGGTCGCCGGGCTCAGCCAGGCACAGATGGACAACGCCAAGACGATCGTGGACGTCGGCGTCGACATGCAGATCCCCCGCCAGGGGCTGGTGATCGCGGTCGCCACCGCGATGCAGGAGAGCACCCTGCTCAACTACGCCAGCGGCGTGCTGCCCGAGTCGCAGAACTACCCGCACCAGGCCATCGGCTGGGACCACGACTCCGTCGGGTTGTTCCAGCAGCGGCCCAGCAGCGGGTGGGGCACCGTACGGGACCTGATGCGGCCGGCGTACGCGGCCCGCGCGTTCTACGAGGCGTTGCTGGAGGTGCCCGGCTGGCAGCAGATGAGCCTGACCCTGGCCGCCCAGGCCGTGCAGATCTCCGCCTACCCGTACGCCTACGCCCAGCACGAGGAGCGGGCCGCGACCGTCGTGGCGGCACTGACCTGAGCCGAAGCCGGAGACGGCGACTCAGCTCCGCTTGGGCAACACCACCACCCGACCGAAGAACTCGTCGATGCGGTGCACCACGTCGTTGAAGTCGTCCAGGTCGATCGGCTTGGTCACGTACGCGTTGGCCTGCAACGTGTAGCTGCTGATGATGTCGGTGTCCGCGTTCGAGGTGGTGAGCACGACGATCGGGATGGTCCGCAGATCCTCGTCGCCCTTCACCTCTCCGAGCACCTGACGCCCGTCCATCCTCGGCATGTTGAGGTCGAGCAGGATCACGTCCGGCCGCTGCGCGTCGCTGTGACGGCCCTCGCGGCGGAGGAACTCCATCGCCTCCTGGCCGTCACCGACCACGTCGATCACCTTCTCGACGTCCGAGGTGGCCAGCGCTTCCTCGATCATGAGCACGTCGCCCGGGTCGTCGTCGACGACGAGAATACGAACCGGAGCGAGGGTGTGTGCGCCCATCTCTACCTGCCTCAGGTCGGCCAGGACGGAACCTGCCGGCCCCGCGCTGGCGGAAATCTAGCCCATCGTCGGACGGTCGGTGTCCGCCGGGGTCCGGCGTGTCGCAGCCGGGTCGCGCCCGGTTCGGTCAACCTGCCGACAGCACCGCGCGGCCACCCTGGAGGTGCTCCACCGCCCGGGGAAAGTCGTGCAACACCCGCCCGTAGTGAGCCAGCGCGGCGTCCACCGTCGCGGCCGGCACCCCACGGCTGTCCAGGATGGTGGCCAGCCACTCGATGAACTCGGCGAACAGCGATCCGTCGTCGACGTAGAGCGCGGCGGCCAGGAAGTCGAGGATGTACCCGAGGTCGCTGATCGTCGAGTCCAGCTGGGCGGGCCGGTAGCCGCCGATGGCCGGGAACTGCCGCGCCAACTCGACCAGCGCCGAGTCGATCAGCTCGCCACGACGGTTGACCAGACCGGCGTACTCGTCGTCGCCCAGGTGCGCCAGGGCCGCCGGTGTCGACGCGCGCAGGGCCCGCTCGTCGTCGAGCAGGGCGGCGGCGTCGACGGCGTTGGCGGCCCACGGCACGCCGAGCCGCCGCGCCCACCGGCCGTCCGTGCCGAAGCCCCGCCCGCCGACCAGGACCGGCACGTCCGAACGCCGGCACGCCTCGATCATCCGGTGCGCGTGGGGCAACCGCATCGGCAGCGCGGAGGCGAGCGCCACCGCGTGGGCGTCGTACCGGTGCAGATACGACATCAGGTGGGCGGCCGGGACGCTGGCGCCCAGGAAGGTGACCTGCCAACCGCGCAGCCGGAGCACCTCGGCGACCAGCCGCGCCGGCAGCGCGTGCCACTCGCCGTCCATGCAGGCCACCACGATCCGGGGGCGGGTCGGACGGACGTCCGCGTACGCGGCGACCGCCGCCACCACCCGTTCGCTGATGTGCGTCGCCGCGTGCTCCTGGGCCACGCTCCACTCGTTGCGGGCCCACCGCTCCCCCACCTCGGCCTGCGCCGGTGCCACGAGTTCCAGCAGGACGCGATCGGCGGCCACGCCGGTGGCGAGCAGTCCGCGGGCCACCTCGATCGCGCCGTACTCGTCGGCCTCGGCCAGACAGTGCAGGTAATCCTGGTAGACGGCCCCGGGCACGGTGTCCCTCGTCGCGGTGGTCACCGGGCGATCCTCTCCTGCGGCTGCGACTCGACCGCTGTCGGGACCGCGTGCAGGTGCCGCTGGGGGCGGCCACCCGCTCCGGCGGCGCGCAGCGCCAGCACCGCGATGTCGTCGTGGTCCCGCTGGGCCAGCCAGTCGCAGGTGATCTGCTCGATCCGCTCGGCCAGCGCGGGTGCCGGCATCCGGTGACACCCGTCGAGCGCCTGGATCAGGCGATCGGTGCCGAGCAGCTCCTCACCCCGCCGCCCGCCCCGCGCCTCGGTGACTCCGTCGCTGTAGAGCAGGCAGGTCTCGCCCGGGGCCAGCCGGGTGGTGACCTGGCCGATCCGTGGGTCCGGCACCACGCCGATGAGCATGCCGTTCAGCGGCACCTGCTCCACCTCGCCGGAGTTACGCAACACCAGCGGCGGCAGGTGCCCCCCGCCGGCCAGTGTCAGCGACAGGCCACCGTCGCGGTCAGGACGGACCACCCCCAGCACCATGGTGGCGAACCGACCCTGACCGTGCGCCAGGGTCGTCTCCAGCAGGGCGTCGTTGAGCAGCCGCAACAGCTTGGCGGGCTGGTGCTCGACCCGGTGCAACGCGTGCAGACACTGACGCAGCTGCCCGGTGAAGACCGCCGCCTCGACCCCCTTGCCGGAGACGTCGCCGAGGTAGAACACCGAACCGCCGTCGGGCAGCCGGTGCGAGCCGTAGAAGTCACCGCCGATGCGCAGACTGGCCTGCGCCGGGCGGTACGCCGTACCCCACTGCACACCCGGTGCCGGTGTCGGCTCGACGGGCAGCAAACTGGCCTGCAACATGTCGGCCACCTCGGCCTGCTCGCGGTAGAGCAGCGCGGTGGTCAACGCCGCACCGGCCCGGCCGGCGAAGGCGCGGACCAGGTCGACGTCGTCCTCGCCGTACCAGTCACCCGATCCCCGCGCGACCAGCAGCACCCCGGCGGGCCCGTCCCGGCCCGGCAACGGCACCAGGCGGGCAGCCACCTCGGTGGCGGCGACACCGGGCAGCCAACCCGCGTCGATGCTCTGCTCGACCAGCCAGTCCACGGTCTGCGGCTGGGTGCCCCGCAGGCTCTCGGCGATCGCCGGGGGAAGTTCCGTCGCGCCGAGTACGCCGTGGTCGACGGTGGGCGTGGCGTCCGGGCCCTGGCGGGCACGCCACCATCGGGCCCGGCCGGAGCGGGGTGCCAACACCAGCACCGCCACCTCCGCCAGGGTGGGTACGGCGAGGCGGACCACCGCGGCGGCGGCCCGATCCGGGTGCAGCGGGTTGCCCAGCTTGTCGCCGACCACGGCCAGGAAGGACGACCTGGCCCGCTCGGCGGCCAGTTCCTCGGCCCGCTGTTCGCTGTCGCTGACGTCCTCGACGTACCAGCAGCTCCGCCCGGCGGACAGGGCGACCCGACGCACCCGCAACCGTCGGCCGTGATGGCGCAGGTGTGGATCTGCCGAGGCGAGCCGCTCGACCACCGCGAGGGTGCCGCCGACGACCACTTCCGGCAGCAGCCGCTGCGCCACCGGGCTGAGGTACCGGACCGTACCGTCCGGGCCGCACACCACCACGCCTTCGCGGAGATGCTCGGCGACGTCGGGCCAGTCGGCGGCGAGTTGGCCCTGGGGCCGGTCCAGCGCGGGCAGCCCGGCAGCCGGACGGGAGGTGGACGCGCGCCAGGCCGGGGCCCGGGCGACACTCGGTGTGGAAGACCGTCCGTCGCCGGGGTCGAGGTCCCTGACGTCGGCACCTGTCACCAGCTTGAGCCTCGCTCCTTGTCGCGTTCCGCAGCCGCGTCGAGCGGCCTGCTTGGTCATGTCCCGCACCCAGCCTACGCGGCTTGGCGGGTGGTGCCACCCGGCTGAGGCGGCCGTCGGACGCTGACGACCGCCTGACACGCGGCTCAGCTCGACGTTGTTACGATCCGAGCGCCCCTGCCCGCCCGCCACCTGCGGAAGGCGTGATCGTTGCTGTCCCACGGTCGCAGACCCGAGACCTCGCCGCTGAGCGTGTCCGTCGACCGGTCCGACCCCGACGCACCCGTGATCCGGGTCGCCGGTGACCTCGCGTACGCCTCCGCCGAGTCGCTGCGGCGCGAGATCGACCAGATCGTGAGCACCGCCCCGGCCACGCTGGTGCTCGACTTCGGCGGCCTCCAGTTCGTCGACAGCACCGGACTCAGCGTGATCGTGCACGCCTGGCGTGAGGGGCAGCAGCGGGACACCCGGCTGCGGCTGCGCGCGGTCCCCCGGTTCCTCCAGGCCATCCTCGACATGACCGGGGTCACCGGCCTGCTGGCCCGCGAGCCCACCGACGCCGCGCCCGACGACCAGTCTCCGGCCACCGCGTAGCGACGTCTCCTCGGCACCGCCGCCTGTCCCACCCCGCGACTTGCGCCCGGTCGGCGTCCTGGGAGCATGAAGTCATGTCGGCACAGCTGTTGGTCATCGAGATCGACCGGCGCGACGCGGGGCGGGCCGAGTTGCGGCTGACCGGCGACCTGGACTTCGACAGCGCGCCGGAGCTCGTCGACGCCGTCGACGCGCTGCGCCGCGACGGCTACCGGCAGTTGGTCATCGATCTCACCGGGGTGGGTCTGTGTGACTCCTCCGGGCTCAGCGCCTTCGTGCTGGCGCATCGAGGCGGCTCGGCGCCGCTGCGACTGACCGGTGTCAACGCCGCGCTGCGCCACCTGCTGGACCGCACCGGCCTCGCCGACCTGCTGGAGCTTCCGCCGGCCACCGGATCCGACGTCGTCGGGGACAGCGACGTGCCGGCGGCCGGCTGAGCCGGCCGGGCCACCCGAGGGGTGGCCCCCGACCCTGGGACCAGGGGTCGGGGGCCGGAGGGTGGCTCAGGGGGCCGGGACCGGGTACGGACCCACGCGGTGGGGCTCGGTGGTCGGCTCCGCGTCCTCCGGCGGGCCCGAATCGGGAGTTCTGAACAGATAGCGGACGAACTCGGCATCCGTCCCGTCGTCCGGTGCTCCGGGCCACTGACCGACGCAGTCCACCCCGATCACCTCGCGACCCCCACCGTCGCTCTCCTCCACCAGCGCCCACAGGCTCACCGGGTAGCAGCGGGTGCGCTCGGGCTCCACCTGCCACCGGGAGTACCAACCGGGTCGAGCAGGGACGATCTCGACTATCCGCTTCATCACGGACCTGCCCTTCCGCCGGGTCTCTCGGAAGATCTCCGGCCACCACGATCGTCGGCCCCGCCCGGGTGACGGACCCTCACCCGGGCGGGATGAAGCCCGGCCGACACCGGCCGAGGGCCACCCTGCCCGCTGCGCCCCGGCCGTTTCGCCCCGGCGGCGGCCGGGAAGGCCATCGACGAAGCGGCCGACACCAACGGAAGCGAGGTACGCCATGCGTAAACAGATGGAGGGTGACAACCAGCGCCGTCGGGCCCTGGCCCGGCAGGCCCGGGAACGTGGTATGCGAGCCGCCGACACCGGGGCCAGCCTGAGCGCGTCCAAGCAGCTCACCCACCTCGACCAGAGCCGGCGAGCCGGCCCCGCGCCGGCCGGTGCCCGCCACAAACCGGACACCACTCGCGGCGGCCCCGCTCCTCCGCCCGCCGGGGTCCCGCAGGCGCCCCGGCCCCTTCCAGAGCCGGGTCTGTCGGCGCCGGGCATCACCACGGTGGGCTACCGCGACCTGGTCGAGGACGTCGTCCGCCGTTCCGGCGTCGACTTCCGCACCGCCAAGGTCGGGGTCGAGTCGACGGTGCTCGTCCTGGCCTGGGCCCTCCAGGACGGCGAACGTCGTCGGCTGCTGGAGGCCGTCCCCACCACACTGCACGACGTGGTCCCGGTGGACGGCATCGAGCGGCACCAGGATCTGGGTGGCTTCCTGTCCGAGGTGGCCCGGATCAGTGGTCGCACCCCGGAGCAGGCCCGCTATCAGGCCCAGGCGACGCTCGCCGCACTCGCCGAGCACGACGGTGACCTGATCGAGTCGCTGCACGTACCGGACGAGCTGCGGGAGCTGCTGGAGCCACCGCCGGCCGGTGGCGGCGTCGTCGGCGTGGTCGGTTCGACCCCGCCGTTGTCGGCGGCCGAGCTGCGTGCCGCCCTGGCCGACCTGCCCTACTGGTCCGGTGACGGCAACGCGCTGTCGCGCACCCTGGAGCTGCCGCCGAGCAACCTCGACCGGGTCCTGGACCGGCTCGACCTGCTCCGCCAGCAGTTGGGGCGCGGGCCACGGATCGGCCGGGCCGACCCGACCACCGCGGTGCTGACCGTGACCTCCGGCAACGCCGGGGCGGTGACCGCGAGCGACATCGACCTGGCACACGCGGTCGATGACGCCGTCGACGAGGCGGGCGCCGGAATGGCCGCCGGCTGAGTCGGCGTGACGTCGCTCGTGCGGTCGTGGGCGCGGCGCCCACGACCGCACGAACCCGCGTGCCGACGCGGGCGAGGGGCCACCCGAGGTCAGTGGACCCGCGCCGGCATCTCGGGTGACGAGCTCTCCAGCGGTACGGCGGCAGCGGAGATCAGTCCGAGTTGTGCCGCCGACCGGGGCAACGCCGCGTCGAGGACCCAGTCGGCACTCACCCGGGCCCGGTTGCCGGGCATCGCGAGCAGGTGGTAGCCACGGGTCACCGCCTTGGCGGGCAGGCCGGACAGCGGCACCTTCAGCGGGTTCGCCGCCGCCTGCTTGCCGCCGAGGTCCACCACCCAACCGAGGTCGTGGTGCTTGTACGGCCGACGACGTCCCTGCCCGTACGAGGCGGCGATGTTGTGCGCGGCCAGCTTGCCCTGCCGCTGCGCGTGCTGGGCCGTCATGGTGCAGATCTCGCCGGGGCGGGTCAGATCGGGCACCGCGGCGGCGTCACCGCAGGCGTAGACCTCGGGGAACCCGGGGACGTTGAGGTACTCGTCGACGACCAGCCGTCCCTTCTCGGTCCGCAGACCCAGTTCCGCCACGAACGGGTCAGGTCGTACGCCCACGCACCAGACCAGCGAACAGGTGGGCACGTACTCGCCGTCGGTGAGCTTGACCCCGTCGGAGGTGGCGACCGCGACCGAGGTGCCCATCCGCACGTCCACCCCACGGCGACGCAACACCCGGTCCGCGGTGACCGACATCCGACGGTCCAGCTCCGGTAGCACCCGGGGGGCGACGTCCAGCAGCATCCACCGGGGTCGGACCTTGAGATGGGGGCGCTGGGCGGCGAGTTCGTCGGTGAACAGGATGCCGTGCGCGGCCACCTCGGTGCCGGTGTAGCCGGCTCCGACCACCACGAACGTGGCTCGTGCCTGCTGCTCGGCCGGATCCTCGGCCTGCTCGGCCAACTCGATCTGCCGGACCACGTGGTCGTGCAGGTAGAGCGCCTCGGGCAGGCCACGGAAGCCGTGGGCGTACTCGGTCACGCCGGGGATCGGCAGCAGCTTGTTCACGCTGCCGACGGCCAGGACCAGCCGGTCGTACGCCAGCCGGTTGCGCTCGCCCTCCGGCTGGGTGAAGCCGACCCACCGGTTCTGCAAATCGACGCTGTCCGCCTCACCGATGACCACCCGTACGCCGTCCAGCGTGCCGGCCAGCGGCACCGCGATCCGGCCCGGCTCCACCACCCCGGCCGCCACCTCCGGCAGCAGCGGTAGGTACAGGAAATAGTCGGTCGAGTTCAGCAGGACGATCTCGGCTCGGCCGCGGGCCAGCCGACTCAACGTCTTCGCCGCGTGGTACCCGGCGAACCCGGCCCCCACGATCACCACACGAGGCTTCGTCATTTCGGCCCGGTTCCCGCCGTACGTGCCGACAAACGTCGTCCGCCCAGTCGATCGGGCCGTGGGCCCCGAGCGGCCTACCGTCAGCGTGGCCGGTCGAGCGGCATCGGGAACTCAAGGACGGTGGCTCCGCGCAGGTCCAGCCAGGCCCGGTCCGGGGCACGGACCAGCCGTAGCATCACCTCGAGGCAGGTCGGGCAGCGACCCACCAGGCCGGGCGCGTACGGGTAGACCCGCAGCGCCGCCATCGGGCCGGGGGTGCCGCAGTGGGCGCATCGGCCGGTGGCGGTGCTCAGGTCGACCGCGAACACCTCCCCCAACGGGCCGTCGAGCATGTTGCCGTCCACATAGGGCAGCGCGGTCATCCGCGTCTCCTCTCAGCCGGTCGGGCCGAAGCGTTCGGTGCGGATCCGGCGCGCCGGGTGGCCCAGGCCGACGAGCAGGTCGGAGACGGCCTCCACGAACCCTGTCGGTCCGCACACGTACACCGACGGCTCCAGCTCCGGCGGCCAGCCGTGCGTGTTGACGTCGGCGAGGCCGAGCCGGTGGGGTTCGCCGCGCCACCCGTCGGGCGTCCGCCGGGTGTAGGCGTACGCCACGTCGAGCCCGGCGTCGTCGCGTACCCGTCGCCGCAGTTCGTCGGGGTATAAGGCGTCGTCGGGGGTGCGTACGGAGTAGATCAGCCGGAACGGAACCCGGCTCCCGGCCGCCCGACGTGCCCTGATCATGGCCATCAGCGGCACCACCCCCGATCCACCGGCGACGAGCAGCACCGGCTCGGTCTGCTGAGGCCGCCAGACGAACCAGCCGCCGATCGGCCCGCGTACCTCGACCGGGTCACCCACGCGGTAGTCGTCGACCAGGAACGGCGACACCTCGCCGTCGGTCACCCGCTGGACGCACACCTCGATCCGGTCGCCGTCGGCGGAGTCGGCCAGCGAGTACGACCGGGCGGCCTGGTAGCCGTCCGGCGCGGTGAGCCGGATGTCGACGTGCTGGCCGGGCAGGTGGGTCGGCCAGCCCGGCACCTCCAGCACCAGGGTCCGCGCGGTCGGCGTCTCGGCCCGGTGGTCCACCAACCGGGCCGCGCGCCAGCTCGTCCGACCGCTCAATCGCCCTGGTACCGCTGCTCACGCCACGGGTCGCCGTAGTCGTGGTAGCCGGCGGTCTCCCAGAAGCCGGGGGTGTCCTCGACGGTGAGGCGGAGGCCGCGCACCCACTTGGCGGACTTCCAGAAGTAGAGGTGGGGTACGAGCAGGCGGGCCGGCCCACCGTGCTCGGCCGGCAGGTCCTCGCCGTCGTAGGTGTGCACCAACCAGGCCTGCCCGTCGCGCAGGTCCGCCAACGGCAGGTTGGTGGTGTAGCCGCCGTAGGAGTGGGCCAGGGCGTAGTCGGCGGCGGTGTCCACGCCGTCGAGCAGCGTGTCCAGGCAGACGCCCCGCCAGGTGGTGCCGAGCTTCGACCAGCGGGTGACGCAGTGGATGTCGACGGTCGGTGTCTGCTGCGGCAGCGCCATCATCTCGTCCCAGCTCCACCGGTGCTCCGTACCCGTCTCGGTGCTGATCACGAACTCCCACTGGTCACGTGGCACCCGTGGGGTCGGGCCGGCGGAGAGCACCGGGAAGTCCGGCGTCAGATACTGGCCGGGAGGCAGATCCGGTGCCTCGGCGCGGGGTCGACCCGTGAAGCCCGGCGTGACGATACCCACCGCTCAGTCCTACCACGGCGATCACCGGGCCCGGGTCGGTTCGACCCACCCGGGCGGCCCGTGCGGTCCGGAGGACTCACTTCCGCTCGGTGACGACCTCTTTGGAGCCCGGCACCACGTTGCGGGTCGCCCGCAGGCTGGTGATGGTGACCACGGTCAGCACCACGACGATGACCCCGAGGGAGATCTCGGTAGGGATCAACGGCACGCCCTCCCAGATGCCGTGCGCCCAGTGCAGACCGAGCTTGACGCCGATGAAGGCCAGGATGATCGCCAGACCGTAGGTGAGGTGGACCAGGCGGCTCAGCGCCGCGTGCAGCACGAAGTACAGCGCCCGCAGGCCGAGCAGGGCGAAGGCGTTGGTGGCGAAGACGAGGTACGGGTCCTCGGTGATGCCGTACACGGCCGGCACCGAGTCGACGGCGAAGACCACGTCGGTGGCGAGCACCGCCACCACCACCAGCGCGAGCGGGGTGAGCGCCCGCCGCCCGTCGACCCGCACCGTCATCTTGGTGCCGTGGTACTCGTTGACCACCGGCATGAAGCGGCGCAGCAGACGCACCGAACGCATGGTGCCGATGTCCACCGACTGCTCGTGTCCGGTGAACGCGTCGCGGAGCAGCTTTGCGGCGGTGAACAGCAGGATCAGCGCGAAGATCAGGAAGGCGAAGTCCAGGGTCTGCAGGGCTGCCGCGCCGAGGGCGATGAAGATGCCGCGCAGCACCAACGCTCCGGTGATGCCGAACAGCAGCACCCGTTGGGCCAGCACGGACGGCACCGCGAAGGCCGCCAGCAGCAGCATGAAGACGAAGAGGTTGTCGACCGACAGCGACTTCTCGACGAGATAACCCGCGAGGTAGTCGATGCCCTCCTGCCGCCCGTACTGGGACCAGACCCAGGCGCCGAAGGCCAGCGGCAGGGCTATGTAGAAGGCCGACCAGCCCAGCGCTTCCTTGAGTGACACCTCGTGCGGGCGACGCGTGACCACGAAGTCGAGCACCAGCAGGGCGACGACCCCGGCGAGGGTGATCGCCCAGAGCGAGGGCGTGCCGATGGTCTGCAGACCAGCCGCGAGCGACAAATCGGACATAGGGGGGCCTCCTCGAACACCGTGTCATGTTCGAGGTCTCCTTCACCCACGATTTCGTGGGCAACCACCCGAGGCACGCTCCGGGCGCGCCGTACTGACCGGCATGGTTCGTAGGAAGTACTCCCCTCGTGGTGACAAGGTTAGGGCAGCCCGATCCCGCCCGCCATGCGGGGCGTCGCGGTACCGGATGCCGCAGGTCACAGCCCCGGAAAGCAGCACCACGGCAAGCGCCTATCGTGACCGGGTGAGCGCAGACCTGCCGACCGGCCCGCTGGCCGGCGTACGCGTGGTGGAGCTGGCCGGGATCGGACCGGGGCCGTTCGCCGCCATGATGCTGGCCGACCTGGGAGCCGACGTGATCCGGGTCGACCGGGCCACCGAGGTGGACACCAGCGCCTTCGGCACCCCGCACCCCGACCTGCTCAACCGGGGACGCCGCTCGATCGGGGTGGACCTGAAGTCGGCCGAGGGGCGCGAGGTGGTGCTGGCCCTGGTCGGCGGCGCCGACGCCCTCATCGAGGGGTTCCGGCCCGGGGTCACCGAGCGGCTCGGTGTCGGCCCGGCCGACTGCCACGCGGTCAACCCGGCGCTGGTCTACGGCCGGATGACCGGATGGGGTCAGGACGGCCCGAACGCCCCGTACGCCGGGCACGACATCGACTACCTGGCGCTGACCGGCGCGTTGCACGGCATCGGCCGCGCCGGTGAGCCGCCGGTGCCACCGATGAACCTGCTCGGCGACTTCGGTGGCGGCGGCATGATGCTCGCGCTGGGTGTCGTCTCCGCGCTGTACGCGGTGCGCGGCGGGGCCACCGGCCAGGTCGTCGACGCCGCCATCGTGGACGGTGTCGCCGTGCTCAGCACCCAGATCCACGCGCTGCGCCAGCTCGGCATGTGGCAGGAACCGCGCGGGGTCAACCTGCTCGACGGGGGCGCCCCGTTCTACGACACCTACGAGTGCGCCGACGGGCGCTACCTCGCCGTGGGCGCGTTGGAGCCGCGCTTCTACGACGAACTGGTCCGGCTCACCGGGTTCCCGCTCCCCCCGGACGAGCCGGTCGACCGGACCGACCCGGCGAACTGGCCGGCGTTGCGGGCGGCCTGGGCGCGCCTGTTCCGCACCCGGACCCGCGACGAGTGGGCGGCGCTGCTCACCACCTCCGACGCCTGCGTCGCGCCGGTGCTGGACTGGCGGGAGGCACCGGAGCACCCGCACCTGGCCGCCCGGGAGACCTTCGTGCTCCGCGACGGCGTCGTCCAGCCGGCGCCGGCGCCTCGGTTCTCCGCCACCCCGACCGCGATCCGCCGGCCACCCCCGTGGCCGGGCGAGCACACCGACGAGATCCTCGCCGAGATCGGCTTCGACCAGGACCGGATCACCCGGCTCCGGGCGACGGCGGCGGTCAGGTAGCGCGGCGCAGTGTCGCCCCGGGCGCCAGGGCGGGCTCGACCATGTCGCGGTAGTCGCGGGGCAGCTGGACCACCAACTCGTCGAACTCTCCGCCGGTCACCGCCTCCCGCAGCGTGATGAAGACCGCACGGGCCGCGTCCCGGGCGGCCCGCTCCTCGATCCCGGCGCGCAGGGCCACCCGGGCGACGAACTCGGCCGCGCCGAACCGCTGTGCCGCCTCGGTGTCCGGTGTGGGACGCAGCGGCAGCCGCAGCGGGGCGGGCAGTTGTACGGCCAGGTCGAGCACCTCGCCACCGGTCAGCCGCTCGGCCAGCGTCTCCAGCGTCGCCCGGATCAGCTCCACCGCCCGCGACGACGACGTCCCGGCGCGCTGGGCGACCTGGTCGACGAAGGTGTCGTAGTTCATCGGCCATCCCCTCCGGCCGGCGCTTACCCACCCGACCTGCGGGGAAAACGGCGGCCGCCGGCGGTTTTTCCCACCGGACCCGAGTGCGTGAGCGGCCCCGGGTCGGGTATCCGCGCCCGGTCGTGGCCGGATCGAAGCCGGGAGGAGCCGACACCATGGCGAGTTACGCCGACGTCCTGCAATACCTGTCCAGCCTGGACTACCCCGCGGGCAAGGACGAGGTGGTACGCGAGGCCGAACGCGAAGGGGCCCCGCCAGACGTGTTGCAGGCCCTACGCGCGCTGCCTCCGGTGGATTACGCCAACGGCAACCAGGTGGCCCGTTCGGCCGGCATCGACGCGGCTGACGGGATCACCGATTCGCAGCGCGCCGCCCAGGCACGCGACAAGCGTCACCAACGGGTGTCACAGCATCTGCGTGGCATCTGAGCCGTACCGGGCCGGCCCGTCGGATCGGGCGGGCGCACCCGGGGGGCCGATGCAGGGGGGCGCCCCAACCACGAACCGCAGCCGGGGGCGCCCCTGCGTAACCGCCTGCCCTGGCGGCGGAACGCCCGAACCGGGTCGCGACCACCAGGCGGCGACAGCCACCCGCACCGGGCGACTGCTGTTACTGCGGCGAGTTTACCGCACGCCATCAGCCGAACGGACAGTGGGTGCCGTCGAACGGTTTCATCCGCCGCCTCGGGCGTCCGAACCTCCTCCGGCGCGACCCCGTCAGGGCACCGGCCAGGGCCGGTACGCAGGCGCTAGTCGTGGAAGCCGCCGGTGCGGTCACGGGCCTTGAGCCGGACGGTGGGCAGGGCCGGTGCGGGCAGCGGTGGGTCCGGGTCGTTGGCGACCACTCCGAACCGCCGTCCGGCCATCCAGTCCTCCCGGGCGGCGACGATCTCCTCGTGGTCACGGCCGACGAAGTTCCACCACATCACCAGCGGCTCCTCGAAGGGCGCGCCGCCGAGCAGCATCAACCGGCTGCCGGGCGTGCCGCGCAGCCGCAGCGCCTCCCGCCCGGTGCCGAGCCAGAGCAGCGTCCCGGGGGTCAGCGGCAGGCCGTCGACCTCGCCGGTGCCGTCGAGGGCCAACAACGCGTACTCGAAGTCGGGCCGCAGCGGCAGCCCGGCCTCGGTGGCGACGAGTTCCAGTTGGGCGCCGAGCAACGGGGTGTACACCTGGGCCGGTGAGCGTTCCCCGGCGAGTTCCCCGACCAGCAGGGTGACGTCCAGGTCCGCATCGCGCCACCGGGGCAACTCCGCGTGGTGGACGAAGTCGGGCGCACCGCCACGGGCCTCGTCCGGCAACGCCACCCACAGCTGCACCCCGTGCATCAGGGGTGGGTGCGCCGCCGGTGAGCGTTCGGAGTGGGCGATGCCGTGGCCCGAAGTCATCACGTTGAGCTGACCGGGGCGGATCGGCTGCTTGTTGCCGAGGCTGTCCCGGTGCAGGATCTCGCCGTCGAGCAGCCAGGTCACGGTCTGCAGACCGGTGTGCGGGTGCGGGGGCACCTCCATGCCGGGGCGTTCGGCCACGTCGTCGGGTCCGAAATGGTCGACGAAGCACCACGCGCCGACCATCCGGCGGGTGCGCTGCGGCAGCAACCGGCGCACCGTGGTGTAGCGGCCCAGCGGCACGTCGTGACCGGGCAACAGCACACTGCCCGGGTCGGCGGTCGCCACACCTGGCGGACGGGTCTCGGCAGGCATCGTCTCGGCACGCTCCACGGCTCGACTCTACGCCCGCTCCGGGCACCCGCCCGCCGGTCGGCGAGCCGACCCGGCCCTGTCCGTTCTGCACCGATCCGGCCATCGGCATCCCTTCGACGGCCACGTGAGAGCAGACGGCACCACGGGCCACCGGACCCGACGCCGGATTCGACTGCACGTTGGTCCACCCGGGCGCGATGAACCGGAACAAGGTGGGGAACCGTGTTCCGGGGGGGTCGACGCAGGTCGTCGCCAGGGTCCGGCAACGGCGCCGGCCCTGAACCGGAAAGGACGTGTCGGTGATGCCGGAGACAGTCGAGTCGGTGTTCGCGAGCGTGGTCGCCCGCAATCCGGGCGAGCCCGAGTTCCACCAGGCCGTACGGGAGGTGCTGGAGAGCATCGGACCGGCGCTGGCCCGGCACCCGGAGTACGCCGAGGCCCAGATCATCGAACGGATCTGCGAACCGGAACGACAGGTCATCTTCCGGGTGCCCTGGGAGGACGACCGGGGTCGGATCCAGGTCAACCGGGGTTTCCGGGTCGAGTTCAACAGCGCTCTCGGCCCGTTCAAGGGTGGCCTCCGCTTCCACCCCTCGGTGTACCTGGGCATCGTCAAGTTCCTCGGCTTCGAGCAGATCTTCAAGAACGCGCTGACCGGGCTCGCGATCGGCGCCGGCAAGGGCGGCGCGGACTTCGATCCCAAGGGCCGCTCGGACCGGGAGGTGATGCGCTTCTGCCAGAGCTTCATGATCGAGCTGTACCGGCACATCGGCGAGCACACCGACGTGCCGGCCGGCGACATCGGGGTGGGCGGCCGGGAGATCGGCTACCTGTTCGGCCAGTACAAACGGATCACCAACCGGTACGAGTCGGGTGTCCTGACCGGCAAGGGCCTGGCCTACGGCGGCGCGCAGGTACGCACCGAGGCCACCGGGTACGGCGCGGTGTTCTTCGCCGAGGAGATGCTGCGGCAGACCGGGGACGGCCTCGACGGCAGGCGGGTGGTGGTCTCCGGCTCCGGCAACGTGGCCATCTACGCGATCGAGAAGGTCCACCAGCTCGGCGGCAGGGTGGTGGCGTGTTCCGACTCCACTGGTTACCTGCTCGACGAGAAAGGCGTCAACCTCGACGTGTTGCGGGAGCTGAAGGAACAGCGACGCGGCCGGCTCGCCGACTACGTGGCCGAGGTCCCGCACGCGGTGAGCGTCCCCGGCCGGACCCCCTGGGAGGTGCCGTGCGACCTGGCCCTGCCCTGCGCGACCCAGAACGAGATCGGTGGCGCGGAGGCCGCCCAGTTGGTCGCCGGGGGTTGCACCGCGGTGGTGGAGGGGGCGAACATGCCGACCACGCCCGAGGCGGTACGCATCCTCGGGCGGGCCGGCGTGCGGTTCGCGCCCGGCAAGGCGGCCAACGCCGGTGGTGTGGCGGTCAGTGCTCTGGAGATGCAGCAGAACGCCAGCCGCCAGTCGTGGACGTTCGCGGAGTCGGAACGGCGGTTGCAGGAGACGATGCGGGACATTCACGCCCGCTGCTGGGCCACCGCGGAGGAGTACGGCCTGCCGGGCGACTACGTGGCGGGCGCGAACATCAGCGGCTTCCGCCGGGTCGCCGAGGCGATGCTGGCGCACGGCCTGGTGTAGGGGCTGGACAGACAGGTACCGGTGCCCGTCGCCGAGCGGCGGGCACCGGTACCTGTCTTCTCCGGGCCCTGCCCGGAATGGTGGATCAGTTGGCGCCACCCGCACCGAAGCGGTTCCGCCGCCGCCAGGCGAGCGTGCCGAGCAGCAGGACGGCACCGGCGGCGACCAGCCCGCCGCCGACCTTCATCGGCGTGTCGAGGCTGCTGCCGGTGACCGGCAGGTGCGGCTTCTTCTTGTGCAGCACCCGCAGCTCGCTCGTGGCGGTACGCCCGGACTCCCGGCCGGTGGCGGTGAAGGTGAGCAGGCCCGTCACCGACGGCGTGTACCGCCGGGTGAAGACACCCTGCGCGTTCGTCCGAGCGGTGAAGCTCAACGGCGCGCTGGCCTGGAAGGCCACGGGCGTCATCGCGACCGTGCTGCCGTCGCTGCGACGCGCCGTACCGGCGGCCGGTGCGGCCAACGGCGTCACCGAGACGACGATGTCCACCGTCTCGTTAGGCCCGAAGTTGCGGCCCGTCAGGATGACCGTCTCACCGAGGAAGATGGTGGGTCGGTTCACCGTCAGCGAGGCGAGCACCGGCGGATAGGGCGGTGGCTGGGGCGTACCGTCGACAGATGGCGTCGGCTGCGGCTGGGCCGCCCCCGCCGCGGTCGGCACGGCCACCACGGCCAGACCGACCGTGAGCGCCATGATGATGCGGGAAAGCCGCATGGTTCGTTCCCTCCTACTGAGAACAGCTTGGTGCGGTAACAACATGGGTGGTCCATGGGGTGGCGGTCGGGGTCAGCCACAGCTCAGCCGTCCCGCTCTCCGTCTTCCCGGTCAGCAGCGAGATCTCCAACGTGCGAGTCCCGCCCGGTCCGATCTCGACGTTCACGACGGCGACCTGACGTCGCCGCTCGGTGCCGTTGCCCACCGAGGTCTCGGCACCGTCGAGACGGGTGTCGAGCACCGCCCCGCCGGTCGGGGCGTACACCGACACGAGTGTCCGGGCGGTGTAGGGATCCCCGGCCCGGCCGAGGCCGAGAACCGACTCGCTGAGCCCCGAGGCCGGTGCGGTGGACCGGAGCGTCACCCGCAGGTTCAGCTCCCGACGGCCGTCGGCGTGACAGTCACCGACCGTGAGGTCAGCGGACTGTCGCAGGTAGTAGCCGAGCTTCGCGCCGCTGCCGTCGTTGAGGAACACGCCGACCGTCGGCACGGTGTCCTTCTCCGGAAGCGTCCCGGCCATCCGACTGTCGTCGAACGTCCGCTGTTCCTCCGGTCGGGCACTCCAGAACAGTATCCGACGTTCCCGTATAGAGCGGTCAAATGCGGACAACAACCCATTCGGGTGCACGTTCCTCGCGAAGAGGGTGTCGAACACCGCGGCCGCCGCCGCCGCGAAGAAGGTGTCCTGCTCCTTCGGACTCATCCGCTGGTAGGCGTCGCTGAGCAGGGTCTGGACCGCGTTCTCGGCACTCAGCGCCACCCCACCCGGCGTCCGCACCGGGCCGGTCGCCTTCAGCAGGTACGACAGCACCACCGGATCGACGGCCAGGACGCCGTCGACCGTCTCCCCGCTGTGCCGGCGGTACATCTCCCGGTACAGCGACGCGGCCGTCGGGAAGTGCGGACTGAGGTTGACGTCCGCCGGGTAGATGCCGGGCAGTTCCCCCCACAGGGCACGTACCTCGGCGGGAACCTTCAGCGGATCGGTGAACCGGCCGAAGCTCGAGCTGCTGCCCTGGGCACCCATCTTCACCCGACCCTTGTTGGCCTCGATGACGGCGTACGCGCCGAACATGCCGCCGGTCGCGCGCAGCTCGGCGGAGTTCTGCGACACCAGCAGGTACGTGCGCGCCCCGTCGACGCCGAGCAGCGGCGGCAGCAGTTTGCTGGCCTTGTTCGCCGCCGAGGTCATCGCGGCCAGCCGGTCGATCTCGCCGCGCAGGTCCGCCAACGCCTGCCGAACCTGCCCGACCAGGCGGTCGTCCGGGACCTCGACCAGCCGCGTGCGGGTCTGCTGCACCGTGTCGTGCACCGCGACCAGCTCGTCGGCGACGGCGCGCAGGCCGGTCAGGTCCAGCCGACCCTCCTGCGGCACCAGTCCGCCGAGGTCGACCCGGAGCAGCGCGGGGAACGCCTGGCGGGCCAGGTCGTCGATGGCGATGGCGATCTGCCGGATCGCGGTGAGGTTCGCCCCGGCGATCGGGGTCTGCCGGCCCAGCCACCAGCCGGGGTCGCCGGTGGCCCGGCGCGCCGCACCGGCCTGCTCCTGCAACGCGGCGAGGGTCCGCTGGGCGCGGGCGGTGTCGCCACCGACCAGGTGGGCGCTCAACTCACCGGCGAGGCCGGCGGCGTTGACCAGGTGGGCGCGGGCCTGCCAGCCTCGGAAACCGACCCAGCCACCGAGACCCAGCAGCAGCGAGCCGACCACCAACGTGGTCAGCAGGATGCGACGCAGCCGCGCGCGCCGGCGACGGCGGGAACGGCTACGCCGCCGTCGAGGGCTTTCGCTCTCCGTCACATCTCACCTCTTCCGAAAACGGACAGAAGACCACATTGTTCTTAACACCTAACGGACAAATTGGTGCGGTAATAACGACATCAGGCGTTATGAAAGGTTCGTTCACCATTTGCGTCACGTCCGGTCGCGGCGACCTCCCGTAACAGCCCTTCGATCCGGTCCACACCCGACGGCAGCGACATGTCCCGCAGGTACGCCTCCCGGCCCCGTCGCCCCATCTCGACCCGCGTCGGCGCGGGAATCTGCGCCGCCAGCCAGAACCGGTCGGCCAGGCTGGCCCAGTCCTCGGGCGGACAGGACAGACCGGCCCGAGCCCGCTCGACCAGCAGCGCGGTGTCCCCGCCGGCCGAGGCGACCACCGGTGCGCCACAGGACAGGGCGGCCTGGAGCTTGTCCGGCACGCTGCCACGCAGCTGCGGCAGATCGCGCACCGTCACCAGTTGGTAGTCCGCGGCGGCGTACAGCTCGGGCATGTCCAGCGGGGACCGCCGGTCCACGAACCGGACGTTGTCGGCGCGCAGCTCGGCGGCGAGCCCGCGCACCCGTCGCTCGTCGGGGCCCGAGCCGACCAGGACCAGGTCCACCGTGTCACCCAGCGTCGCCGCCGCCCGTACCGCCGTGTCCAGTCCCTGCCGTGCCCCGATGGTGCCGGCGTGCATCACCACACACCGCTCGTCGCGGCGGACCAGCCGGCGTGCGGCCGGGCTGGCCGACGCCGGGCGGAAGATCCGTTCGTCGGTCCAGTTCAGCACCACCCGGATCCGCTCCGGGTCGACCCCGTCGGCCACCAGCGTGTCCCGCAGGGAGGGTGCGGTCACCGCGATCCGACCGGCGGCCCGGTAGGTACGCACCATGGCCGACCGCACCCGCTCCGCCCACCGGCCGTCGTCGGCGGAGTCGGGAACCTGCTCGGCCCAGACGTCCGGCACGTGCAACACCAGCGGCACCGGGCCGAGCAGCCGCAGCAGGGCCGCCGAGGCGAACGCGGCGGCCGGCGGCTGGTGCACGTACAGCACGTCGACACCCGCCAGGAACCGGCGACCGACCAGCGCCGCGCTGCCGGCGAAGGAGAGCCAGGAGGCCATCCGGGCACGTACGGTCGCGTCGGCGGCGCTGTACCGGGGCACCCGACGCACGGTCAGCCCCCGGCTGCGGGTCTCGTGGTGCCAGCGTTGCCGCCAGCCGGGGTAGATGTGCCCGCCCGGATAGTCGGGGAAGCCGGTGAGCACCCGTACCTCGTGGCCCCGCGCGGCCAACTCCTCGGCGAGGCTGCCGGGGATGAACGCGGGCTCGGGCGGAAAGTGGAACGTCAGGATCCCGATTCGCACCGGGACACCCCCGTCCCCGACCAGTGGTTCGGCGTGCCGCCCGGGACCGTGGCGGCGACTACTGCGTACGATCTCGACAACCCCTCACGGGTCGGACGCCGTCGGCGACCGCCCTTCGTCGCGGCGCCGCCGCCCGCGACCGCGTCGTCCAGGGGGTTCCACATGCTCAGCGGGTTGTTGTTCGTCTGCCACGCGAACCTGTGCCGGTCGCCGATGGCCGAGTTCCGCGCGCGTAGCCTGCTCGCCGGAGCGCCGGTGACGGTGGCCAGCGCCGGCACCGACGCCGTCGAGGGGCTGGCGATGCATCCGTACGCGGCGGCGATCGCCGCGGAGACCGGCGACGATCCGACGTCGTTCCGCAGCCGGCGGCTGCTGCCAGAACACCTCACCGACGCGGTGCTGGTGTTGACCGCCACCCGGCGCCAGCGCTCGATCTGCACCGCGCTGGCGCCGGCGGCGCTGCACCGGACGTTCACCCTGCGCCAGTTCGGCCGGCTCGCGACGGCGGCCGAACCACCGCCGGACGAGCAGGACGATCCGGTGCGGGCCGCGGTGGCCGCCGCCGCCCTGGCCCGGGGGCGGTTGCAGCCCGCCCCCGGGGACGACGACGACCTACGAGACCCGGTCGGGGGCACCCCAGAGGACTTCCGACGCTGCGCGGAGGAGATCGAGCGGGCGCTGCGCCCTCTGGCGACGCTCATCGGGACAGCCGGGTGAGTTCCTGGGTGTGGTCGCTCACCTCGCCGGCGCGGGCCCGCTCGGCGTGCCGGCCGGTCCGGCTCGCGTCGGTCGGGACCGACTGGGCACCGGTGGCGGCTGCCACCACCCGGTAGGCCTCGTACTGGTACGCCTCGGTCTTGGGTACCCGGGCCATGTTGAGCACACAGCCGAGCAACCGCACCGAGACCGAGTGCAGCGCCCGCGCGGCAGCGGCCACCTGGGCCCGCGAGGTACGCCCCTGCTGGGTGACCAGCAGCGCACCGTCGGCCTGCACCGCGACCACCACGCCGTCGGTGACCGCGAGCAGCGGCGCGGTGTCGATGATCACGATGTCCGCGGACTCGCGCAGGGCCAGCAGTAGGTCGGACATCGCCTTCGACCCGAGCAGCTCGCTGGGGTTGGGCGGGGCTGAACCGCTGGGCAGGACGAGCAGCGACTTGTCTCCCCAACGCTGGACCACGTCGCCCACCTGCACGTCGCCGACGAGCACGTCGGTCAGCCCGACCCCCTGGTCGATGCCCAGGTAGTCGCCCACCTTCGGGCGGCGCAGGTCGGCGTCGACCAGCAGCACCCGCCAGCCCGCCTCGGCCAGGGCGATCGCCAGGTTGCACGACAGCGTGGTCTTGCCCTCGCCCTGGAGGGCGCTGGTCACCGCGATGACCCGGGCCGGCTCGTGCACGTCGACGAAACGCAGGTTCGTCCTGAGCTTGCGGACCGCCTCGGCCCGTGCCGAGGTGGTGGCGTCACCGACGATCAACGGAGCCGAGCGGGCACTGGCGTCGATCGGGATCTCACCGAGCAGCGGGCTGCCGGTCACCCGTTGCAGGCCGGCCGCGTCGCGCAACCGCACGTCGGCCATGCCCCGCAGGATCGCCAGACCGACGCCGGCCAGCAGGCCGAGCAGGGCACCGATCATGGTGTTGCGGACCGGCTGCGGCGACACCGGCGTCGGGGTCACCCGTGGACCGCTCACCACCTCGATCTTGATCGGCCCGGGGCTGCCGTCCGGTCGCGTCTCGACCTTCTGCACCAGCTCGACGAACTTCGCCGAGAGCGCCTCGGTCACCCGCAACGCCCGGGTCTGGTCGGTGTCGGTCACCGACGCCCGCAGCAGCACGGTGCCGGTCTCGGTGGAGGTGCTGACCCGGCGTTGGATCTCCTCGGCGGTCAGCCCGAGCTGGTTGTCGGCCACCGCCGCCTGGGCCAGCCGGTCGCTGGTCAGCAGTTCCGCGTAGGACTTCACCCGTTGCTGGAGGAAGAGCCCACCCTGGTAGGCGTCGGTGACGCCCTGGCTCGGCGTGGTGACGAAGAAGGTCACCGAGGCGACGTAGCGCGGCTGGGCCCGCACGGTGACCAGCGCGGTGACGCCCAGCGCCACCATGAAGGTGACCAGGACGATCCACCAGTGCCGGCGTACCAGGCGTAGTTGGCGGTACAGGTCCATCAGGCGGGCCTCCGTACCGGGCCGGTAACGCCAAAGAACTTCACGAAAACCCCCAAGGTCGACTCAATCTCGTGAAACCATTAAAGCGGCTCATGCGGCTTATGTCCGGAGTTAGGTATTTTCTTAATGGCGGATCGCGCCCGCAGTGACCAACCGGGCCGACGGTCCGTCGGAATCGCTCCGGCCCGGAAAAAATTGCGCTGTCCCCACCGAGCGCTCCTGTGACTCGTCCCGCGGCGAACAGGTCGCGTCGCCGCACTCGCAACGACTGCCAGCAGTGGGTAGAGTCCCGGCATTGGTGTGCCGGGAAGCCTGGTCGGCGCTGATGTGCGTTGCCCTTCGATCGACGAGGCGGAGCCACCCGTGACCGACCAGACCCCACGCCCAGCAGGCCGCGGCGTAGGCCGCCTCTTCAGGCGTACCTCCTGGTCGGAGGCGCGTTTCCTGGCCGACGTACTACGCACGGAGACCGTCGGTGGCGCCCTGCTACTCCTCGGCGCCGTGATCGCGCTGGTCTGGGCCAACTCCCCCTGGGGCGACTCCTACGCGGAACTGGGGCGGTGGGTGCCGTTCTCCGGCGGCGCGGCATTGCATCTCGACCTCGACCTCGCCACCTGGGCCGCCGACGGACTGCTGGCGATCTTCTTCTTCGTCGTCGGCCTGGAACTCAAACGCGAGTTCGTCGCCGGTGAACTGCGTGATCCACGACGGGCGGCGCTACCGGTGGTGGCGGCGGTCTGCGGTATGGCCGCCCCGGCACTGATCTTCGTGGCCGTCACCCTCGCCGGTGGTGGAAACGGCCTGCGCGGCTGGGCGATCCCGACCGCGACCGACATCGCGTTCGCGCTGGCCGTGCTGGCCGTGATCGGGGCCTACCTGCCGCAGGGGCTACGGGCCTTCCTGCTCACCCTGGCCGTGGTCGACGACCTGCTGGCGATCACCGTCATCGCGATCTTCTATACCGACGACTTCAGCCTGCTCCCACTGCTCGGCGCCCTGGCCCCGATCGCCCTGTTCGGTCTGCTGGTGCAGCGCCGCCGCACCTGGTGGTGGGCGCTCATCCCACTCGCCGTGGCCGCCTGGACCCTGGTGCACGCCTCCGGGGTGCACGCCACGGTGGCCGGCGTCCTGCTGGGCTTCACCGTGCCCGTGCTCGCCCGCCCACACCGCGACGGTCGCCGTCCGATGCCCGGTCTCGCCGAACGTCTGGAGCACGTGTGGCGGCCCGTCTCCGCCGGCTTCGTGGTGCCGATCTTCGCGTTCTTCGCCGCCGGGGTGTCGCTGCGCGGGGCGGACCTCGGTGCCATCGTCACCGACCCGATCGTTCTCGGCATCGTGCTCGGCCTCGTCGTCGGCAAGTGCGTCGGTGTCCTCGGCTCCACCTTCCTGCTCGCCCGGTTCACCCGGGCCCGCCTGGACGACGACATCAGCTGGTCCGACCTGTTCGGCCTGTCGTTGCTGGCCGGTATCGGTTTCACCGTGTCGCTGCTCATCGGCGAACTGGCCTTCGGCTCCGAGAGCACCGACGGAGCCAACGTCAAGGCGGCCGTGCTGGCCGGCTCGTTGATCTCGGCGCTGCTGGCCACCATCGTGCTGCGGCGACGCAACCGGATCTACCGGGCGATCGCCATCAAGGAACAACTCGATCTCGACCAGGACGGGGTACCGGACGTCTACCAGAAATCTGGCGTCTGACCGCCGCTCACGCCTCGGCCGCCCGGCCGGCCCGCTCGGCCGGGCGGCCGGCATCCGGCGACCACCGCCGAAAATCCTCGATCAGGGTGGTACGCACCAACAGGCGCACCGCCACGATCGCCACCAGGACGACGATCTCGGTCCAGGTCTGGTTCCCGGTCAACCGCACCAGACCGGCCGCGAGCAGCAGGTCGAGCAGCACCCCCAGGGCCGTCGCGCGGGAGCCGGTGGCCAGCAGCACCACCATCGCGGCGAGCACGGCCAGCGCCGTGATGACGGCGGCCACGAGCGTCCCCATCAACGCTCGACCTGCCGCTTCTCGTGCTCGATCTCCCGACCCAGCACGTAGTTCAGCACCGTCCGGATGGCGGCGATGGCCGCCAGCTGACCGATCTGCGCGAAGGTCGGCGAGAGCGCGGTACGCAGGATGTCCGCCGCGAGCTGGAACTCCAGACCCAGGGTGAGGAAGCGCCCCAGGGACAGCCGGATCCGGGTGAACACCGCGGCGTCGTGGTGGCGCACCCCGTCGACCACGAACCGCAGCGCGGCCAGGGCCGCACCGATGGCGATGACGAGCGCGCCCAGGATCTCCACCGCGGTCACCAGCAGGTGGTGGCCCTGCTGGAGGATCACCTCGACGTCCACCCCGGCGCCTTACCCGGCCAGCAGCCGGGTAGTCGACGCCGGGGCCCACGGGCACCGCAACGCGCGGCCGTCGGGCTCAGCGCAGCTGGTTCACCGCGTCGAGGATCAGCCACCCGCCGCTGATGGCGAAGAGGACGGCCGCGCCGTACCTGATGGTTCGTTCGGGCAGCTTCCGGCCGAGCAGCCGGCCCGCGACGATGGCCAGCGCGTCCGCCGCGACCATGCCGACCGTCGAACCGAGCCAGGTGCCGAACCAGCCGTACTGGGTGGCCAGGGTGATCGTGGCGAGCATCGTCTTGTCACCCAACTCGGCGAGGAAGAAGGCGACACCGACGGTGATCACGGCCGATCTGCCGCCCCGGGCGGCTCGGCGCTCGTCCTCCTCGGTGAGCCGGTCGCCACGCAGCGTCCATGCGCCGAACCCGAGGAAGGCGACACCCGCCAGCAGCGAGATCCAACCGGTCGGCAGTGCCGCGCCGAGGCCGTGACCGATCGCCACCGAGGCGAGGTGCACCACGGCGGTGGCCACGGTGATGCCGATCAACACCGGCATCGTGCGGTATCGGGTGGCGAAGGCCAGCGCCATGAGCTGGGACTTGTCTCCCAACTCGGCGACGAAGATGACGCCGAAGCTGATCACCAGCGCGGCGAGGAACCCGTCCATGATGTCCTTCCCGGATCAGGCCGGGAGGAGGTGTGGGGACGCCCTCGACCCGGCTGCGACAGCCTGGTCGAAGGTCTCGCCCGCCTCGTCGGAACGAGGCCGGGTGGCCGGATGCACGAGGCACCAGTATGTCGACCACGACGTTATGGGCTACTCCCCTTCGCGGGACCCAGCCTAGCCGATCGCCCCCGAGGCATCACCGGGGCCCGGCGAGGACGGGCGTCGGCCGGGTCAGCCCGCTCACTCGGCACGGGCGAGGGTCACCCCGAACAGACCACCCGGGTCGGTCCAGAACCGCTCGGTACGCAGACCCGCCGCGGCCAACTCGTCGGCGATGCCCTCCGGGCGGAACTTCGCCGACACCTCGGTCCGCAGGTCCTCCCCGGCGGCGAAGTCGACCTCCAGGTCGAGCACCCGCACCCGCATGGGGCGCTCCGCCCGCAGCCGCATCTCGATCCACTCGTGTTCCGGGTTCCAGAGCGCGACATGGGCGAACGCGGCCGGATCGAAGTCGGCGTCGAGTTCCCGGTTGAGTACCCGCAACACGTTCCGGTTGAACTCGGCGGTCACGCCGGCCGCGTCGTCGTACGCGGGCACGATCACCGCCGGATCCTTGACCAGGTCGGTGCCGACCAGCAGCCAGTCACCCACCTCCAGCGCGGCCCGCATCCCGGTGAGGAACTCCGCCCGTTCGACCGGCAGCAGGTTGCCGATCGTGCCGCCGAGGAAGATGACCAGCCGCCGCCCGCCGGTCGGCAGCTGCGCCAGGTGGCGGGTGAAGTCCCCGACGATGCCGCGTACCCGCAGCCCCGGGTAGTCGGCGGCGAGGGCGGCGGTGGACGCGGCGAGCGCGCTGGTCGACACGTCCAGCGGCACGAACGTCCCGAGCCCTCCGCGTCGGGTGAAGGCGTCCAGCAGCAGGCGGGTCTTCTCCGAGGACCCGGAGCCCAGCTCGATGAGCGTCTTCGCGCCGGTCAACTCGGCGATCCGGGTCGCCTGTTCGGCCAGGACGGCCCGCTCGGCCCGGGTCGGGTAGTACTCGGGCAGGCGGGTGATCTCGTCGAACAACTCGCTGCCCCGGGAGTCGTAGAACCACTTCGGCGGCAGCCACTTCGCCGAGGCGGTCAGCCCGACGCGGACGTCCCGCCGCAGGCTGTGGTGGATGTCCTGGTCGTCGAGGTGGATCTCCAGTGGCTCGGCGCCCATCTACTGTCCCCTTCCGTCGGGTATGGCTGGTGTGTCGGGATCCGGGCGGGCCGTGGCGCGGCGGCTCACCACGCCGTCAGGTCCCGCTGGCGTACCTCGGTCGCGCTGGCCTGGACGAGTTGCCCCTCGGTCACCACACGCCAACCCGGGCCGTCGTCGTGTGGTTCGGAGACCAGCAGCACCGACGTGGGCGTGACCCGCATCGACAGCGCGTGCCCGGCCGCGCTGGCCACCACCGTGTGTCCGTCGGTCAGCAGCAGGTTGAGCCGGGATCCGGGCGCCGCCGCGGCGACCGAGGTCACCGTCTCGGCGACCGCCCGCGCCGGTGCGACACCGGCGCGCAACCGGTGCCGGACCAGCGCCCACAGCAACGCCGAGTCGGTCGACGCGTCGAGCGTGAGCAGGTCCCGTACGGGTAGCTCGGCGGCGAGCGGGACCATCGAGTCGGGCCAGCCCCGCACCACGCCGTTGTGGCTGAACAGCCACCGCCCCTCGGCGAACGGCGCGGCGGCGGCGTCGACGATCGCCATGCCGACCGTGGCCGAGCGGACGGCGGCCAGCACCGCGCCCGCCGAGGTGACCGCCGCCAGTTCGGCGATGGTCGGATCGCTCCAGATCGGCTGTGCCCGGCGGTACCGCACCGGCGCGGCACCGTCCGGGTACCACCCGATGCCGAAACCGTCGGCGTTGATGGTCCCGCCGCCCCGCATGTCGCGTGGTGCCCAGGACTGACGGAACAGGGAGTACGGCGGATCGAACAGCAGCTCCCGCAGGGTCAGTGGCGGGCCCAGGTAGGCCAGGTGCCGGCACATCAGCCGACCTGCCGGATCGTCACCGCTGGGCCTCGTCGGCACCGGCGTCACGGGCACAGCGGAAGCCACTGAAGATCTGCCGCCGGATGGGGTAGTCCCAGTTGCGGAACGTGCCACGGCAGGCGGCCCGGTCGGTGCCGAACGACCCGCCCCGCAGCACCTGGTAGTCGTCGCCGAAGAAGACCTCGGAGTACTCCCGGTACGGGAACGCGGCGAAGCCCGGATAGCCCCGGAAGGGAGTGGCGGTCCACTCCCACACGTCACCGATGAGCTGATGCACGCCGAGCGGCGAGGCACCCGCCGGGTAGGCGCCGACCGGTGCCGGCGTCAGGTGCCGTTGGCCCAGGTTGGCGTGCGCGGAGGTGGGGTCGTCGTCACCCCACGGGTAGCGCCGGGACCGGCCGGTCGCCGGGTCCCAGCGGGCGGCCTTCTCCCACTCCGCCTCGGTGGGCAGTCGCTTGCCCGCCCAGCTGGCGTACGCCTGTGCCTCGTGGAAGCAGACGTGCACCACCGGCTCGTCGTCGCGGACCCGGGCCCAGGTGCCGAACCGCAGGTAGGCCCAGTCGTCGCCGTCCCGCCGCCAGTGCATCGGCGCGCTGAGCCCGGCCTGCTGGCGGTGCCGCCACCCCGCCTCGGTCCACCAGCGCGGGTCGTCGTAGCCACCGTCGGCGATGAACGCACGGTACGCGCCGTTGGTCACCGGGGCGGCGTCGATGACGTACGCGGGCAGGTCCACCCGGTGGGCCGGGCGCTCGTTGTCCAGCGCCCACGGGTCGGTGTCGGTGCCCATCACGAACGGACCGGCGGGCACCACCACCTCGGCGGGTACCCGCACCGTCGGCTCGGGTGGCGGCGGCGCGTGCAGCGCGGCGGGACCGGAGCGCAACTGGTGGGTGGCGAGCATCGTCTCGTCGTGCTGCTGCTCGTGCTGCACGATCATCCCGAAGGCGAAGCCGTCGGTGACCAGCCGACGACCCTCGAAGGTGACCTGGTCCAGCAGGTCGTACACCTTCTCCCGGACCGTGGCCACGTAGGCGCGAGCCTCCGGCGGCGGCAACAGCGGCAACGAGGGACGGTCCCGACGTGGCTGCTTGAACGCGTCGTACAGGTCGTCGATGTCGCACCGCAGCGGTTCCCGCCCGCCGACGTCGCGGACCAGCCAGAGTTCCTCCTGGTTTCCCACGTGCGCCAGGTCCCAGACCAGCGGGGACATCAACGGCGAGTGCTGCCGGACCAGGTCGGCGTCGTCCACCGCCTCGGTCAGCAGGGCGGTGCGGGCCCGGGTCCGCTCCAACTCCGCCGCGATCCGGTCGCGCAACCCCTCGGTGTCGCGGTCGATGCCGATGTCGGTCACCGCTGACTCCTCTCCGCGGCGTCGCGCCGCCGTCGTAATCCGTGGTCGATCTCCTGGTGCAGGGACGGCGGCAGGTCCAGCCGGGGCAGCGCGCCGCGAGCCAGATCGAACAGACCGGTGGCGGCTCGGGCCAGGGTGACGTCCCGCAGGCCGTACCGTGTCGCGCGGTGCCAGGCGTCGGCGACGGGTGCGGTCACGTCCAGCGCGGCCGAGGTCGTGTCGGGGTCGCTGAACAGCGCGCTGAGCATCGCCAACGGCAGGATCCAGTCGGTGCCGGGTTGCGCGTCGAGGTAGCGGATCTCGAGGTAGCCGCGCGGGCGTACCGGTGGGAACAGCGTGCTGACGTGGTATTCCAGGTCGTCGACGCGGGGCGGCCGGTGCAGCGCCCCGTCCAGCCAGTCGGCGAAGGTCACGTCCGGCGGGGCCGCCCAGTCCGGACCGGCCTCCCGCACACAGAGCAGCGGCGCGGCCAGCACGTACGCCGTCCAGGCGGCGACCGGATCCCGGTCGGCCTGCGCGGGGGTCCAGACCGGGGCGGTGCGGGCCGGATCGATGCGCCACCACGCGGCCATCCGGGCTGACGTCCAACCGGTGGGCCGGCCGGCGTGTCGATCGGCGGTGGCGAAGGCGGCGAGCAGGGGTGGTCCGGCCGTGTGGGCCAGTCGCCACCGCG
The DNA here is from genome assembly GCF_049844495.1 of Micromonospora sp. DT48. NCBI lineage: Bacteria > Bacillati > Actinomycetota > Actinomycetes > Micromonosporales > Micromonosporaceae > Micromonospora > Micromonospora sp. DT48. Next base: position 112,551 of record NZ_JBNCLE010000009.1, read on the forward strand.
CCGGGAGTTGATCCGGCTGCCCGGCGTCGAGGCAGATCTGCAAGCCGGCGGTGCTGTACATCATCGTCCGCCCGTGCGGCCCGTGGCGGTCGAAGGCGTGGCGCATGGCGCGGTAGCGGGGCGTGTCGATGACCGGCTGGGGATGTCGGTACGGATCGATGCCGGCCTGGCCGAGAGTCAGCCCGGCGGCGCTCAACAATCTGGTGGCCTGCGCCGCGTCGGAACGGGTGGCCTCGATCAGCGCGGCGAACCGGGTGTGCGGTGGGGTGGAGATCTCCAGTTGCCCGCCGGGCTCGACGGTCATCGCGCCGCCCCGGAGCAGGAGCAGGGCGGGGCTGGTCGGGTCCAGCGTGGTGGGGGCGTACGGCCCCAGTGCCGCGCGTAGCCGTGCGGCGTCGACGGGGCGGGTCGGATCGGCCGCGTCGTGGACCGTCCATTCCAGTTCGACCCCGGTGAGGGTGGGTGGACCGGTCTTGAAGCAGATCCGGGCGAGGTGTCGGGCAGCGGCGGCGCGGTCCCGCAGCACCGGGATCCGCTCCACCTCCGGTGACATCACCACGTGTGGCTCCCTCCGATCGGATCCGTCGCCACGGTAACCCAGCCCACTGACATCGAACCGTGGTGAATGTGAACCGCACGGCACCGACGCACCGTCTTTCGCCCGCCGGCACATCGCCGTCGGCAACCGCCTGACGAGGGGCTTGACCCGCCTCGGCCACGGACGACTCCCGCCACGATCTGTGTAGCAGGAGCATCCGGCACGTCGAACGAAATTCACGACTCGGCCACGTTTCGTCGCCGCAGGTGCCGACCCGGTGGACGGGACGCCGTCGCTCAGGGCTCGGCGGGCGGGTTCGCGTCCGGTTCGGCCGGCAGACCCCGGCAGTACTCCTCGACGTGTTCCGCGCCGCCGGCCGCGACGACCAGTTCGCGGAAGGCGGGGGTGCGCAGCGCCCGCTCCCGCTGTCGTTCCGGCATGGCCAGGTAGGCCTGGCAGAGGCCGGGCCGGTCCTCGGTGTTGTCGGAGTTGCCGGGACCGACGGGCGAGGTGGCCACCGGCTCCGGTGGCGGCGAGGCGCTCGGCGTCGGCCGGCGGGGGACGACGGTCGCGGCACCGGCCGAGGCGCTCGGTGCGGCCGAGGCGGTCGGCGCGGCCGAGGCGGTCGGCGCGGCCGAGGCGGTCGGCGCGGCCGACGTCGTGGCAGGTTCGCCGGTGGGGGTGCCCACCACCGTGGTGGACGGCGGCGCGGCCGGGCTGGTGGCGACCGGTGGCGGCGGACCGGAGCGGTCCAGACCGACGGCGGCCAGCGCGGCACCGGCGGTGGCGGTGGCCGCCAGCCCGGCGATCCAGGCCACGGCACCGGCGGTGAACCGGTGTCGTCGCCGCCGGGGTGTCGATGCCGCCGGCCGGTGGGCGCTGCGGAACGCCGCGACTGCCGCCTCCTCGCCGGCCAGTTCCCGATCCCGGGCCGGCGCGGCGGCGGCCCGCAACAGCTCGGCGAGCGGGTCGACCGGACCCGTCGGCGGTTGCCCGCGCCGGGTGTCGACGACGGCGTCCAGCAGTCGCTCGTGGTAGCCGCGCGCCGACCGGCGCAACATCAGCCGAAGTCCGCGCATGTCAGCCGTCCACCGGCTCGGTCCGGGGCGGCAGGCCGGCACGCTGGCACGGCCGGGCGTCGATGGTGGGCACGTCGTCCCGCGCGGCCGCGGCGGCGGCTCGCTGGTCCAGCAGCCGGGCGAGCCGACGCAGGCCACGGTGCGCGGCGGTACGCACCGCACCGGCCCGGCGGCCGAGCACCCGTCCGGCGGTCTCGGCGTCGAGCCCGATCACGGTGCGCAGCAGCACCGCCTCGGCCTCCCGGGGTGGCAGGCTGGCGATCATCGCGAGCGCCGCCTCGGTACCCATGCTCTCCCCCGCCCGCTCGACGGTGTCGGAGTCACCGGCCAGTTCGCTGAGTTCCTGCACCGGCACCGCCAACGCCGGGCGGCGGCGCTGGCGACGCAGGTGGTCCATGGCCCGGTTACGGGCGATGGTGACGGCCCAGGCCCGGAACTCGCCACCGGTGAAGCTGGGCAGGTCGCGGGCCACCTGCAACCAGGTCTCCGACGCGACGTCCTCGGCATCGGCCCCGACCAGGGCGGTCAGGTACCGCAGTAGTCCCGGCTGGAGGTTGCGGTAGAGGTGACGGAAGGCATCCTCGTCACCTCTACGGGCGGCCTCGACCTGCTGGTCCAGCTCGCCGCTCACCGCCGTACCGCCCCCGACCGGGCCACGGCACGGACGTACGCCGGGCGGGCAGGCGTCGGCTCGGCCCGTTTCACGCGCCGGACCTCGATTCGCACACCGCCCCCGTCGCCCGAACCGAACCGGGCCATACGGCCCGGTAGCGGATTCTCGCCGACAACGTCGAGGACCACAACCTGAATCGCACCGCACGATCTCCACCGCGGCGACGTGGCGGCTACACCGACCCGCTGTCACGCCATGATCACCCGGAGCAGCGCCTCGATAGTCACTCGCCGTCATCGCTCGGCGCGGGCCACCCGCCGTCGCGCCGGACCAGCCGACAGTGGGTACGGTGGTGCCGTGTTGTCTTCGGAGGTCGTACTCAGCGGTCGGTACCGCTTGGACGAGCGGATCGCCACCGGTGGCATGGGCGACGTCTGGCGAGGGACCGACCTGATCCTCGGGAGACAGGTCGCCGTCAAGGTGTTGCTGCCGTCACTCGTCTCCGACCCCGACTTCATCGCCCGGTTCCGCGCCGAGGCTCGGATCATGGCGGCGCTGCGGCACCCGGGCATCGTGCAGGTCTTCGACTGCGGAGAGGACGACCTGCCCGGCGGTGGCCGAGCCGACTACCTGGTCATGGAGTTCGTCACCGGTCAGCCGCTGTCCAAGCGGATCGAGGCCGAGGGACGCCTCGACGTGGGTGTGACCATGTCGGTGGTGGCGCAGGCGGCCCAGGCGCTGCACGCCGCCCACCTCGGCGGGATCGTGCACCGTGACGTCAAGCCGAGCAACCTGCTGATGCAGGAGGACGGCACCGTGGTCCTGGTGGACTTCGGGGTGGCCCGCTCGACGAACGTCACCAGCATCACCAGCACCAACGCCGTCCCGGGCACCGCGCTCTACATGGCACCGGAGCAGGCCGCCGGGCGGCCGGTCTCCGGGGCGACCGACCTGTACGCGCTCGGCGCGGTCGCCTACTGCTGCCTGACCGGCAGCCCGCCGTTCACCGGTGACAATCCCCTCCAGGTCGCCGTCCGGCATCTCGACGACCCTCCGCCGGAACTGCCGCACGAGATCCCCGAAGCCGTACGAGTGCTGGTCGAACGGGCGTTGGCCAAGGATCCGGCCGACCGGTTCAGCAGCGGCGCGGCGATGGCGGAGGCGGCGCGGACGGCCGTGTCGGATGGCACCCTGCCCACCACGGTGGTCCCGATGGCCGCGGCACTGCGTGACGCGGGGCCGGACACCCGCACCGGAATGCCGGCGATCGACGCACCGCTGGCGGGTCGACGTCGCCGCGGCAAGCTGGTCGGCGCGATGACCGCCGTGCTGGTCGGGATGACAGCGCTCGGCGTGGCGCTGGGCGCCGCCCAGGAGGCCGACACGCCGGCGGTCAAGGTACCCACCACCGCACCGACCGTCCTTCCCAGTGACGCGGCGGCACCACCGAGCACCCAGGAGAGTGCTCCGGTGCGGGCGCCGTCGCTGCGCCCGGCCAATTCGACGACTCAGGCCACCGACTCCCCGTCGCCGGAGCCGCCCTCGCCGCAACCCAGCGAGTCCAGCGAACCCACGACGCCGGAGTCGCCGAGCCCCTCCGCCCCCGACACCACGGAGCCGTCGGATCCGCCCAGCAACCCCACACCGTCGGCATCGGCCACCTCATCGACACCGACCACCGCGCCCGCGGATGAGCCGCCGGACACCGGCGAGGGCGAGGGCGGCTGACCCCAGCAGCCTCAACCTTCCCTAAATCCCCGAAACGGACGTACGGCACCGTACCGCCCTCTAGGCTCCTCACCAGCAGTTATCTCCTACTGTTCGGGAGTTCGGGTGAGCGTGGAGAAGTTGGTCGTCGTCGGCCAGGGTTACGTGGGACTGCCGCTGGCCATGCAGGCCGTCGAAGCCGGCCTGGACGTGGTCGGCCTCGACGTCGACGCCGACCGGGTCAAGCGACTGGCGCTGGGCGAGTCGTTCGTGTCCGACATTCCCGCCGACCGGCTCGGCCGGGCCCTGGCCAGCGGCCGGTACCAGCCGAGCAGCGAGTACGCCGATGCCAAGGACTTCGACATCTGCGTCATCACCGTGCCCACGCCGCTGCGCGACGGCACCCCCGACCTGAGCTTCGTGGAGCAGGCCGGTACGGGGATCGGGCCGTACCTGCGCCCGGGTTGCACGGTGATCCTGGAGTCCACCACCTACCCGGGCACCACCGAGGAGTTGCTCCGCCCGCTGCTGGAGTCGACCAGCGGACTGCGCAGCCCCGGAGACTTCCACCTCGGCTACAGCCCCGAACGCATCGACCCGGGCAACCCGACCTGGCGGTTGGCGAACACCCCGAAGGTGGTCTCCGGGGTCGACGCGCAGGCGCTGGCCCGGGTCGACTCGTTCTACCGGCGTCTGGTGGAGCGGACGGTGCCGGTGGACTCGACCCGGGTGGCCGAGCTGACCAAACTCATCGAGAACACCTTCCGCCAGGTCAACATCGCCCTGGTCAACGAGCTGACGATGCTGTCGCACCAGTTGGACATCGACGTGTGGCAGGCCATCGAGGCGGCCGAGACGAAGCCGTTCGGGTTCATGCCGTTCCGGCCCGGTCCGGGCGTCGGCGGGCACTGCCTGCCGATCGACCCCTGCTACCTGTCCTGGCAGGTCAAGCGCCGCCTCGGCCGACAGTTCCGCTTCATCGAGTTGGCCAACGACGTCAACCACGAGATGCCCGAACACGTGGCCCAGCGGGTGATGGCCGGGTTGAACCGTTCCGGGCGGGCGGTCAAGGGCGCGCGACTGCTGCTGCTCGGCCTGGCGTACAAGCGCAACACCGGGGACATGCGCGACTCACCGGCCGTCGAGGTCGCCCGGCGGCTACGGGAACTCGGCGCCGAGGTCCGGGCGGTCGAGCCGTACGCCGAGGCGCACCACCTGCCCGACGGGGTGCTGATCGTGGACCTGACCGAGCGCGAGTTGCGTGCGGCCGACGGCGTCGTGGTGGTCACCGACCACGACGTGTTCGACTACGACCTCGTGGTCCGGCACGCCCGGTACGTCTTCGACACCCGCAACCGCTGCACCGGGGCCAACGTCGAGCGGCTCTGAACGCCGGGAGCCAACCCGCGGCGATGTGACGGGGCGGGCATTCGATCGGGCCGGTCGGTCATGCGACACCGTGTCCGGGCCGAGGTCGCCGCGATCATCGCCATCGACCCCGGCCACTGAATGTGATCCATGTCACATCGATGAGTCTCGACTGCGAGTAGTGTACGGCCAACGTCACTTTCCCTCTCGAAGGGCGTAGCCGATGGTCGGAATGACCCTGCCACGGGGGCGGCAACTGCGTATCGTCAGTGTGGCCGCCGCCGGGCTCCTCCTCGCCAGCATCGCCGTTGCCTCCCCCGGCAACGCGCACGCGGCCCCCGAGGCCGCCACGGCCGTCGAGGCACCGCTCGGTGTCGACGAGATCGCCAGCAGCCCCAACCTCAAGCTGATCGCCAACCTGCCGAAGCAGGCGCCGTTCAACACCACCGCGGCGCTCGGCACCGACATCGCCTTCCAGGGCAAGTACGCGTTCGTCGGCAACTACGACGGCTTCGTGATCTACGACATCGCCAAGCCGAGCAAGCCGAAGATCGTCTCCCAGGTGCTCTGTCCCGGCGCGCAGAACGACATCTCCGTCTACGGCGACCTGCTGTTCCTGTCGACGGACGCGTCCCGCAGCGACGACTCGTGCAGCAGCGTCTCCCAGCCCGCCACCATCAAGGAATCGTGGGAGGGCATCAAGATCTTCGACATCAAGAACAAGGCCAACCCCCGGTACATCAAGGCGGTCGAGACGGCCTGCGGATCGCACACGCACACCCTGGTGCCGGCGAAGGACAAGAAGTCGGTCTACCTGTACGTCTCCTCGTACAGCCCGAACGACACCTTCCCGGACTGCCAACCGCCGCACGACTCGATCTCCATCGTGAAGGTGCCGCTGAAGAAGCCGACCGACGCGGCCGTCGTCGCCACACCGAACCTCTTCCCCGACGGTGGCTACGAGGGTCGCACCGGCGGCTCGGCGACGTCGGGCTGCCACGACATCACCGCGTACCCGGCGAAGGACCTCGCCGCCGGTGCCTGCATGGGTGACGGCGTGCTGCTCGACATCAGCAAGCGCGAGGCACCGCGGGTGCTGCACACGGTGCGGGACACGACCAACTTCGCGTTCTGGCACTCGGCCACCTTCAACAACCGTGGCACCAAGGTGGTCTTCACCGACGAACTGGGCGGTGGCGGCGGTGCCACCTGCAACGAGGCCGTGGGCCCGGAGCGTGGCGCCAACGCCATCTACGACCTCACCGGCCGGGGCGACAAACGCAAGCTGGAGTTCCGCAGCTACTTCAAGATCCCCCGGACCAACGGCGACACCGAGAACTGCGTGGCGCACAACGGCTCGCTGATCCCGGTGCTCGGCAAGGACATCATGGTCCAGGCCTGGTACCAGGGCGGCGTCTCGGTGTGGGACTTCACCAACTCCCGCAAGCCCAAGGAGATCGGCTTCTGGGAGCGTGGCCCGCTGTCGGACAGCCAGCTCATCGTGGGCGGCTCCTGGTCGGCCTACTACTACAACGGGCACATCTACTCCTCCGACATCCAGAAGGGGCTCGACGTGCTCGAACTCAACGACTGGCGGACGTTGACGGCCAAGCTGGTCACCTTCCGCGAGTTGAACGTCCAGACCCAGCCCAGCTACCTCAGCTGGTAGGGCCGACGCGTCGACCGGGCCCGGCCTCCCCGCAGGGGTGGCCGGGCCCGATCACATGGGTCGCGTTTTCCCCCATCCGTCCCGGGTACCTCGTGCGTCACGGAGGAAAGGAGTCGGTGATGGCGCGCAACGAGTACCACGTGGTGCCCGACGGCGACGGCTGGAAGGTCGAGGGAGGCGGCACCGTCGTCGGCACGTACGACACGAAGCAGCGGGCGATCGAGGCCGGGCGCGAGGTGGCGCACGGCAACGAGCCGAGCCAGCTCGTGGTGCACACGGCCGACGGCCGGATCGAGACCGAGTACACCTACCAGGACGACCCGTACCCGCCCGCCGGTTGAGGGCCGACCCGAGGCGACCGGTCGTCGCCGGCACCGCTCGGGTGCCGGCGACGACTCAGCCGGGTAGCGGGGCCTCGTCGCCCCGGTTGCGGCGCGGAGACACCAGGCGGCGCACGATCGGCGTGGCGTTCCACTTCGCCGCGCCGACCAGGTCACGGGCGTGTTCGAGCACGGTGTAGTCGGGTCTGGCCCGACCGGCGGCGAGCGCCGCGTCCAGGTCGTTGCCACAACGGGTCAACACGCTGTCGAAGTCCCGACGGACCGGCTCCAGCAGGTGGTAACCGAACGAGCGGTGCACGCGGGCGAAGAGCGGCTTGTACAGCCGGGCCCGTTCGTGCAAGCCCGAGGAGTACGACATCGGGTTCTTCGGCCGGCGGCGGATGTAGTCGGGCAGCATGTCGGCGAAGGCCCGCCGGACGATCCACTTCTCCTGACCGTCCCGCAGCTTCAGTTCGATCGGCAGCCGCATCGCCAGCTCGACCAGCGCGAGGTCGAGGAAGGGCACCCGCGCCTCCACGCCGAAGGCCATGCTGGTCCGGTCGACCCGCTGCAACTCGGTCCGGCACAGGTTGCGGATCTTGTGCAGGAAGAGTCGGCGGGACGCCTCCCGGCCGACCTGGTGGTACATCGGGTAGCCACCGAACAGCTCGTCCGAGCCGTCGCCGGTGAGCACCACCTTGACCCCGAGCTGCCGCAGCCGTCGGAAGATCGGCACCGAGACGATCGCGTTGATGATGTCGCCGTACTCGGTCAGCTCGGAGATCCGGATCGCCTCCCGCACGTCGGCGAGCCGGATGTCGCGCGGGCGCAGTTCCACCACCTCGTGTGCCACGCCGAGGTCCTTCGCCAACCGCCGGGCGTACGCGAGGTCCGGGCTCTCCGGCACCCCGACGGTGATGGCGACACAGTCGGGGTGCCGCTGTGCCGTGTGCAACAGCGCCAGTGAGCTGTCCAGTCCGCCGGAGAGCACCACACCCACCGTGAGGTCGGTGTCCAGCCGCGCCCGGAGGCTGTCGGTGAGGGCGGCACGGACGAGCAGGGCGGCCTCGTCCGGGTCCGCCACCACCGGCGCGCCCGCACCGAGGGCGAGCAGATCCACGTACGGCCGCAGCTGCGGCTCGCCGTCGGCGTCGGCCCAGCCGTGGTGCCCCGGTGGCACCTCGGTCACCGGCGCGCCCAGCCGCACGAGTGCCTTGACCTCGCTGGCCAGGTGCAGGCATCCCGGCGTCCGGGCCCAGTACAGCGGCTTGACGCCGAGCGGGTCCCGGACCAGGTACACCCGCCCGGTGGCCCGTTCCACCACGGTGAAGGCGTACTCGCCACGCAACCTGGTGACCACCTGCTCGCCCCAGCGCTCGAAGGCGGCGAGCACCACCTCGGTGTCGCTGGCGCTGCGGAACCGGTGACCGAGCGCGGTCAACTCGGAGCGCAGTTCGTGATGGTTGAAGACCTCGCCGTTGTAACAGAGCAGCCAGCGCTCGTCGGCGGAGACCCAGGGCTGCACGGCACGCTCGCGGTCGACCACGCGCAGCCGCCGGACCCCGGCGAGCAGCCCGCTCTCGTGCCGGGTCTCGGTCACCTCACCCCGGGGCACGAGGGTGCCGAGCATCCGCCGGAAGATCGCCGGATCCGCCTCCGGGCCGACGCAGAGCATGATCCCGCACATCGGTCAGATCCCCATCTCGGCTTCGTACGCCCGGCGCAGCCGCAGGGTCGCCGCCGGTGCGAGACAGACGTGCCACGCCTGCCCCTCGTCCACCACGTTGATCTCGCCTGCCCGCTGCCGGTTCAGCAGCAGCCCGGCCAGGGTGTCCCGGGCTCCGAAGCGGTCGAACCAGGCCATCTCCACGTCCACCGCCCAGCCCAGGCAGTGACCGCTGGGCACCATCGCGGAGTACCCCAGACGCCGCAACCGGTACTGGTGTTCGGCGCTGCGGACCAGGCTGGTCACCCACAGCGGCGGGGTGCCCGCCGGGGTGGCCGCGGCGAACTCCCGACCGATGTCGTTGAGCAGGGCGACGACCTCACGGCGGGCCCGCCGGAACAGCAACCCGGCGGTACGCGGAGTGGCGTCGGGCAGCATCCGGCGGCGCAGCGCGCGTACGCCCCGACCGACCACCGTGCGGGGCTGTTCGGTGTACTGGAAGCGCAGCAGTCCCCGCCGCCGCAGCCATTCCAGGTCGACCAGCTCGACGCTGTGGTTGACCTCCTCGTCGGTGAGGAAGGTGGTGGCGTCGCGCCACCACATCACGTCGATGCGCGACAGCAGGTAGATGCGCACCAACGCGGTCAGGTCACCGGCGGAACTGCGCTCGTTCGGCTGGTACCGGGCCATCTCCAGCAGCAGGGTCTCCCGAGCGCCGATCAGCCCCTGGGAGGTGGCCTCCAGCACCTGCATGATGGCCGGTTCCCGCAGCCGCTGGTCGATCAGCACCTGCCGCGCCTTCGTGCTGCCCGTCCCGGCGAGTGCGCTCACCTCGACCAGGAGTTCGGCCACGGCGTCGCGGTAGGCCGCCAGGTCGGGCGCGGCCACGATGAGCGGGCGCGCCGTACCTCGTGGGCGGCGGCGGGCCGGAGTGACGGGAGGACCGGGCCGGTGTCCCGGACTTCGGCTGGGCACTCGCATGATCGGTCCTCTCTGCCGCCGCGATGATCGCCTGCGACAGACGGTAACCACACCAATCCGGATTAGTACGAGCAATACTCCCGTATCCCCCTAACGCATGGCAGACCTCGTGGACAGGCGCTGGTCGCCCCGGCGGTGCCCAGACCAGGCGGGGTTCGCCGGACAACTGCATGTACCATTTGGTACATGCGCCGCGCCGAGGAGGTGCGGTCGACGGGAGGGACGTCGATGCCGACCATCAGCCTGACCGCGGGAACGATCGACTACACCGATACCGGCGGCGACGGACCAGTCATGGTGCTGCTGCACGGGGTGAACATGGACGCGAGTCTGTGGCGTCGGGTGGTCGCCGAAGTCGGTCCGACGGTGCGCTGTGTCTGTCCCACCCTGCCGCTCGGCAGCCACCGGCGACCGATGGATCGGCCGGAACTGGTCACCCACCGGGGCGTCGCCGCGCTCGTGGGGGAACTGCTCGACGCACTGGACCTGCGTGAGGTGACCCTGGTCGCCAACGACTGGGGTGGCGTCCAGTTCCTCGTGGCCGACGGTCCGACCGACCGGATCGCCGGTCTGGCGCTGGTCGCCTGCGAGGCGTTCGACAACTTCCCGCCCGGAAAGCCGGGCAAGGCGGTGGCGATGAGCGCGCGGGTTCCCGGCGCGCTGTGGCTGTCGATGCAACTCCAACGGTTCGGCTGGTTCCGGCGTGCCCCCGGCGCCTGGGGATGGATGAGCAAGTACCCGATCCCCGACGAGGTGATGGACGCCTGGTTCCGACCGGCGCGGCAGGACCGGGCGATCCGACGGGACCTGCGCAGCTTCGCGCTGTCCACCCCGTCGAAGGCGGAACTGCGGGCCCTGCCGAGCCGGCTGGCGTCATTCGACCGTCCGGTGCTCGTGGCCTGGGCCCGCGAGGACAAGCTCATGCCTTCGTCGCACGGGCCCCGGCTGGCGGCGCTGTTTCCCCGGGGTCGGCTGGTGGAGATCGACGACAGTTACACCCTGGTACCCGAGGACCAACCCCGCCGGCTCGCGGCGGAGCTCGTCCGGTTCGTCACTACCGAGGTGCGCGGCCCGCGCCCCTGAGCCCCGCCCACTGGCCCGGACGCACCGCCGGTCAGCGCCGTTGCGGCGCGTCACCCGCTCGGCTGGTCGGCCGGGTGGAATCCAGGAAGGCCGCCATGGTGGCGTCGGCTGTCGCCCGGTCGCCGGTGAGCGCCAGCTCGAACAGGACACCCCGGGTCATCGCCAGCGCCATCCGCGCCTGGGTCCGTGCCTGCTCCGGCGGGTTCCCCACCTCCTCGAAGAACGAGCCGAGCCGATCGGTCCAGATGGTGATCCAGGTGCGCAACGCACTGGCCCACGCGTGCCCCTGCATCGCCGCCGCCGCCATCTCGAAGAACAGCGGCGCGAACGCCCGGTCGTCGGCGAGCCGCTGCCAGAAACGCCAGGCGCCGTCGTAGGGGTCGTCAACCGCCTCGCGGAGCAGCGAGTCGAACAGCTCCTGCTGGCCCCGCCAGACGGCCTCGACCATCGCGGTGAGCAGCCCTTCGCGGGAGCCGAAGTGGTAGAGGAGCATCCGGTGGCTGGTGCCGATCTCCGCCGCGAGCGTACGCAGGCTGGTGTCGCCGACGCCGTTGACGGCGAAGTACGCGATCACCCGCCGCAGGAGAGCCTCCTGCGGCGCGTCGGCCGGCACGGTGACTGTCACCACCCGATGCTAGGTCAGGGCCGATCCACCTTTCTGGACCAGCACCGACGGGTTGGTGCCGCGAGCCTACGTCGAGTGCCGCGCGGTCATCGACGTCGTGTTGGGCGTCACCATCATGCTGGCGCTGCTCACCGGGTGACGGGCCCGGGCGGGCGTGCGGGGTCGCCGTCGGCGACCCCGCGCACAAGTTCGGGTGGTCGCCGCAGCGGACCGCTGGACGTAGTGAAAGGCTTGACCCCATGAGTTCCACGCACGTGCTGCCCGATCCGCCCGCCGAGCCGTCCGCCTTCACCGATCTCGGCTTACGGCCCGAACTGCTCGCCGCGCTCGCCACGCTCGGGTACGAGGAGCCCACCCCGATCCAGCGCGAGGCGATCCCGCCCCTGCTGACCGGTCGGGACCTGCTCGGCCAGGCGGCGACGGGCACGGGCAAGACGGCGGCGTTCGCGCTGCCGCTGTTGCAGCGGATGCCGGACGACCGAGCGGGCCACGACCCGTTCGCGTTGGTCCTGGTGCCGACCCGGGAACTCGCGGTGCAGGTCTCCGAGGCGTTCCACCGCTACGGCAAGGACCTCGGCGCGCGGGTGCTGCCGATCTACGGTGGGCAGCCGATCGGTCGGCAGTTGCGGGCCCTGGACGGGGGCATCGACGTGGTGGTGGCCACTCCCGGCCGCGCCCTGGACCACATCGCCCGGGGCACCCTGCGGCTGGGCAACCTCGCCACGGTGGTGCTCGACGAGGCCGACGAGATGCTCGACATGGGCTTCGCCGAGGACATCGAGGCGATCCTCGAACACACCCCCGAGCAGCGGCAGACGGTGCTGTTCTCGGCCACCATGCCGGCCCGGATCGACGGGATGGCCCGCGCCCACCTGACCGACCCGGTACGCATCCTCATCGCCCGCGAGCAGCCGGTTGCCGGTGAGGCACCCCGGGTGCGGCAGAGCGCGTACCTGGTGGCGCGGGCACACAAGCCGGCGGCGCTGGGGCGGGTGCTGGACGTCGAGTCGCCCACCGCGGCGATCGTGTTCTGCCGCAGCCGGGAGGAGGTCGACCGGCTCACCGAGACGATGAACGGTCGCGGCTACCGGGCCGAGGCGCTGCACGGCGGCATGAGCCAGGAACAGCGGGACCGGGTGATGGGGCGGCTGCGTGCCGGCACCGCGGATCTGCTGGTCGCCACTGACGTGGCGGCCCGTGGGCTCGACGTCGAGCAACTCAGTCACGTGGTCAACTTCGACGTGCCGTCGGCACCGGAGTCGTACGTGCACCGCATCGGCCGGGTGGGTCGGGCCGGACGCGAGGGTGTGGCGATCACCCTGGCGGAGCCCCGGGAACACCGGATGCTCAAGACCATCGAGCGGGTCACCGGGCAACGGATCACCATCGACAAGATCCCCACGGTCGCCGATCTGCGGACTCGTCGGTTGGAGCTGACCCAGGCAGCGCTACGGGAGAGCCTGCTGGAGGACGACCTCGACCCGTTCCGGGTGATCGTCGAGACGCTCAGCGACGAGTTCGACCTGATGGAGGTGGCGCTCGCCGCGGTGAAGCTCGCTCACGAGGCGACCCTGCCCGGTTCCGACGAGGCCGAGGAGGAGATCCCGCAGGTCGCGGTCCGTCCGCCTCGGGAAGGTCGGCCGGGTGGGTACGACAGCCGGGGCGAGCGTCGGCCGTCGCGTCCCCGCACCGCCGGCACCACTCAGGTGTTCATCGGCGTGGGCCGGCGGGCCGGTGTGCGGCCGCAGGATCTGGTGGGCGCGATCACCGGGGAGACCGGAGTCCGGGGCCGGGACATCGGGTCGATCGAGATCGCCGACCGCTTCTCGCTGGTCGAGGTGCCCGTGGCGGTGGTCGACGAGGTGATCGCCGGGCTGCGTGGCAGCACCATCAAAGGCCGCAAGGCCACCGTCCGCCGCGACCGCCGCTGAGCCGGGAGTAAGGAAGGGCACCTTATTAACGCCTGGTGTATAGAGGGGAACCCTTCTCACCACACCACCCCAGCCGTTCGGCGACTGGCGCCACCCCTGCCGAGGTGGCGCCAGTCGCCGAACGATCCTGTTAAAAAGGGGCCCCTGCTCTACCGCAGGCGTTAATAAGGTGCCCTTCCTTCCACATCAGGTGGTGGTGAGGTGGTGGTTGGGCAGTGATGCCGGGTCGATCTCGGCCGGTCGCAGCGCTAGGGCTAGCACGTCGGCGACGTCGGCCAGCACGTGCACGGTCAACGCCTCGCGTACCTCGGTCGGCAGGTCGTCCAGGTCCGGCTCGTTCCGGGCCGGGATGATCACCTCGGTCAGGCCGGCCCGGTGGGCGGCGAGGAGCTTCTGCTTCACCCCGCCGATGGGTAGCACCCGACCGGAGAGGGTCACCTCGCCGGTCATCCCGAACTCGGGGCGTACCGGGCGACCGCTGGCCAGCGACGCCAGGGCGGTGACCATCGTGATGCCGGCGCTGGGGCCGTCCTTGGGCACCGCGCCCGCCGGGACGTGCAGGTGGATCCGCCGCCCGGCGAGGGCGTTCGGGTCCAGGCCGAGGCGACGGCCGTTGGCGCGCAGGTAGGAGAGGGCGATGTGTGCCGATTCCTTCATCACGTCGCCGAGCTGACCGGTGAGGGTCAGTCCCGGTTCGCCCTCCATGCTCGTCGCCTCGATGAACAGCACGTCTCCCCCGGCGCCGGTGACCGCCAGGCCGGTGGCGACGCCCGGGGTCGCGGTGCGTTCCGCCGACTCCGGGGTGTGCTTCGGCCGACCGAGGTAGCGGACCAGGTCGTCGACGCCGACGCGGACCGGTGCCGGGTCGTCGGTGAGCGCCACCGCGACCTTGCGCATGATCTTCGCGAGGGCCCGTTCCAACTGCCGTACGCCGGCCTCCCGGGTGTACTCCCCCGCGATGCGGCCCAGCGCCGAGGGGTCCACGTCGACCTCGTCGGCGGTCAGTCCGGCCTGCTCCCGTTGCCGGGGCAGCAGGTGGTCACGGGCGATGGCGACCTTCTCGTCCTCGGTGTACCCGTCCAGGGTGACCAGTTCCATCCGGTCCAGCAGCGGGCCGGGAATGGCCTCCACCACGTTGGCGGTGGCCAGGAACAGCACATCGGACAGATCGAGGTCGACCTCCAGGTAGTGGTCCCGGAAGGTGTGGTTCTGGGCCGGGTCGAGCACCTCCAGCAGGGCTGCGGCCGGGTCTCCGGCGTACCCCACGGAGAGCTTGTCGACCTCGTCGAGCAGCACCACCGGGTTCATCGAGCCCGCCTCGCGCAACGCCCGGACGATGCGGCCGGGCAGCGCGCCGACGTAGGTGCGCCGGTGGCCCCGGATCTCCGCCTCGTCGCGGATGCCGCCGAGGGAGAGGCGGACGAACCTGCGGCCGAGCGCTCGGGCGACCGACTCACCGAGGCTGGTCTTACCGACCCCGGGCGGACCGGCGAGGGCCAGGACCGCACCGGAACCACGGCCGCCGACCACACCGAGGTCACGCTCGGCGCGCCGGTTGCGCACCGCCAGATACTCCAGGATGCGGTCCTTCACATCGGCCAGCCCGGCGTGGTCGGCGTCGAGCACGGCCCGCGCGGCGGTCAGGTCGGTGTTGTCCTCGGTACGCGTGCTCCACGGCATCTCCAGCACCGTGTCGAGCCAGGTACGGATCCAGCCCGCCTCCGGTGAGGCGTCGCTGGCCCGTTCCAGCTTGCCGACCTCGCGCAGCGCCGCCTCGCGTACCTTTTCGGGCAGGTCGGCGGTCTCGACGCGGGACCGGTAGTCGGCCGAGCCTTCCGGGGCGTCCTCGCCGAGTTCCTTGCGGATCGCGGCGAGTTGCTGGCGCAGCAGGAACTCCCGCTGCGACTTCTCCAGCCCTTCGCGGACCTCGGAGTTGATCTGCTCGGTGACCTCCTGCTCGGCCAGGTGCTCCCGGACCCAGCCGACGAGCAGTTCCAGCCGGGCGGTGACGTCCGGCGCGGCCAGCAGTTCGGTCTTCTGTCCCAGGCTCAGCCAGGGCGCGTAGCCGGCCGAGTCGGCCAGCTCGGAGAGGTCGGTCATCCGTTCCATCGCGTCGATGACCTGCCAGGCGCCCCGCTGCTGGAGCACGGAGGTCACCAGTGCGCGGTACTCGCGGGCGAGTTCGCGGGCCCGGCCGGCCGGAGCGGGTTCGTCGATCTCGGTCGCCTCGACCCAGAGGGCGGCGCCGGGACCGGGCACCCCGGAGCCGATACGGGCGCGGGCGAGGCCACGGATGACGGCGGCGGGTTCACCGCTGGGCAGTCGCCCCACCTTCTCGATGGTGGCGATCGCGCCGACGGAACCGTACTCGCCGTCCAGGCGCGGCACGGCGAGCAGCGTGCGATCGCCGGTGGCACGGGCCGCGTCTACCGCGGCCTGGGTGGTCGGGTCGAGGGTCACCGGAATGGCCATGCCGGGCAGTAGTACGGCGTCGGTCAGTGGAAGTACCGGGAGAGTTGCCATCGAACACCTGCTATCGCATTGAGTTGAGCGTGTCAGGCTCAAGTCGCAGCACGACCAGGTTGTTCCTCGGTGTGACCCAGCACACCCCGGCGCGGTACGGACGCGGATGGTGATCTCGCCATCGGCTCACCGTGCCACGGCGGGCAGATCCAGAATCGGGATTTCGATGCGACGCAAAACGCGAACCGCTGCGACACACACTTTTGTTGCGCAATTGGCGGATGATCAGTCAAACTTTGAGCACACCCCGTCAGACACAGGGAGTAATGAACGATGGCTAAACAAGTAATCACGGTGCTGACCGACGACCTCGACGGCGGAAAGGCCGACCGTACGGTGGAGTTCAGCCTGGATGGCGTGGCGTACACCATCGACGTTTCCGACGAGAACGCGGGTGTCCTGCGCAAGGCGTTGGATCCGTTTATCAATGCGGGTCGGCGTCTGGGGCGTGGCGCCGCCGACACTGGCCGTAACCCACGTCGCGGTGTCGGTTCGGGCACTTCAGGAATGAACCGTGAGCAGAACCGCGCCGTCCGCGAATGGGCGCTCCGGAACGGCTACAAGATTTCCGAACGCGGTCGAATCCCGGTCGAGGTGGTCGAGGCGTACCGGAACCGCTGATACGTCGATGCCACCTGGCGCGGTTGGTGCCGGTGTTCTGGCACGAGTCACACCAGTTCTTCCACATGCGGCGGGGCCGCCCGGACTGATCCGGGCGGCCCCGCAGTGTTCGGCGTCGGCCCACGGCCTCCGCCCGCGTGTCAGTTGACCTGGATGCGCACCGCGTCGAAGGCGGGGGTCTGGTTGGCCCGCTCCGACATCGGGATGCGGTGCGAACCGTCGCCGGCCCAGACCGCGCACTGTGCGGTACCGGATTCCGGCAGACCCGGAATCTGGATCGTCACCTCGTCCGGCTCGGCACCGCCGCCACCGTCCTCGGTGGCCACGAAGAAGGCCGGGACCGGGTCAGGCGCGGGGGCCTCGTTCGTGTTGTTCAGCATCCGGCAGGCGGTGTGGAAGTGTCCCCGGGTCAGCCCCTGCCCGTCGAGCAGCGAGCTTTCCAGGTAGTAGCCGCCCTGACCGGCCGGCAGGAACCGGTCCCGGACCAGGTTGCGGGTGCTGACCCGGATCGAGAAGCCCTCGTTGCGGTTGATCTGCTGCGGGAAGTCGGTGATCAGCAGGGACGGGTTGTTGGCCGCGGCACCGACCTCGCCGAAGGCGGTGCTGATGCACCGGTTGCCGTTCTGGAAACCGTCGTGCGCCTGGAGCTGGCTGTTGTCGCAGTTGTTCGCCAGCACGTCGAGTCCATTGTTGCCGCCGCCGTTGTTGTCGCCGTTGTCGCCACCGCCGCCGTTGTCGCCGCCGTCACCGTTGCCGCCGCCGTTGTTGTTGTCGACCGGCTGCACCTGGCAGGTGGCGAGATTGGCCAGACCGCGTGGCCGGGGACCGAATCGGTCGATGGCGATCGTGATCCGGTCGAGGGTCGCCCGACGCTTGCTGGCCAGCGGGTTGAGAATGGCGTTACGGATGAACTGCTGGCCGCGATTGCCCTCTGCGGCCAGTCGCGCGTCCGCCTCGGTGATCTGGGTCTGCAACGCGTTCAGGTTCCGGTCCACCTCGGCGCGGGCCCGGTCGGGCACCTGCGGCAGTCGGCTGACCACGTCCGGGCAGGCCACGGCGAAGGCCCCGGCGGTCGCTCCGCCGCCGTTGCGGGTCTCCTGGCACTCCTCGATGGTCTGCTGCCCGTCGCCCCAGTGGTTGACCACCCAGCGACCGTTCTGCCAGGTGCGGGTGGTGGTGGCGCCGCGGGCGGTGGGCGCGGTGGCACCGGGGCTGGGTGCGACACACTCGGCGGCCACGGGTCGCTTCTGCTGGTGTGACCGTCGGTCGCCGGCCGACGAGATCTGGGTCACGGCGACGACGCCGCCGAAGACAGCGAGCGTGGCACCGACGGCCAGAAGTCGCTTGGTCCGCGCGTTACCGGATGGTCGGCGCGACCGGGTTGACCTGCGCATCGAATTGCTCTCCTTCTCGATCCGGTTCCTGATTCGTGACTCGACGGACCGAACGGAATCGTGGTGGCACGCTCGACGGGGACCGCCTGAACGCGCCGGTGGCACGTCGACAAACGACGATGCCCTTTCCGCACCGTCTCCCGCGCCTGCCGGTGCGGGTTGGGGAGATCCTGTCCATTCCCGGTGAGGTACGGGTCCGCTCCGACAGCGGTTCAAAGGCGGCCGAATTTTTTCCGATGTTTCTTTCCGCGTCCGGCCGGTCACCGTCCGCCCGCTCGACCGGGCGACGCTGCGGAACCGGTTTACTCCTGGCAGAGATGCTCGTAGGCGAAGTCGCCGACGAGTTCCTCGTGGCGATCCCGCAGCCGCCGAATGTCAGTGAGCAGATCCCCACGCGGCAGTAGCGACGGCGTATCGGTCTCGATCGTCCGCAGCCGCTCCCCGACCGCGAGAACGGCGAGGTCCTCGGCGAACCGGGCGGGATCGACGCCGCAGCAGAGGTCGAAAACCCGCACGCTCACCCGCTCCACCAGCACCTCGCCCGGGCGGACCTCGGCCCAACTCCAGCCCTCGACCGGGCCGCCGCGCCAGCGCACGTGCAGCCCCCGCAGGATCGGGTCGGTCAGCCGCCGCGCCACGTACGCCTCCACCGCCTCCGCGCGGGCGAGCGCGCCGAGGTCGTTGACCGCACCCTCACGCCCGTCGGGCAGCCGACCGACGATGTCCCGGAACCCGACGGCCGGCACGTCCGAACCGGCGGCACCGATGGCGTAACGGCGGGCGTCGACGACGTACGAGACGATCCGCGGGCCGTGTCCGGTGTCGCGCAGGGTGGCGGAGACGATCCGCAGCAGCGGCAGGCCGATCGCGGCGGCCACGGCCTGCGTGGTCCGCTCGGCCCGCCTGGTGGTGGCGTCGGTCGACGGCGACCGGAACTCGACGGCGAACTCGGGCAGGCCGCTCGCCGCCGAGCAGACCACATGGTCGAGAACTGCCCGGCTGGCCGTGTTCCACTGGCTCGCGGTGAGGCCCGGTGGGCGACGCCGGACGATCTCGCCCAGCCGCAGCCCGGCGTGCACCCGCTGCGCCGCGCGGACCAACACCGGTCCGCGCCCGGCCTCCGGCGGCACCGGGGACAGCGCACGGTCGTGGTCAGCGGTCATCGTCGTACCCATGAGTCCTCAGCCTCTCCCTGTCGGCCGGCTGCCGGCGTCGGACGACGGTCGCGCGAACAGGTCGACACGGGTTCCCTCGCACCGGCCGACCGAGTCTAGGGCGACGATCATGACGACGGCTCCCCTGGAGCGGTCGTGGTCCCGGTGAAGACAGGTCGAAGGTCCCGGTCGGCACCGGCCCGCCGACCCTGACCCGGCGCGCCGCGCGGGCGTCCAATAGAAGTGCCACCGGGACACGCGGTGCGAAGCAGAGAAGGGACGTGGACATCATGACCGCGATGATCGAGCGGAACACCGCCAAGGCCCCGGTGGCCGAGACCGGCCGGGAGCAGAACCACCGGACGCGGGCCACCCGCTACCTGCTCGCCGGTCTCCGGCTGGCGCTGGGTTGGATCTTCCTCTGGGCCTTCCTGGACAAGCTGTTCGGCCTGGGTTTCGCCACCGAGGCGAAGAACGCCTGGCTCAACGGAGGCAGCCCGACCAAGGGATTCCTCACCTTCGGCACCGCCGGCCCGTTCCAGGGCTTCTACAACGGCATCGCCGGAGCGGCCTGGGCCGACTGGCTCTTCATGCTCGGGCTGGCCGCGATCGGTACGGCACTGCTGCTCGGTATCGGGATCCGACTCGCCGCGGCGGCCGGCGGTCTGCTGCTGGTGCTGATGTGGACGGCCGTCCTGCCTCCGGCGAACAACCCCTTCATGGACGACCACCTCGTCTACGCCGGTGTGCTGGCCCTGCTCGCGGTGACCAACGCCGGTGACACCTGGGGCCTCGGCCGCACCTGGGCCCGGCTGCCGATCGTCGGTCGGTTCGGCTGGCTCCGCTGACCCTGCTCACCCTCCCCCTCGGCGGGCGTCACCTACCGGTGACGCCCGCCGTGACACGTACGGCAGGATTGTGCTGACCAGAACCGAGGCACCAGGAGTTTCCATGAACCAGGCAGCGAAGCCCGAGATCGGCCCGATCGAGGGCGCCCCGCCCGCCGACCTCGTGATCGAGGACATCACCGTGGGCGACGGCCCGCAGGCCGAGCCCGGGCAGGTGGCCCGGGTGCACTACGTCGGGGTGTCGCACTCCACCGGCGCCGAGTTCGACGCCTCCTGGAACCGGGGCGAGCCGTTCGACTTCCCGCTCGGCGGCGGACGGGTCATCGCCGGATGGGACCAGGGCGTGGTGGGTATGCGGGTCGGTGGCCGACGCCGCCTGACCATCCCGCCGCACCTCGGGTACGGCAGCCGGGGTGCCGGTGGCGTCATCAAGCCCAACGAGACCCTGGTGTTCGTGGTCGATCTACTCGGCGTCCGCTGACCGAGCACCCGTCCGGCGCCGGCCCCGTGCCCGGCGCCGGACGGATGCTCGCCCCCCGTTCCGGTCACGTCGCCCACCGACGGCGCGGCGGACGTGTCACACTGCGGCGAGCATCCGCTGTGGCGTGTGGTCGACGACCGGGATGACGCGCCGTAGGCCGGTGGCCCGCAGCACCCGCTCCACCACCGGCGGCGGGTCGACCAGCACCAGCTCACCACCCTGCGACCGCACCCAGAGTCGGGCCGCGACCAGCGTGCGCACCCCGGCTGCGGAGAGCAGCCGGACCTCGGAGAGATCCACCCGCAGCTCGGTGCGGGTGGGAGCCGCCCACAGAGCAGCGCGGAACGCCGCGACGGTGGCGATGTCGATCACGCCGACGACGCGGACGCACACCGCCTCGTCGGAGACGCTGGTCTCGACGTGGAACCGCTCCTCGCGCTGTCGCATATCGAGAACCTATCCCCCACCACCGACACTTCCACCCTGCTGGAGTGGGGTTCCGGGTAAGCCCAGGGCATGACCCGCACGCCGGTCGCGTCCACCCTAGGGACCATCCCGCATCCCCGGGCGACACCGTCCGGGGCGGGCGGGTGCGGAGGTGCCGCCGGGCCCGGGGCCGGACCCGTCGATCCGGGACCGGGACGCGGGGCCGGACCGGTCGTTCAAGGGCGGGACGGGGTGCCGGAACGCCCCGCACCGGGGCGCCCGGCACCCCGGTCGGGTCAGCCGCCGCTCGCCGACGGCTGAGGCTCGGGCGACTCGCCGGCCACCGCCCCCGGGTCCAGCGCCTGAGCCGGCGCGGGCCGCAGATCGGCGGGCACCGGCAGCGCGCTGCCCTTGACGAACTCCTCCCAGCTGACGTTCCACGCCGTCCAGCCGTTGCCCTCGGTGAGCTGGACCTCGGTGCCCTTGACGGTCACCAGGTCACCGACCTGGGTGACGCCCATCAACCAGTCCGCGTTGGCCGCCGACAGGTTGGTGCACCCGTGCGACACGTTGGCGTACCCCTGGTCCCCCTCCGACCAGGGTGCGCCGTGGATGAACTCGCCACCCCAGGTGAGTCGCTGCGCGTCCTCCACGTCCACCACGTACGGGTCGGCCGAGCCCCGCGTGTCGAAGGTGGTGAAGTCGTGCTTCTCCATGATCACCATCTTGCCGCTGGACGTCGGGGTGCTCGGCTTACCGAGACTGACCGGCAGCTTGCGCAGCAGCTTGCCGTCCTGGATCACCGACATCTGCTTGCTCGCGTTGTCGATCTCCAACTGGACGTGCCGACCGATCTTCGAGGTGGCCCGCCGGTCGGCGTCACCGACGCTCTCCCGGCCGATCGGCAGGCCTTCCAGTGCGGCGCGAACCTTGATCGTCGTGCCCGGCCGCCAGAAGTCAGGTGCCCGGTAGTAGACCTGGCTGCCGTCGGAGACCCAGGACCAGGTGCCCGGTTGCGGCGGGTCCGTCTTGACGAACAATCGGCGTTGCACATCCGCTCGCGCCTCTTTGGGAATTGGCGGGTCGAAGGCGACGGTCACCGGCATCGCCGTGCCGTACGTCCGTTTGTCACCGAAATACAATGTGCTCACGACCGCCGGTTTGGACGATTTCGACTGCGTCGTGAAAGTCGTCCTACGGGTCACCGTCTTTCCGGAGTCGCCGGTCGCGGTGACCTCGGCGGTGTACGTCCGTTTCGGCTCCAGCGTCTTGCTCGGCACCCAGCTGGTGCCGTCCTCGCGGGGCTCCGCCGGTACTGTCGCACCCTTGTCGTCGGTGATCCGCACGTCGGTGACCCGACCGTGCTTGACCACGGTGCCGATCTCCCCACTGAGCGGCACGTCGCGGGTTCCCTCGGCCGGTGACACGACCAGTTCCGGGTTGGCTCGCGCCTCGGCGCCCTGCCCCGCCCGGCCGTCGCCGGTGCATGCCCCGAGCGCCAACGGTGCCGCTGCGACGCTCACCGCCAACAGCGTCAGTCGCCGCCTCAACATCATGATGCGTCTCCCCCGTTATCGCCGCTTCCTCCGCCACATTCTCTCTAGGCCGACGTCGACGTTTTCGTGGTTTCGACCAAAGCGGGGACATGATGTGAAGGACCTTTTCCCGTAATCGCACAAGGGCGAACGGAAAATGCCGACGACGACGTTGCGGGTGATTGCGTGCGCTTGTGGCGCTTTGTCCCGCACCATGCCACGAGACGACCTTCGCGTCAGCCGGGGCGGCGGACTCGGACGCGGTCGGCGGACTCAGACGCGCGGGGTACGCCGACCCGTCCCCAGCGGGACGGGTCGGCGAGCCCCTCGGTCGACGCCCGCCGTCAGACGGTGGCGATCAGCAACGCGGGCTGCTCGACGCAGTCGGCCACGTGTCGCAGGAACCCCCCGGCCACACCGCCGTCGCAGACCCGGTGGTCGAAGGTGAGGCTCAGCTGCGTCACCTTCCGGACCGCGAGCTGGCCGTCGACGACCCACGGCTTGTCCACGATGCGGCCGATGCCGAGCAGCGCGGCCTCCGGGTGGTTGATGATCGGGGTGGAACCGTCGACGCCGAACACCCCGTAGTTGTTCAGCGTGAAGGTGCCCCCGGTGAGCCGGGCCGGTGGCAGCTCACCGGCCCGCGCAGCGGCGGTGGTGGCGGCGAGTTCGGCGGCGAGTTCGGTGGTGGTGAGCCGCTCGGCGTCCCGCAGCACCGGCACCACCAGCCCCCGGTCGGTCTGGGCGGCGATACCCAGGTGCACCCCGGCGGACTGGACGATCCGCTGCCCCTCGGTGTCCACCCGCGCGTTGAGCTGCGGGTACCGACGCAGACCGGACAGGCAGATCCGGGCGAGCAGGGCCAGGATGCTGACCGGCTGCTCCGGCCGGGCGGCGTTGATCTCGGCTCGGGTCTGGAGCAGTGCGGTGGCGTCGGCGTCGACCCAGATGGTCACCTCGGGGATCTCCCGGCGGCTCCGGGAGAGCTTGTCCGCGATGGCCCGGCGGATCCCGGTCAACGGGATGACGACGTCGCGCACGTCGGTCGCGCCCACGGGCGCCGGCCCGCCGGTACGCGGCTCCGGCTCGGACCGCGTCGCCGGGCCTTGGCCCGGGTCGGCGGTGGTGTCGACCGCCGCCTGCACGTCGGCCCTCCTGATCACACCGCCGGGGCCGGTGCCCCGCAGGGTGCGCAGGTCCACCCCGTGTTCGCGGGCCAGTCGCCGCACGATCGGCGAGATGACCAGCGCCGGCAGCGCTCCGGCCACCGCCGGCGCACTCGCCGGGGTGGTCGGCGCGTCGACGGCCACCAGCCGGGGCCGACGTCGCCGCCGGGCACCGCCGTGTCCGGTGCCGTAGCCGATCAGGACGTTGCCGGAGCCGGCCCGTTCCTCCTCGCGGTAGACGGCGTGTCCGGCCGGCTCGGTGGCGGCGGCCCGCTCGGCGACCGGCTCGGCGATGGTGATCAGCGGTTGGCCGACCGGGCGTACCTCACCCTCGGCGCCGTGCAGGGCGACGACCCGACCGGCGTACGGGCAGGGCACGTCGACGACCGCCTTGGCGGTTTCGACCTCGACGACGGTCTGGTCCACGGTGACCGTGTCACCGACCGCCACCCGCCACTGCACGATCTCCGCCTCGGCGAGTCCCTCACCGAGGTCGGGCAGGAGGAAGACCTTCTCGGTCATGCCGCACTGCCCTCGGTCAGCCAGCGCCGGTCGGGCTGGTCGTCCCACTGCAACCGGGCCACCGCGTCGAGCACCCGGTCGACCGAGGGCAGGTGGGTGTGCTCCAGCATCGGCGCCGGGTACGGGATGTCCAGCCCGGACACCCGCAGCACCGGGGCGTGCAGGGCGTGGAAGCAGCGTTCCTGGACCCGGGCGGCGATCTCCGCGCCCACCCCGGCGAAGCCCTGCGCCTCCTGCACCACCACGCACCGCCCGGTACGCCGTACCGAGGCGGCGATCGTGGCGTCGTCGAACGGCACGATGGTGCGTACGTCGATTACCTCCAGGTCCCACCCCTCGTCGCGGGCGGCCTCGGCGGCCTCCAACGCGACCGGCACGGCCGGACCGTACGCCACCACGGTGGCGTCGCGGCCCGGTCGGCGCACGACCGCCCGGCCGAACGGCTCGGTACGGGTCGGCAGCGCGGTCTCGGCCGAGGCGAAGTAGAGCTTCTTCGGTTCCATGAAGACCACCGGGTCGGGGTCGTCGATCGCCTCCCGCAGCAGCGAGTACGCGTCGTCGACGGTCGCCGGGGTGACCACCTTCAGACCCGGGGTGTGCGCGTAGTACGCCTCCGAGGAGTCGCAGTGGTGCTCCACGCCGCCGATGCCGCCGGCATAGGGAACCCGGATCACCATCGGCACGCTCAACGCGCCCCGGGTGCGGTTGCGCAGCTTCGCCACGTGCGAGGCGATCTGCTCGAACGCCGGGTACGCGAACGCGTCGAACTGCATCTCGACCACCGGACGCAGTCCGGACATGGCCAGCCCGACGGCGAAGCCGACGATGCCGGCCTCGGCCAGCGGGGTGTCGAAGCAGCGCTTGTCGCCGAAGCGGGCCTGTAGCCCGTCGGTGATCCGGAAGACCCCGCCGAGCTGGCCGACGTCCTCACCGAAGACGAGCACCCGCTCGTCGTCGAGCATCGCGTCGGCGAGCGCGGCGTTGAGCGCCTTCGCCATGGTCATGGTGGCCATCAGGCGTCCCCCTCCGCTGCCGCGTCCAGTTCGGCGCGCACCTGCTCCCGCTGCTCCACCAACTGCGCGGTGGGTTCGGCGTAGACGTGCTCGAAGAGGCTCAGCGGATCGACCGTGGGCTGGCTGTTCATCCGGTCACGCAGCTGGGCGGCGTACGTCTCGGCCTGCTCGGCGATGTCGGCGACGGCCGCGTCGTCGAGCGCTTCCCGACCGCGTAGGTAGGTCTCCAGCCGGGTGAGCGGGTCACGCTCGCGCCACGCCTCGACCTCGTCGGCGTCGCGGTAACGCGAGGCGTCGTCGGCGTTGGTGTGCGGCTCCATCCGGTAGGTGTGCGCCTCGACCAGGAACGGTCCCTTTCCGGCGCGGGCGTGCGCGACCGCGCGGGTGAGCACGGCGAGCACGGCCATCGGGTCGTTGCCGTCGACCTGCTCGCTGGGGATGCCGTATCCGACGCCCTTGTAGGCCAGCGACGGGGCGGCGGTCTGCCGGGACAACGGGACGCTGATGGCATACCGGTTGTTCTGCACGAAGTAGACGACGGGGGCCTTGAACACGGCGGCGAAGTTGACGCCCTCGTGGAAGTCGCCCTCACTGGTGGCGCCGTCGCCGATGTAGACCAGCGCCACGGTGTCGCGCCCCTGGTACGACTCGCCGTAGGCCAGCCCGGCGGCGTGCACGCACTGGGTGGCCAGCGGCGTGCACTGTGGTGCGGTGCGCCGCGCGGCCGGGTCGTACCCACAGTGCCAGTCGCCGCGCAGCAACGTCAGCACCTCGACCGGGTCGATGCCACGGGCGGTCAACGCCATCGACTCCCGGTAGGTCGGGAAGACCCAGTCGTCGTCGCGTAGCGCCAGGACGCCCCCGACCTGGCAGGCCTCCTGGCCCCGGGAGGACGGGTAGACGGCGAGCCGACCCTGCTTGGTCAGCGCGGTGGCCTGTGCGTCGAAGCGCCGGCCGACGACCATCCGCCGGTACATCTCGCGCAGCGCCTCGACGGGCGGCTCGGGGTAGTCGGCGCGGGACGGCAGCAGGGTGCCGTCCGGGTTCAGCAACCGGACCGGCTCCGCCTCGGGCAGCAGACCGGCGGCGGGGTTCGGCGCGGTACGGGTGGCCGGCCGGCGACTGCGCGGTGATGCCCTGCGGGCCGCCTGGGGGGTCGTGGTCACGGCGGAACCTCCTGGACGTGTGGTGGCCCTATGCTCCTGCTGATGGATGATTGACTCAAGATGCCCGGTAAACGCGGGATGATTGGCTTCAACAGGAGGTTGGGATGGGCCAAGAGGTCGCCGAGGAAGCCGACCGGCGGGTCGGAACGGGACGTTCGGCCGTCGGCCTCGACGAGGTCGACCGGCGCATCCTCGACGAGCTGACCCGCGACGGTCGGCTCTCCATCCGAACCCTCGCCGAGCGGGTGCACGTCTCGCGGACCAACGCGTACGCCCGGGTCGAGCGGCTGCTGCGCGACGGGGTGATCACCGGGTTCGCCGCGCGGGTCGCCCCGGAGGCGGCCGGTCTGGGCACCTCGGCGTACATCGCCCTGACCATCAGGCAGAACACCTGGCGGGAGGTCGCGGCGGAGCTGGCCCAGGTGCGCTACGTCGAGCACGTCGCGCTGCTCAGCGGCGAGCACGACGTGCTCGCGCTGGTCCGCGCGCCGGACAACGCCACCCTGCGGGACGTGGTGCTGGACCGGATGCAACACATCGCCGGGGTGCTCGCCACCCGCAGCTGGCTGGTCTTCGAGGAGTACGACGGGGTACGCAGCCCGTGGGCGTGACCGCTCAACGCTCGGGCGGTGGTTCCAGGCCCTCCCGGTCGGCCAACTCCAGCAACGGTTCCAGCGAGTAGCGTCGCTCGTCCAGGCCGGCGTGCGGGTCGCCGCGCTCGGCGAAGCGGGCCGGCATGGTGGTCACGTCGAAGTCCTCCGGCCGGGCGTGGTCCAGCTCCGACCAGTCCAGCGGCGCGGAGACCAGCGCGGCGGGCGTCGGCCGGATCGAGTACGCCGAGGTCATGGTGTGGTCCCGGGCCATCTGGTTGTAGTCGACGAAGACCGGCCGGTCCCGCTGCTTGCGCCACCAGGTGGTGGTGACCAGGTCCGGTCGGCGTCGGCGCATCTCCTGCCCGAGCGCCAACACCGCGCGGCGGCAGTCGCCGAAGCTCCACCGGGGTTCGATGGCGACGTAGACGTGCAGCCCACGCCCGCCGGTGGTCTTCGGATAGCCGACCAGGCCCAACTCGTCGAGGAAGGCGCGTACCTGCTGCGCCACCGGCACCACCTGGTCGAACCCGACACCGGGCTGTGGATCCAGGTCGATGCGCAGCTGGTCCGGGCGCTCGACGTCGGCCCGGGTCACCGGCCACGGATGGAAACGCAGCGTACCCAGGTTGACCGCCCAGACCACCACGGCCAACTCCCCCGGGGCGATCTCGTCGGCGGTGCGTCCGCTGGGGAAGGTGATGTGGGCGGTGCCCACCCAGTCGGGCGCCCCGGCGGGTACCCGTTTCTGGTAGAACGCGTCGCCGCCACCGTCCTGCCGGGTGGCGACGGTCGCGCCCTCGAACACGCCCCGGGGCCAGCGTT
This sequence comes from Micromonospora sp. DT48, assembly GCF_049844495.1. Classification (NCBI taxonomy): domain Bacteria; kingdom Bacillati; phylum Actinomycetota; class Actinomycetes; order Micromonosporales; family Micromonosporaceae; genus Micromonospora; species Micromonospora sp. DT48. The sequence continues at coordinate 140,395 of NZ_JBNCLE010000009.1, forward strand.
CCAGCATGGTCGGACGGTCGCGCAGCGCACGCAGGATGCCGTCGCCGACGGCGAGGAAGTAGCGCACCACGTCGAGCTTGGTCAGGCCCCGCTCGGGAAAGTACGGCTTGTCCGGGCTGGAGACGCGGACGGTCCGCCGCCCGACCTGGATCTCCTTCGCCGCCGTCGCCACGCTTGAGAGCGTACGACGCGGTGGCCGGCCGGGCGGGTCACCGACGGTTGTTCGGGTGACCGGGGTGGGTCGGTGCGCAACCGCACCCGGCCCACCCGGCGTCGCACGGATCAGCCCTTCTCCCGTTGCAGGCGCTCGACCAGCATCTGCTTGCCCTGCTCGCCCGCCTTCTGGTTGTTCTCCTGGATCCTGCGGAACCAGGAGGCGAGTTCCTCGTCGCCCTGGGCGTCCGCATCGGCGATGTAGGTCTCCAGGCGCCAGATGTGCTCCAGGGACAGCTGCAACGCGTGAATCAGGTCGTAGTTCTTGTCCTTCACCGGGCTGGCCGGTCGCTGCACCATCGTGGTCACGGCTCACCTCCCACTCGTTTCGGTCCCGCCCGCATACCCCCGGTCGAGGCAGGCACACGCGCCCGAGGTGCGGCAATGCCGTCACCAGGCGGTCGGCGGCACCCCGTCGGGCGTCGGCAGGATCTGCCGCAACCGGCCCGGAGGCAGGCGACGGGACCGCCACTCCCTCGGGTAGCCCACCGACACCTCCTCGAAGCGCACCCCGTCGTGCCAGGTGGTACGCGGGATGTGCAGATGGCCGTAGACGACCGCGGCGGCGTCGAAGCGTACGTGCCAGTCGGCGGTGGCATCGGTGCCGCACCACTGGGCGAAGATCGGGTACCGCAGCACGCGCGTCACGTCCCGGACCAACGGCCAGTGGTTCATCAGCACCGTCGGCAGCGCCGGATCGCGCTCGGCGAGCCGACGGGCGGTCTCGGCCACCCGGGCCGCGCACCATGCCGACCTGCTCTGGTACGGGTCGGGGTGCAGCAGGAACTCGTCGGTGCAGACGATGCCGGTCCGGTACGCCTCGGCCAGCGCCGCCTCGGGCGTGTCGAACCCGTCCGGTCGCCAGCTGTGGTCGTAGAGCAGGAACAACGGTGCCACCGTCACCGGGCCACCGCGCCCCTGCCACACCGGGTACGGGTCCTCGGGGGTGACCACGCCGAGGTCACGGCAGAGTTCGACCAGGTGCGCGTAGCGCGCCTGACCCCGCAACGTCACCGGATCGCCGGGAGGTGTCCACAGCTCGTGGTTGCCCGGCGACCAGACGACCCGGGCGAAGCGGTCGGCCAGCAACCGCAGCGCCCACTCCACGTCGGCGACGGTGTCGCCGACGTCTCCGGCGACGAGCAGCCAGTCCTGTGGCGTCCCCGGACGCAGCTGCTCGACGATCGTCCGGTTCTCCGGATGCCGCACGTGCAGGTCGCTGATGGCCAGGAGCCTGCCCGCACTGTCCGTTCCCGCCATGCGATCGATCGTAGTGACACGGGCGAACGCGCCCGACGGCGCTGCGACCCGCTGCGTCGGCGTACCCGGTAGGATCCCCCTCGGGCCGTGACTGGCGCATGGAGATGGAGAACCATCGGGGAGCGGCCCCGTCACAAGGACGCATGCCGAGCGCCTGGGCCTTCCGCACGTCATCTGGAGGTCACATGCCGCGCAACGTCGAATCCGCCGCCTTCCGCAGCGCTCTCGAGGTGATCCGAGGTGTCGAGCCACGGGTCGCCGACGCGATCGGGGCGGAGCTGGCCGACCAGCGTGAGTCGCTCAAGCTGATCGCCAGCGAGAACTACGCCTCCCCGGCCACGTTGCTGGCCATGGGCAACTGGTTCAGCGACAAGTACGCCGAGGGCACCGTCGGGCGTCGGTTCTACGCCGGGTGCCAGAACGTGGACACCGTGGAGGCGCTCGCCGCCGAGCACGCCCGGGAGCTGTTCGGCGCGGCGCACGCGTACGTGCAGCCGCACTCGGGCATCGACGCCAACCTGGTGGCGTTCTGGGCGATCCTCGCCGACCGGGTCGAGGCACCGGCCCTGCGGCGGGCGCAGGCACGCCACGTCAACGACCTGACCGAGTCGGACTGGTTCGCGCTGCGGCGCGAGCTGGGCGACCAGCGGATGCTCGGCATGTCACTGGACGCCGGTGGGCACCTGACCCACGGCTTCCGGCCGAACATCTCCGGCAAGATGTTCGACCAGCGCAGCTACGGCACCGACCCGGCCACCGGCCTGGTCGACTACGACAAGGTCGCCGAGGCGGCGCGGGAGTTCCGTCCGCTGGTGCTGGTCGCCGGCTACTCGGCGTACCCGCGTCGGGTCAACTTCCGGATCATGCGGGAGATCGCCGACTCGGTGGGGGCGACCTTCATGGTGGACATGGCCCACTTCGCGGGCCTGGTCGCCGGCAAGGTCTTCACCGGCGACTTCGACCCGGTGCCGCACGCGCACATCGTCACCACCACCACCCACAAGTCGCTGCGTGGTCCGCGTGGTGGTCTGGTGCTCTGCGGCCCGGAGCTGGCCGACCAGGTCGACCGGGGTTGCCCGATGGTGCTCGGCGGTCCGCTGCCGCACGTGATGGCCGCCAAGGCGGTGGCCCTCGCCGAGGCCCGCCGGCCCGACTTCGCCGACTACGCGCGGCGGGTCGTCGACAACGCCCAGGCGCTCGCCGAGGGGCTGCTGCGTCGGGGCGCCACGCTGGTCACCGGCGGCACCGACAACCACCTGGTGCTGATCGACGTGACCGGCTACGGGCTGACCGGCCGACAGGCCGAGCAGGCGCTGTTGGACTCGGGCATCGTCACCAACCGCAACGCGGTCCCGCAGGACCCCAACGGCGCCTGGTACACCTCCGGCATCCGGGTGGGCACGCCGGCCCTGACCACCCGCGGCCTCGGCACGGCGGAGATGGACACCACCGCCGAGCTGATCCACACCGTGTTGAGCCAGACCAGCGCCGGAGCGAACCCGGACGGCACCGCCTCCAAGGCCAAGTTCGTCCTCGACCCGGCCCTCGCGGACAAGGTCAGCCGCCAGGCCGGCGAACTGCTCGGCGGCTTCCCGCTCTACCCGGAGGTCGAGCTGGGCTGACGGCGAGCGCCGTCGAGGACCTCGCGAACCGTGACAGCCAGTTCCGCCGGTGTCGGCGCCCGCCCAAGCCGGGCGCCGACACCGGCGGACGTGGCGACTCACCGGACGGTGCGGTCACGGTCACCCGCGGCGACGGGCGGAGAACGTCCGGTCCTTCCACAGGCGTGCCGGGCGTTCGCGCGCGGACATCCGGCGACGACCGACAGGTCTGCACTAACTGACCTCTATGTTCACGCTAACATTCGGTTGCTGTCAAACGGCACTGGATCAGAGCGCGCTGCCATCCCGGCAAACCACCAGGAACTCGGCCGCACCAGGTCGGGGGGCCGGGCACTCGGGGACGCCGAGCACCCGGCCCGCAAATCAGGCGAGCGGGCGCTTGAGGTGGTAGCGGTGCACCTCGGTGCTGCCCTGCACGTTGTTCACATCCTCGGCGGCGGAGACGAGTTCCCAACCGTCGCGCCCGGCGCGGTTGAGATGCGCGATGGCGGTGTCGCCGTACGCGGTGATGTCCTTGCGAGACCCGTCGGGGCCGTACCAGACGAACGAGACATGGAAATTGCGGCCCTGCCCCTGGTAGCGGCGGACCAGCAGGGCGTACTCCCAGGCAACCATGTCGACCATTATGACCGTCCACGCAGGACGGCGGCAGGGTGGGCGTCACAGATTGCGAACGGATGAACGCGATGAGTCGCCGCACGCGGTCAGCCCACCTGCACCGTACGCAGCGCTCGGGCAGCCGCCGGATCGGCACAACCGGCCAGGGCCAACGCGTCCCGCAACTCGTCGGCGAGCAGGGTCAACGCGGCACCGGCCGCCCGTCGCCCACCGACCGCCAGAGCCCAGAGCATCGGTCGACCGACCAGGGCACCGTCGGCGCCCATGGCCAGCGCGCGCAGCACGTCGACGCCGCCTCGGATCCCACTGTCCAGCAGCACCTCACACCGACCGCCGACGGCCGCGACCACCTCGGGCAGCATGGTGGCGCTGGCCGGAGCCCCGTCGAGCTGTCGACCGCCGTGGTTGGACACGACCACCGCCTGCGCGCCGACGTCGACGGCGCGCACCGCGTCGGCGGGATCGAGGATGCCCTTGACCACCAACGGCAGCTCCCACCGCTCCCGCAGCCACCGCAGGTCCGCCCAGGTCAGTGCCGGCGTGAAGGCCGCGTCGTGCGACGCGGACAGCGGGGTGACGCCCGGCGTACCGCCGTGGGCCAGGTCGTCGCGACCACCCGGCAGGTTCGCCGGGACCAACTCCGGTGGCAGCCGGAAGGCGTTGCGCAGGTCCCGCAACCGGCGGCCGAGCACCGGCACGTCCACCGTGACCACCAGGGCCCGGCAGCCGGCCGCGCGGACCCGCGCCAGCAGGTCGGAGACCACGGACCGGTGGCGTAGCCAGTACAGCTGGAACCAGACGTCGGCACCGGTCGCGGTGACCTGCTCGATCGGTGTGCTGCCGAGGACGCTGGCCAGGTAGGGCACCCCGGCCTCCCGGGCCGCCGTGGCCAGCGCGGGCTCACCGTCGGGGTGCACCAGCCGCTGGTAAGCCATCGGCGCGACCCCCACCGGCATCGCGTAGTCCCGACCGAGCAACCGGGTCCGTAGCCTCGGTGTGGTGACCCCGGTCAACACCCTCGGCAGCACACCGACCCGATCCAGGGCGCTGCGGTTGCCGCCGAGGGTGACCTCGGCGCCGCTGCCACCGTCCAGGTAGTCCCAGACATCCGGCGGCAGCACCGTCCGGGCGAGACCGGCGTAGTCGGCCAGACAGGCCGGGGGCGGACCGGACGTGATCTCCATGCGGTCCACCATCGCCGACCCGGGGCCCGGTGCGCCAGCGCGGTCCGCGCGAGGGCCGGCGGCCCGGTCGCGTTCAGCCGGTCGAGTCGACCTCGGGTGACACCGACGCCCCCGATCGCCACGACCGTCCACGGCCAGCCGACCGGTCGGCGACGGGCCGGGCCAGCGGATCGGCACCGCGCGCCGGGTCGAGGCGGGGGGCGGCGGGGGGCGACAGACCGACCGACGGCCGCCGGTCGGTCTCGCCCGGCGAGAACAGCGGTCCGGTCATGCCCTCTCCACCCCCAACGTCAATGTCACCGACGTGCGTGCGGGCCGCAGGTCACCTCGGCGAGGTACTGTCGGGAACCCTACGGCAGGCCCGGTGAACATTGCTTCATGCAAATGGATGCCCCAAAACGGGCGACTGACCGGATTGTCGCCGGGCCACCCGGCGAGGATGATCGAATCCGTGTGTCGACTGTTGGTGAACGCCGCGCCACCGAGCGTGCCGGCCGGTCAGGCCGGCACCGGGGTCTGCGCGTGGATGTGAAAACGCAGCGACCGGGCGTCGGTGAAACACTCCCGCATCGGCCGGACCAACTCGCGGTGCTCCGGGCTGCGCTCCCACGCCTCGAAGTGGGCCAGGCTGGTCCACTCACTCGTGATGAGCCACTGCTCCGGGTCGGTCGACGAGCGGCACACCTGGTCGACCAGGTGGCCCGGCACCCCCTCGGCGACCAGATGCCGGACCGCCTCGTACGCCCGGAGGAAGTCCCCGGTGCGCTCGTCGGGCACCCGGACCAGGAAGACCACCCGTGCTCGTGTCATAGCCACTCCTGTCCGGCCGGTGGCGCGCCACGCAGCACCAGCGCGCTGTTGAATCCGTCGAAGCCCCGGGCGCAAACCAACGCGATCCGGGTACGCGGGCGACGCTCGGCCCGCAGGAAGTTCAGTTCACAGCCCTCGGCCACGACATCCGGCCCGGCCGAGGCGGGCAGCGTGTCGTGGGCGAACGCGAGCAGGGCGGTGGCCACGTCCAGTGCCGACCCACCCTGGTGCGCCCGTCCGGTCAGCTCCTTGTGGGTGCTGACCGACGGTGTGCGGGCACCGAAGACGGCACGCAACGCGCTGGCCTCGGAGCGGTCGTAGCGGGGTACCCCGAGCGCGTCGGGGACCACCACGTCCACCTCGTCCGGTTCGACTCCGGCCCGCCCCAGGGCCAGCCGCATGGCGCGGGCGTACTGGTGCGGGTTCCCGGCACTGTCCGCGGTGGTGTGCGCCGCGTCGTGGGTGGTGCCCCAACCGGTCACCTCACCGTAGATCCGCGCGCCCCGGGCTCGGGCGTGGCCCGACTCCTCCACCACGAACACCGCACCCCCCTCGGCGGGCAGGTAGCCGCTGGCGGTGGCGTCGAACGGCCGGTAGGCCCGCTGTGCATCGGCCACCTCGCTGAGCAGCCCGGACCGCAGCTGGCAGGCCAGCGCGTACGGGCTCAGCGGGCACTCGGTCGCACCGGCGAGCACCACCGAGGTACCCCGCCGGACGGTCCGCACCGCGTGGGCGAGGCTGTCCAGCCCACCGGCCGACTCGGCCACCACCACCCCGCACGGGCCCTTGGCCTGGTGCCGGATGGAGAGCTGCCCGACGCTGGCCGCGTAGAACCAGGCGATCGACTGGTACGCGCCGACGGTCCGCGTCGGTGACGACCAGAGGCGTTGCAGTTCCCGCTGCCCGAACAGGTTGCCGCCGGAGGCGCTGGCCAGGGTCACCGCCCAGCCGTACGGGTCGGGGGCCTGCTCCGGCAGGCCGGCGTCGTCCAGTGCCAGCGAGGCGGCGGCGAACCCGAGGTGCGTCCACCGGTCGGTCTGCACCAGAGCCCGGTTGTCGGCGTACCGGGCCGGGTCGAAGTCCGCCACCTCGCCGCCGAACCGGGTCGGGTACCCGGAGGCGTCGAAGAGGGTGATCGGTCCGGTACGGCGGCGACCGGCGCGCACCGATCGCCAGTGCGCCTCCGCACCGACACCGGTGGGTGCCACCACCCCGATGCCGGTGACCACAGCCCGTCCGCCGGTCATGTCGTCACCGTGCCGACTGTCCGCACCCGACGCCCACTCACCGGGTCACCTCCCGGGCCAACCGGCGGAACAGCATGGCCGACTGGAAGCCGCCGAACCCGCTGCCCACCGAGAGCGCCACGTCCACCGGCACCTCCCGTGCCTCGTTGGGCACGTAGTCCAGGTCGCACTCCGGATCCCGGGTGGTCCAGTTGGCCGTCGGCGGCACCACCCCGAACTCGATGGCCAACGCGCACGCCGCCATCTCGATGGCCCCGATGGCGCCGAGCGAGTGCCCGATCATCGATTTGATGGAGCTGATCGGCACGCGGTGCGCCGCCGACCCGAGCGACCGCTTGAACGCGGCCGTCTCGTGTCGGTCGTTCTGCCGGGTGCCGGAGCCGTGGGCGCTGATGTAGGAGACGTCGTCGGGAGCCAGCCGCGCCTGCCGCAGGGCGTCGGTGATGGCCAGCCCCATCTCCAGTCCGTCGGGCCGCAGCCCGGTCATGTGGTAGCCGTTGCTGCGGCTGGCATAACCGGCCACCTCGCAGTAGACGTGTGCGCCGCGCCGCGCGGCGTGTCCCGCCTCCTCCAACACCAACACCGCCGCCCCCTCGCCCAGCACGAAGCCGTGCCGGTCGGCGTCGAAGGGGCGGGAGGCGTGTGCCGGGTCGTGGTTGTCCGGACTGGTCGCCTTGATCGCGTCGAAGGAGGCCACGGTCACCGGGGAGATGGGTGAGTCGGCGGCCCCGGCGAGCACGATGTCGGCCTCGCCGTCGGCGACGAGTTGGTGGGCGTACCCGATGGCGTCGATGCCGGAGGTGCAGCCGGTGGAGATCACCTGCGCCGGACCGTGCAGGCCGTGGCGGCACGCCACGTCGGCGGCCAGGCTGCTGGGCATCAACGCCGGATAGAGGTACGGGCCGCCGAGCGCCGCGTCGACCAACCAGTGCCGGCCGCTGTCGCTGACCGTCACGTACTCCTGTTCCAGCGCTGTGGTGCCGCCGACCGCGGTGCCGAGCACCACGCCGGAGTGGTCGCGTTCGGCGTCGGTGAGTTCCAGTCCGCTGTCGGCGATCGCCTCGGCGGCGCAGGCCAACGCGAACTGCACGTACCGGTCGGCGCGCTGCCGCTGGGCGGGGACGAGTCCGGCGGTGTCCGGGTCGAAGTCGCACTCGGCGGCGATCTGCGACCGGAACGGCGACGGGTCGAAGAAGCTGATCCGTCGGGTCGCCGTACGTCCCTCGGTGATGTTCTTCCAGAACCGGTCCCGGGTCACCCCACCGGGGGCCACCACACCGACGCCGGTGACCACGGTGCGCCGGGTGGTCATGACCCGTCCCGCTGGTCGACCAGCTCGGTGTCGACGTGGCCGAGTTCCGGGCGCGGGGCCAGCGGCCCGAGGTGGAAGACCACCTCGGCGGGTAGGTGGCCGGTGTTGCGCAGCCGGTGCCGGACGTTGCGGGCCACGAACAGCGCCTCACCGGCGGCCAGCGGCACCGGTTCGTCGTCCAGGTCGACGGTGATGGCGCCCCGGGCGACGTAGAGGAACTCCTCGCTGTACGGGTGGTAGTGCTCGGCGATCCGCTCCCCCGGCGCCATGGTGGCCACGCCCATGAACCCCGAGGTGCTGCCGACGGTACGCGGACCGAGCAGGACCCGCAGTTCGCCGCCGCGACGGCGGTCGGCGGGCACGTCCCGGGCGGCTACCAGGGTGAGCTCACTCATCGTCGGCTCCCGTCCCGGCGAGCCGTTCGAGGCGCTCCTTGATCACGGCCAGCTGTACCGCGCTGTTGGTGTTGATCCGTTCGGTCATCCCGGCGTTGTCCACCGGCGCGGTCGGCTTCATGGCGAAGTCCTGCACCCAGGTCATCCGGACCCCGCCGGGTTCCTGGGTGTAGGTCCAGTGGATCCGCATGTACTCGAACGGCCCGGTCTCCACCCGGCGCGCCCGCACCTGCCGGGTGGCCGGGTCGGCGGTGCGTTCGCTGACCCAGCTCCACGCGACGCCGTTCTCGTCGGGATGCATGGTGAGCCGGAACCGGACGGTGTCGCCGTCCCGGTCGAGGATCTCGGCGCGGGCGTACTCGGTGAACAGGTCCGGCCAGCCCGCCACGTCGTTCGTCACCCTCCAGACCAGGTCCATCGGCGCGGCGACGACGATGCTGTTCTCGGTGTGCCCGGGCGGGTCGGTCCGCCGGGCGACCAGGTCGGCCACGGCGGAGATGCTCAACTGGGCGGCCTGTTCCGGGATGCGTACCTGCCACCGGTCGGCGACAACGGCCGAGAGTTCGAGCAGGGCGAGCGAGTCCATGCCCAGTTCCTCCAGCGAGGCGGCCGGCGCTCGGGCGGCGGTGTCCGGGTCGAGTCCGCAGTTGGTGACCAGGATGTCGGTTATCTCGGCGGTCAGCGAACGCCCGTCGGTGACGGTCATCGTTTCCTCCTCGGGTTTGCGGTTTTCGGTGCGGCGAGCAGGCGGTCCACCAGCCCGGTGGAGTGCCGCCCCTTGCGGAACTCGGCGTCGTCGAGCACCCGGCGGACGAACGGGATGGTGGTCCGCATCCCGGGTCCGGAGACGTCGAACTCGCCGAGCGCGCGGTCGAGCCGGCTCAACGCCAGCTCCCGGTCCGGGGCCCAGACCGCGACCTTCGCCAGCAGCGAGTCGTAGTGCGGCCCGACCAGGTAGCCGGCGTGGCCGTGGGTGTCGACCCGGGTGAACGGCCCGCCGGGCGGCACGAACCGGTCCAGGCGGCCGGGCGTCGGGGTGAACCCCCGCTCCGGGTCCTCCACGTTGACCCGGCACTCGATGGCCACCCCGGAGAACCGGACGTCCTCCTGACGCCAGCGCAGCGGGGTGCCGGCGGCGACGTGCAACTGCTCGTGCACCAGGTCGATGCCGCTGATCATCTCGGTGACCGGGTGTTCCACCTGGATCCGGCAGTTGATCTCCAGGAAGTGGAACCGTTCCTCGGCGTCGACCAGGAACTCCACCGTCCCCGCACCGGTGAACCCGACGTCGAGCGCGCCACGCAGGGCGGTCTCGGCGATGGCGTCCAGCGTCGCCGGGGGCAACGCCGGAGCGGGCGCCTCCTCGACCAGCTTCTGGTGCCGCCGCTGCACCGAGCAGTCCCGGGTGCCCAGGTGCACACCGTTGCCGTGCGCGTCGCAGAGCAGTTGGACCTCGACGTGGCGGGCGTCGGTCAGGTAACGCTCGACGTACACCCGGTCGTCACCGAACGCGACCTGGGCGGCGGCGCGGGTGCGGGCGTACGCCCGGGGCAGGTCCGCCGGGGTGCGGACCACGGCCATGCCCCGCCCGCCTCCCCCGGCGGCGGCCTTGATGATGACCGGGTAGCCCACCTCGGCGGCGATGGCGGCGGCCTCGCCGGCGGTCGGTACCGGCTGCACGGCGCCCGGGGCCAGCGGCAGACCGGCCCGGCTCATCAACGCACGGGCGGAGGACTTGTCGGCCAGGGTGGACATCACGTGTGGTGGCGGGCCGACGAAGGTCAGCCCGTTGTCCGCGCAGATCTCGGCGAAGTCGGCGTCCTCGGAGAGGAAGCCGTACCCCGGGTGCACCGCCTCGGCGCCGACCTTGCGGGCGGCCTCCACCACCGCGGCGGCGTTGAGGTAGCTGCGCCGGCTGGCCGAGGGGCCGATCCGGACGGCCTCGTCGGCCAGCCGCACCGCCGCCGAGTCGGCGTCCGCCGTGGAGTAGACCACGGCGGTACGGATGCCCAGTTCCCGGCACGCGCGCAGGATGCGCAGCGCGATCTCGCCCCGGTTGGCGATCAGCACCTTGGAGAACATCGACAGCCCGCTCTCAGACCGGGTCCAGGGCGACCAGTGGCTGGTCGTACTCCACGGGTTGTCCGTCGGCGACCAGCACCTCGACCACCCGGCCGGGTCGGTCGGCGGCGATCTCGTTCATCAGCTTCATCGCCTCGACGATGCCGACGACCTGCCCGGGTCGGACCAGGTCGCCGACGGCCACGAAGGGCGCGGCACCGGGCTGCGGCGACCGGTAGAAGGTGCCGACCATCGGCGAGCGCACGCTGATGCGGGGCGCGGGTGCCGGCAGCGGTGCCGCCACGGCGGAATCGGTCGGTGACCGTGGCGCGGGAGCCGTGGCGTCGGCCGGGCGCGACGGCAGGTCCGGTCCGGTCGGTCGGTCCCACTCCACCTCCAGTTCGGCGTCGCCGAGGCGCAGCCGCAGCCGGCGGACCGGAGCGGCCAGTTCGGCGATGAACTCGCGGGCCTGTCGGCGCAGCTCGACCAGGGCGGGGTCGGTGTCGACGCACCGATCGGGTTCCGGACCGACGACCGTGGGCGCGGCCTTCACCGGGCACCCGCCGAGGCAGCGGAACGGGCGGCACCGAAGCGGCGGAAGCGCCGCCGCCGCCGTTGGACGAGGGTTTCCGTCGGCACCTCCAGCAGCGGCAGCAGGTTCGCCAGCAGCGCCTGGCGGACGGCCTGCGCGGTCGCCTCGGGGTCGTCGGCGGCCGAGCCGTCCGGCTCGGGGACGACCTCGTCGACGACCCCGAGCCGGCACAGATCCGGCGCGGTCAACCGCAGGGCCCGGGCGGCCTGCGGGGCGGCGGTACGACCGGGCCAGAGAATCGCGGCGCAGCCCTCCGGGCTGATCACCGAGTAGACCGCGTGCTGGAGCATCAACACCCGGTCGGCCACCGCCAGGGCGAGCGCGCCGCCGCTGCCGCCCTCCCCGGTCACCACGGTCACCACCGGCGTGGGCAGCATGCTCAGGGTCAGGATGTTCTCCGCGATGGCCGCCGCCTGTCCGTGCTCCTCCGCCGCCACGCCCGGATCGGCGCCCGGGGTGTCGACCAGGGTCACCACCGGCAGCCCGAGCCGGGCCGCCAGCCGCATCAGCCGCAACGCCTTGCGATGCCCCGCCGGGGTGGCCATACCGAAGTTGCGGGCCGCCAGCTCGGCGGTGGTGTGTCCCTTCTGGTGGCCGACCACCATCACCGACCGGCCGTCGAGCCGGGCCAGTCCGCCGACCACCGCCGGGCAGTCGCCGCCGAGCCGGTCGCCGTGCAGTTCGGTGAAGCCGTCGAAGCAGGTCTCCAGGTAGTCCAGGGTGGTCGGGCGGCCGGGGTGGCGGGCCAGGCGTACCGTCTCCCAGGCGTCGCGGGCCGGTGCCCGGGTCGCCTCGACCGGCCGGGCCACCGTGGTCGGTGGGGCGGGTGTTCCGGACCGTCTCGTGGCGCGCCGGCCGGTGCCCGCCATCGCGAGCAGCGTCGCCAGTCGGGCACGCAGCGCGTGCCGCGGCACCACCATGTCGACCTGACCGTGTCGCAGTAGGAACTCGGCGGTCTGGAATCCCTCCGGCAGGCTCCGGCCGGTCACCTGCCGGATCACCCGGGGCCCGGCGAAGCCCATCCGGGCGCCGCTCTCGGCGAGGACCAGGTCGGCGCTGGTGGCGAAGGAGGCCGCCACGCCACCGTAGGTGGGATCGGTCAGCACGCTGACGGTGAGCAGCCCGACCTCGCGCAGCGCGGCCATCGCCTGGCTGACCGTGGCCATCTGCATCAACGACAGGGCACCCTCCTGCATCCGGGCACCACCGGAGGCGGTGACCAGGACCAGCGGCACACCGGCGTCCAGCGCCTGCTCGGCGGTACGGGTGATCAGCTCGCCGACGGCGCAGCCCAGGCTGCCGCCGAGGAACCGGAAGTCCATCACCGCGAGCGCGCAGCGCGACCCGGCCACCGTGGCGGTGCCGCAGAGCACCGCCTCCGGCAGACCGGTGTCGGCACGGGCGGCGCTGAGCCGGTGCGGGTACGGCAGGACGTCGACGAACCCGATCGGGTCCACCTCGACGGCGCGGTCCGGCAGCGGCTGGAACGACCCAGGGTCGACAAGTTGGCTGACCCGCTCGGGCGCGGAGAGTCGGGCGTGCAGGCCGCACTCCGGGCAGACGTCGAGGTTCCGGCGCAGCCGCTTGCGGTAGAGCAGCGCGGCGCAGCCGCCGCACCGGGACCACAGGGTCTCGCCCGACGGCGCGGTGGCCGTCACGGCCGACCCCCGTCGAATCGGTAGAAGCAGCGTGCCATGGCGTCCCGGGGCGAACGCCACTGCGGCAGGTACGGCGAGATGTAGCGGCTCAGCTCGCCACTGACCCTGACGAACTCGGGGTGCTCCCGAACCGCCTCCACGGCACCATCACCGGCCGAGTCGGTCTCGATGAGGTGCACGTACAGGTCGTGCAGGCGGTACAGCGACCGATGCCGGACCCCCACCAGGCGGGGCAGTTCGGTCGTGTCGGATTCGGCGAAGATCTCGGCGACCGCCGACTCGGCGGCGGGGTCCACCTTCGCGACGATCAGCGTTCGGTCCATGCTGGTACTCCCCCCCCCATGGGGTCGGTGGCGACGCCACCGGATGTGCCCGGACGGCTGTCGCCCACGATGCGGAGCACCGCGTCACCCGGGCGTCACCGACACCTTCGGAAAGACCTAGGGTTGGTGACGCTGAGTTGACGCAATCTGTGGTTCAGCTGAGCGATCACGACCAGCATGATCCACACGATTGTCCAGTTCAGAGGCGGTCTCACAAGAGTCGGACGGGTTGCATTGCCGACAACGTTGTTGACCCAGAGTAACTGCGATTGATAATCTTCGCGGCGGTCAGACCCGGCACCGCGCCCCGTGTGCGGCGGCCCAGCGAGTCGACAGTGGCGTCACGGCGGCCACACCGGGAGCCGGCCGAGACACGCAACCGACGCGTTCCGCAGGGGGTGCCGCCGTGGCCGCTGTTCCGTCCACGCCCACCACCAGCCCACGTCCCGACGCCGACATCCGGTTACACCTGCTCGGCGGGTTCCGTCTGACGCACGGCGACACCCCGGTGGTGGTGCCGCGCGGCCTGCAACGGATCATCGCGCTGATCGGGCTGCGGCCGGGCGCCACCCGTACCCACCTCGCGGGCCTGCTCTGGCCGGAGGCGACCGAGGAACGGGCACTGTCCTCACTGCGGACCGCGCTGTGGCGGCTGCGCCAGGATCCCTACTGCCCGCTGACCACCGCCGCCGACACCGTCCGCCTCGACCCGGCGGTCCGGGTCGACGTCGACCTGCTCGTCGACACCGCCGCCCGGGTGCGGGACGGTCACCCTCCGGACGACGCCGCGGAGGCCATCGCCGCCGGTCGACACGACCTGCTGCCCGGCTGGTACGACGACTGGGTGCTGGCCGACCGGGAACGGCTGCGCCAACTCCGGCTGCACATGCTGGAACAGGTCGCCGGTCAACACCTGGCCGCCGGACGGCACGGCGAGGCGCTGGAGGCGGCGCTGGAGGCGATGGCCGCCGAGCCCCTGCGCGAGACACCGCACCGACTGGTCGTCCGCATCCACCTCGCCGAGGGCAACGCCTTCGAGGCGGTGCACGCCTACTACGTCTACCGGGACCTGCTGCTGCGGGAGCTGCGGCTGGAGCCGTCGCCCGCGATGAGCGCGCTGCTCGCCGAGACCCTCGATCCGATCCGCCGGGCCAGCCGCCCGACCGGCGGCCCACACCGTCACCTGGTCACCCGCACACCGTCGCAGGACCGGTGACGACGCGTCACCGTGGCGCTCCCGGTCGTTGACGGAGAGGTGACTGCGCGGGCGACAAGGTGGGGAAACAGCCGGCCCGAGACCCGGTGTCCGTCCGGGCCGAACCCACCGGTGAGAGGGATCCGATGAGCCGTCTAGTCATCGTCAGCAGAATCATCCCGGGCGCGGAGGGGCGCGTGGCGCAGATCTTCGCCGAGTCCGACGAGACCGAGCTGCCCAGTCTGACCGGGGTACGCCACCGCTCCCTGTACTGCCTGCACGACCTGTGCGTACACCTCATGGAGACCGACGACGTCGGCGCGGACGCCCTCGCGGCGGCCCGTAACCATCCGTTGTTCCAACAGGTCAACGAGCGCCTGTCGGCACACACCTCGCCGTACCTGCCCACCTGGCGCTCACCACGCGACGCGATCGCCAACTGCTTCTACCGCTGGGACGGCGCGGACGTTCCGGCACCGCGCGTGGCCGGCTGACCGGGCCGGCACATGGCACCCCGAGCACCGCACGTCCTGGTCATCGGCGCGGGCACCGGTGGCCTCTGCCTGGCGCACGGGTTGCGCCGGGCCGGCATCAGCGTCGACGTCTACGAGCGACACCGGAGCAGGGGCGAGGGACTACTCGGCTACCGGGTGGGCATCGGTCCCACCGGCAGTCGGGCCCTGCGTGACTGTCTGCCGCCGGAGCTCTTCGAGATCTACCTGGCCACCTGCGCCCGCTCGCCCCGCTACTTCAACGTGCTCAGCGAGAAGATGCGCCACACGGCGTCCTTCCCGCTGCGGCCGGACACCCACCCGGTCGACACGGAACGGTCCGTCGCCCGGATGACGCTGCGCCAGGTGTTGCTGACCGGCCTGGAGGACGTGGTGCACTTCGACCGCACCTTCACCCGGTACGACCAGCACGACGACGGCACGGTCACCGCGCACTTCGCCGACGGCACGACCGCCACCGGTGACTTGCTCGTGGCGGCGGACGGTACCCACTCGGCGGTGCGGCGTCAGTATCTGCCGCACGCCGTCATCCGCGACGCCGGCACCATCAACATCGCCACCCGGGTACCGCTCACCGAGCACACCCGGTCCCTGCTGCCGGAGACCGTGCAGCGGGGCATCTCGCTGATCTTCGGCACCGGCGGGGTGATGGGGGTGCTGCACGTGATGGAGTTCAAGTGGGACCGCGACGGACGTCTCAAGCCGGAGGTCAGCTCGGCCGACGCGAAACTGCTCGCCGACTGGCCGGGGCTGGGCCACGACCCCACCCGCGACAACATCAACCTGGTGGTGTGGAGCACCGCCCGTCGGTTCCCGTCGGACGTGATGAGTCGCCGGGGTACGGAGTTGCTCCGGGTGGCCCTGGACCTGACCGCCAACTGGCACCCTCACCTGCGACAACTGCTCAGCCTGGCGGACCCGGACAGCGCCCTGCCGATCCGGGTGTCCACCTCGGAGCCGGTGCCACCCTGGAAGAGCAGTACGGTCACCCTCCTCGGCGACGCGATCCACACCATGACGCCGGGGCGGGGCGTGGGCGCCAACACCGCGTTGCGCGACGCGAACCTGCTGCGGCGGCAACTGATCCTCGCCACCACCGGTGAGAAGACCCTGGTGCAGGCGGTGGCCGACTACGAGGCGGCGATGGTGCCCTACGGCTTCGCCCGGGTCGCCGACTCGCTCGGGCGCAGCGGGACCAGCGGCGACGACCGCATGTACCAACCGGTGTTCGGGCGGCTCGCGCTCCTCGGTGCCAGAGGATACTTCCGGGTCACCAGTCGGGTCCCCCGGCTGCGACGCAAGTTCGTCGACGACTTCTACACCTACCGAGGCGAGCAGGACTGATCCCGATCACAGCCCCGGCACCCGCGACGGTGCCGGGGCTGCGGCGTGTCCAGCCGCGACTCCCGCCGACCGCACGGTGTGTCCAGGGTCGGCCACCTGCCGTAGCCCCCACGCGTCCGGTACGGACTGTTACCCGGCCTGCCTGTCGCCCCGGCCGCGCGTGTGCGAAGCTGCGGCGAGTTTTTCTCGCGACGAATCCGGACGTGAACCTCAGGGAGGGTTACCGTGGGCGAGTCCTTCGGGAACTGGCTGATACTGCTCGTGGCGCTGCTGGCAGGGCTGGCGGTGGGCTGGATGCTGCTGCGCCGGCGGACGGAACCACCCGCGTCGGCGAGCGGCGCGACCACCAGCGACACCACTGCGGCGGCCGAGGCCGACACCGCCGCGACCGAACCGACCGTAACCGAACAGCCGACGACCGGTGAGCCCGTCGAAGCACCCACGGCTGATGTCCAACCGGCACCGGCCCTCGACCAGCCGTCGGCGGACACGACCGCGCAGCCGGACCTCACGGAGGCCACGGCGGTCTCCGCCGCGACCGAGCCGACCACCAGCGCACCGACCGAGCCCGCCACGGCGGAGGCCGAGCCCGCCGCGGCGGAGGCCGAGCCCGCCGCCGTGGCTGAGCCGGTGGCGGCAGCCGAGCCCGCCGTGGTGGTGGCCGAGCCCGTGGTGGTGGCCGAGCCCGTGGCGGTGGCCGAGCCGGCCACGGCGACTGCGGCGGCCGGCACCGATGTCGACGACTTCCGCAAGATCCAGGGGGTCGGGCCGAAGATGGCGGCGGCGCTGCACGGCGCGGGGATCCGGACCTACCGGCAGTTGGCCGAACTGGACGAGGCGGCGCTGCGCGCGACCATCAAGAGCGCCGGGCTGCGCGCCACGGCCAGCTTGGTCACCTGGCCCCAGCAGGCGAAGGTGCTGGCCGCCCAGGCCGACGCCGAGGGCTGACACCCGACCGGCCGGCGTGGGGCTCGCGAAGCCCGCGTCGGCCGGTACGTCTTTCCGGTGATCGGCGGCGGTCAGGGCACGCACCGACGAACGCACGGTTACGGTCAGTACGCCGGCCGTGCCGGTCCGCCGAACTGTCGCCGGTTGCCGGGAGCCGTCCGTGTCGTTCGCCCAGCAGCAACCCGGCGGCCCACGGCGACCCCCCACCCGTGGCCCGTCCACCCCACGCCGGGTCACCCTCCTCGAACTCTTCTTCGACCTGGTCTACGTCGTCGCGTTGGCGCTCATCTCGCGCGACCTGGCCGGCGAGATCACCTGGTACCAGGCCGGGCAGGGGCTGATCCTGTTGGCCGCCGTCTGGTGGACCTGGACCCTCACCTCTCTGGTCGCCGACCTGTACGACCCTGACCGCGTCGAGATCAAGGTGCTGCTCGTCGCGGCGATGTTCGGCGTGCTGATGATGAGCACCGCGATCCCCAAGGCGTTCGGCGACCGGGGGTTGATCTTCGCCGGCTCGTACGTCGTCATCCACCTCGGACGCGGGCTGATCCTCGTGCCGACGCTGCGCGACGACCCGGTCATCCAGCGCCGGGCGATCCGGGTCCTCTGCTGGTTCGCCCTCTCCGCGGTGCCCTGGATCGCCGGTGCGTTCGCCTCGGACGACATCCGGATGGCGCTGTGGCTGCTCGCCGTCGGCATCGACTATCTGGGGCTCCGGCTGGCCTATCCGGTGCCCGGGATCGGCACCGTTCCCGGCAGCCAACTGCGAGTGATCGCCGAACATCTCGCCGAGCGGTACCAGCAGTTCTACACCATCGCCCTCGGCGACCTGATCCTGGTCACCGGCATGGCCTACAGCCGGGAGCACGCGCATGCCGAGAACACCGTCGCGCTCCTGCTCGCCTTCGTCACCACCCTGTTGCTGTGGCGGATCTACGTGCACAAGTCCGGGGAAATGTTGCCGCTCGCCCTGCGGCTGTCGAGGGATTCGGCCCGGTTCCTCAACACCGCCCCGTACAGCCATCTGCTGATGGTGGCCGGGGTGGTCACCACCGCGGCGGGCTTCGAACTGGTGCTGCACGATTTGCCCACGCCGACCCCGGCCGCCTGGGCGGCGGTCATCCTGGGCGGTCCCGCGCTGTTCCTGACCGGCCGCGCCTTCTTCGAGTACGAGGTGTTCAACCGGGTGTCGCCGTCGCGGCCGGTCGGCGTGCTGGCCCTGTCGACTGTCGCGCCGGCGGTGCTGTTCCTGCCCACACTGGCCGCGTCGCTCGCCGCCATGCTGGTGCTCGCCGCAGTGGCGCTCGCCGATCTGCGCCGCACCCTCGGTCGGCCGCCCGAGCTGCCCACACCGCCGTAGGCCACGCCGTCCTCCGTTAGCCGCTCGGCGCGGCTGGGTACAAAGCCCACACCTTGCAACCCACCCCCGAATCGTGGAGGAAACCATGCGCGGCACGTCGATATTCGGAGTCCTCGTGGTGATCTGGCTCGTCATCGGCGCCGTCGCCGCCGGTCAGCGCGGCTACTACAGCGACGATGAGGCCAACTGCGCCGAGGTCGGTACGATCCTGGTGACCATCGCCGCCGGCCCCCTGAACTACGTCGGCGCCAACCCGAAGGTCGACTGCGAGCTGCCCCAGCCGTCTCAGTGACCCCCCGGCAAACCGGGCCCGTGTCGAGTCGGACACGGGCCTCGGTCGTCCCGGGAGGTCGTACGCGTAGGGGGCACGTCCGGCCACTCCGCTCGGTTCGCGGACGACGGCCGGACGCGCCCCTGGCACGGTGAGGCGGTCAGCGGAAGCAGTGCGCCACCGGCACCTTGCTGCCCTCGCAGTTGGTCGGGTTGTTCTCGACGACGATGCTCTCGTCATCGATCTTGACCTGGGCCCGCTCGGCCTGGATCCCGCCGGCCTTCAGCGTGGACGTGTTGCCGACGACGTGACTGCGGTAGAGCGAGGTCGAGCCCGCCGTCACGAACAGCCCCGCTCCCTGCGACCGCTTGCCGACCGCGGCGTTGCCCTTGACGGCGCTGCCGCGCACGAGCAGGTTCGACTTCTCGGAGTGGATACCGCCACCGTTGCCGCGCGTGGTGTTACCGCTGACCACGCTGTCGTCCAACGGCAGCAGACCCTGGGTGGTGGAGATACCGCCGCCCTTGAGGGTGGCGATGTTGTCGCGGACCGTCAGCTGCCGCAGTACCAGCACCGCGTCCGAGTTGGCCAGACCACCGCCGACCTCGGCGCTGTTCTGCGCCACCAGTGTGTCGAAGACCTTGGTCCGGGCGGAGAAGCTGGCCATCCCACCGCCCTGCCCGGCGTTGTTCTGCACGAAGGCCGAGGAGTAGACGTCGCCGGCGGCCCGGAAGTTGGCCAGGCCACCGCCGTAGCTGACCGCGCTGTTGTGCCGGAACTCGGTGCGGTGCATGACCATCACACCACCGTTGAGCAGGCCCCCGCCCTTGCCCTGGGTGCCCGCGGCCCGGTTACCGATCAGCTTGCTGTCGCTGATCTGGAGATTCCCGTCGTTGAAGATGCCACCGCCACCGCCCTCGGCGGACAGCGAGGTGCTGCCGAGAACGGTGACCCGCTCGACGACCGCCGTGGCACCGTGCACGATGTGGATGCTGCCACCCTCCGCCGCCGAGCGACCGTTACGCAGGGTCACGTCCCGCAGGGTCAACTCGCCGCCGTCACGGACGGTGAAGAAGCGGAAGTCGGGGCTGTCGACTCCCCGGACGATGGTCGCGCCGGAGCCCTCGATGGTGATCCGGTGGTAGATCACCGGCAGGCCGGCCTTGTCGTCGGCGGGGTTGCGCGGCGGCGCCTCGGCGTCACCGGGGTTCTCGGCGGCGTCGGCGGCCTCCCGCGCGTCGCGGATGCCGCCGTCGTACTCGTCGGGCTGCGCGAACGCGTGGGTCAAGGTGTAGGTGCACTTCTCCGCGAGCCGCAGCGTGGCGCCACCCTCGGCGTTCGCTCGCACCAGCGCCGCGATGAGCCGGGCGGAGTCACAGGGCACCGGCACCACCGTGTCGTCCCGCGCGCGTCCCTGGTGACCACTCGGCCGGTCGGCCGCCCCGTCGCGGTCCGGATTCGTGCCCGGGTCGTGCCGCCACTGCGGGCGCTGCTGGTCCTTCCCTCGCGGTGACTCGTCGACTCCTGGCACGTCGTGCTGAAACATGGCTACAGGCTGGCCCGGGTTCGGCGCCGCCGGGTCACGGTCGGCGGCCGAGGCGGTGACGGCGGACAAGCCCGCCGCTCCGGCCACCAGGCTGCCCGCCACCAGGCCACCGGCCAGCAACCACCGGAACCGCCGACCGGGTCGTGCTGACCCGCGGCCCCCTTCGTACGTGGACATCAGCGTTCCTGCCTCTCGTGCGTGCGCAAAACACGGCCGCACCGAATCGGGCGCGGGGTGACCGACCTCGCGTCGGTCACCAGAGGCCACCGTACGGCGACACATGGCGTGAATCGGGGCATAAGTGAATGAGTAAGCCATTCGGCTTCACATCTACCCTCGGGTTACGTCGCGGGATCCCGGCCGCCCGACTCAACCGCCGACGTGGATACCCGGACGGCGGGCCGGGTCGGGCTCGGACTTGCGCAGGATCTCCCGCACCACCGGCGGCGTGTCCCCCTGACCGAGGATGAGATAGCGCAGCAGATGCGCGATCGGGTTCCCCTCCGACCACTCGAAATGAGCGTGCGGGCGCACCCCGGTGGCGTCCCGCAGTGCCAGCAGGATCGCCGCGATGGCGTTGGGCACCGCCGGACTGCTGGCCCGCAGCACCCGGTAACCGCCCACCTCAACGCCGCAGACCCGCAACACGTGACGGAACCCGGAGGGATCCACCACGTCGATCTCCAGGAAGAGCACATCGGTCGCCCCGGGGACCG
The DNA here is from genome assembly GCF_049844495.1 of Micromonospora sp. DT48. NCBI lineage: Bacteria > Bacillati > Actinomycetota > Actinomycetes > Micromonosporales > Micromonosporaceae > Micromonospora > Micromonospora sp. DT48. The sequence continues at coordinate 161,582 of NZ_JBNCLE010000009.1, forward strand.
GATTCAGCCCTCGCTGCGCCCGCTCCTTGATCGTGTACTCCTTGACCGCCCCGCGGCGCCGCTTGTTGGCGATCACGTGCAGTCGACCGTCGTGGGCCACCGAATCGGCGATGAACCGCCGCGCCGTCTCGTCGAACTCGACCCGCTCCGCCCGCAGCTCCGTGGTCCGGGTCACCCGGGACACCAGCGACACGGCGATGATGCCGAGGATGAACAACCCGGAGATGGCGATCCCGTCCGGCTTCGCGATCACGTGCTCCACCAGCGCGTACAGCAGCACCAGGGTGAGCAGGGTGAAGCCGGCGGCGACCAGCCGCTGCCGGCGTCCGGCGGCGGCGATGGCCACCGCGACCGCCGCCGACACCAGCATCGCCAGGATCCCGGTGGCGTACGCGCCCGCCTGCGCGTCGACGTCCGCGCGGAACACGACTGTCAACAGGACGCAGACCAGCGTGTAGACGATCACCACCGGGCGCACGGCGCGCGCCCACTCCGGCGCCATCCCGTACGAGGGCAGGTAACGCGGCACGATGTTGATCAGCCCGGCCATCGCCGAGGCGCCGGCGAACCAGAGGATCAGCACGCTGCTCACGTCGTAGACGGTGCCGAACCCCTCACCCAGCTGCTCGTGCGCCAGGTACGCCAGCGCTCGCCCGTTGGCAGCGCCGCCCGAGGCGTTCGCCTCGGGCGGGATGAGCACCGCGGTGACGAAGGTGGTGGAGAGCAGGTACACCGACATGATCAACGCGGCGGTGGTGAGCAGCCGCCGGGTATTGCGGATCCGGGCGGCCAACCGGGCCGGTGCGTCACGTCCCTCCCCCGCCACCAGCGGCATCATGCTCACCCCGGTCTCGAACCCGGACAGACCCAGCACCAGCAGCGGAAACGCCAGCGCTGCGGTCAGCGCGACCTGGCCCGGACCGCCGCCCGCGGTCAACGTCGCGGTCCAGTCGGCCAACGGGCGGGGGTCACCGGCGAGTTCGGCGAACGACACCCCGACGACCACCGCGTTCAGTCCGAGGAACACGACCACCAGCGGGACGGCCACCGCCACCGCCTCCCGGAAGCCGAGCAGGAAGACCGCGCCGAGGATCAGCAGCAGGACCACGGTCACCCCGACCGCGACGCCGGTCCCGCCGAACGACTCCGGCAGGTACGGGTTCTGCAACACGTGCACGGTGGCGTCGGCCGAGGAGAGGGTGATCGTGACGATCCACGACGTGGCGACGAAACCGAGCAACACCAGTACGAACAACTTGCCGCGCCAGAACGGCAGCAGCCGCTCCAGCATCGCCACCGAGCCCTGGCCGTGCGGGCTGTCCCGGGCCACCCGGCGGTACATCGGCAACATCCCGAACAGGGTCAGCGCCACGATCAGCAAGGTCGCCACCGGAGACAGCGCACCGGCGGCCAGGACGGCGATACCGGGCAGGTAGGACAGGGTGGAGAAGTAGTCGACGCCGGTCAGACACATCACCCGCCACCAGGGGTACGACCGGCTCTGCCCCTCGGCCGTCTCCGGTCCGACCGGCTGCACCCGGTGCACGAGCAACCACCGACGAAGCCGGCTCTCCGATGCCTCCGGGCCGGTCGGCACGGCCACCCGCTCCGGGACGGTGACCGCCCGTCCGGCCCGTTCCCCCTTGCGCCGGGGATCCCGCGCGGCCCGCAGCCCCGGCTCCGGTGCTCCGGTCGCCGGGCGACGGCGGTCCCGGCCTCGTCGCGCTGTCGTACCGTCCCCCATTGCCCCCGCCTCACCGTTGTCGACGACCCGTGGTGGCTCGGTCGGGCCACCGTCCGCGACGGTCGGTACCCGACCGCGTCGCTCGGTCAGCCGGTCCGCTCCCCGTCGGCCCCGGTCGGTGGGGCCAGCGCTCGGGCCAGTTCGGCCGGCTCGGCAACGGTGACCGTCATCCCGGGATGACGCGGCCAACCGCCGGGTAGCAGGGCGGGCACCGGGCGCACGAACCGGACGCAGAGCCCGGCGGCGGTGGTGGTGCCGAAGGTGACGCCCGTGTCGGAGCCGGACAGGTGCGCTCCGATCACCCGCCACCAGCGGTACGGACCACCGGTCTCGGTACCCGCGACGTTCTTCCGCTCGGTACGCAACCGCCACGGCCCGAACCGGACCAGCAGATGGTCCGCGTCGATGCGTACCCAGGCGGTGTCCGGCCGGACCCCGATCAAGGCCAGTGGCCCGCGGAAACGCGACTCGAAGCGGAACTCGAATACCCGGGCGGTCATCTCCGGGCTCCCCGACCGGCGCGGTCTGACGGGCGCGCGGGGCGGGGTGGGGTGGCGGGGCGCGGTCGCGGCCGGGCGGCGGGACGGCGCCGGGACACAGCGGTCATGGGCGCGGCGTACCCCGCAGGGGCCGGCCGACACCCCCCGGGCCGGCCGACCCCTGCTTCCCCCGTGTTCCCCCGCTCCCCCGTGTTCCCCCGTGTTCCCCCCGTCAGTCCCCCGCGTTCCCCGTCGGTCCCCCGTGCTTCCCCGTGGCCTGCCGCCCGGTCCGGGCCGATGTCCCCGCGCCCCGCCGGCGGGCCGGGCGCGGGGACCCCCCGTCCCGGTTACTGCAAGAACGCCCCGAGGGGCGACAGCAGCAACCGACCGAGCGCGGCGGCCGTGTCATCGAGCCGCCTGCGCTCGCGCTCGTGCTGGTGCGGGTCGTGCCGGCACTGCCAGATCCGCTGCGCGTTGCGCCAGGCGACATCGCGCGTGTACTGGATCAGCTCGCCCTGGTACCAGTCGTCGATCTGACCGTTGAGCATGTCGATGAGCAGTTGCCACTGCTCCAGGTAGCCCCGACGCAGGCCGGGGATCTTGTCAGCGAAGATCTTGTTGATCTCCAGGTAGTCGCGATGCTGGTCGCTGCCGTCGACCGGCTCGGACTCCAGGTGGTCGAAGGTGGTGACCAACGCGAACGGAAGGTCGAAGTTGATGTGCGCGTTGACGCCGGCCGCCGCCGAGGGCAGCGGACGGGCGTCCGGTCCGCGCATCCGCTCGAAGAGGCAGGCCCAGGCCCGGGGCGTACTCGGGCTGGCGTCGCTCCACATCCGCAACGCGTCGAAGTAGCGGGCCGCGAACTCGACGTCCAGCCGGGACAGGAAGACCGGGTCGACGAACCGGTCGGAGTAGAGCCCGTCCAGCACGCTGGTGGTGATCGTCAGGTACAGCTTGTTGAAGTCGGCCAACGGGCAGCTGTCGAACAGCGGAGGCAGCCGGACCAGCATGTCCTGGAGCTTCGTCAGGTGGTCGACGACGGCGGGCACGTCAGTCGGGTGATCGGCCAGCAGGTCGACGATGTCCCGGTGCACCGGCCCCCAGACCGGCTCGCCACACCCACTCATGCCGACGCCCCGCCGCGCCGAGTACCGATCTGGCGCGTCACAATGCCGAACCTGGTGATCCGCTCGTGGCGCTCGCGCATGTCCCCTCCAAGCTGCTCGCCGACGTCGTCGTGCCCTGCGACGTCGGACCCAGCCTGTCAGGCGCCCGCTGCGCGGACATCAGTAGAACGACGTATCCGACACCTACGCGCGACTACGCAGGAAGATGGCGCTGGCCTGGACCCGGGTACGTACCTGGAGCTTGTCGAAGATGTGCGACACGTGGACGCCGATGGTCCGCTCGCTGATGAACAACCGCTGGCCGATCTCCTTGTTGGTCAACCCCTCGGCCACCGCGGCCAGCACCTCACGCTCGCGGGCGGTCAGGGTGGCGAGTTCCTCACCGCCCGCCCCGTCCGGCTCGGGCGCGCCGATCACCCCGCGCTCCTCCAACGTCACCCGGGCCCGCCCGGCGAGCGTACGGATCTCGTCGGTCAACGGCACCGCGCCCAGCGACTGCGCCATCTGGTACGCCTCGCGCAGCAGCTTGCCTGCGGTCGCCGCCTTACGCCGGCTGGCCAGCAACGCCTCGGCCTGACGCAGCCGCGCGTACGCCGCCGGATACGGGTGATTACGGTGGTCCCACTCCGCCGCCGCCCGCGCCCACAGCTCCGGATCCGCCCCGTCGAGCCGGCTCACCTCGGCGGCGCACAACGCCAGATATCCGTCGACCACGTAACGCACCGGCCGGGCCGCCCGCTCGCTACGCGCCGCCACCCGGTCGGCGATGTCACGCAGCCGGCGTACCGCGTTGTCGTCGACGGCGACGGTACGGCTGGCGTGCGCCTCGGCCTCGGCGCGCAGCCCGTGCCAGACCAGCACCGCGAGGATGACCAGGTCGTCCGAGCGGGTCTCGGTCAGCCCCCGCTGCACGGCGTGCCGGGCCACGTCATGGCGTCCCTGCCACATCGCCAACCCCGCTCGCAGGGTGAGCAGCGGAATGACGTGCCGGGCACCACCGCCGGCCAGGATCGTCGCCACCGCGTCCAGGTCCCGGTCGGCCGCCTCGACGTCGCCGTAGCCGACCGACAGGCGGCAGCGGGCCAGCAGCAACTCGACGGCGTCCGCGCCGGAGGGACGGTGCCGTAGCGCCGAGGCGACCACCTTCTCCGCCTCGGCCCACTGTCCGACCCGGAACAGCCCGTTGGTGGCGATGGCCAGCAGGCGGGTCTCGTAGGAACGCCCCAACCCCAGCTCGGCGACCCGTTCGGCACCCCGGCGGGCCACCACCACCCCCTCCTCGAGGATGTTCAACGGCCCGGTCAGCAGCTCGGCCAGATGCAGGTAGGCCAACGCGACGTCCTCCGGGCGACCGGCCCGCTCGGCGGTGGCCAGCGCCCGCCGCAGCACCGCCAGACCCGCCTCCGGATCCTGACGGTACGCCTCGGAGAAGCCCAGCGCGGCACTGGCCAGCACCACCTCGGTGGTCGCACCGTCCACCTGCTCGGCCAGGGCCAGCGCCTCGCGCGCCCGCTCGCCCGCCTCGGCGTACCGGCCCAGTTGCAGCAGCAGCTCCGCCAACCGGGCGGCGGCGGTGGCCCGCTGCCCGGGAGTGCAGTCGGCGACGGCGAGCGCCTGCTCGTACTCCACCTCCGCCAACGCGGAACGACCGGCGGCGGCCAGATAACGGGCCCGCCGGATGTGCAGCTCGCAGGCCGGGATGTCGGTGTCGGCGCCGGCCAGTTCCTCCAGCAGCGCCAGCGCGCGAGCGTACTCACCACAGTGGTGGGCCGCCTCGGCCGCCCGCCCGAGCAACGCCGCCCGGTCGACACCAGGCAGTCCCTCGGCCGACTGCACCGCCACCGACCAGTGTCGATGCGCCTCGGCGTAGCCGTACAGCCGCTCCGCCTCCTCGGCGGCGGCCACCGCGGCCGGCAACGCCCGCTCCGGCTCACCGGCCAGTCGCCAGTGATGGGCCAAGCGGGCCTGGTGCAACTCCGCCGGCGCGGCGGTCAACGCCTCGGCGTAGCGGCGGTGCAGAGCCGCCCGCTCGGCGGGCAGCAGCTCGTCCTCCAGCACCTCGGCGACGAGCCGGTGCCGGAGCCGATAGCCGTCGTCGGAGCCGACCAGCAGCCGGTGCGACACCGCCGCCCGGACCGCGTCGAGCAGCTCGTGCTCCGGAAGCCCGACCACCTGGGCGAGCAGCCAGTGCTCGACCGGTTCGACACCGGCGGCGACCGCGTGGACGACCCGGTGGGCCGGTCGGGGCAGCGCGTCCACCCGGGCCAGGAAGACCTCGCGGAGGGTGTCGGAGAGCCCGTCACGACCGTCGCGCAGCTCCCGGCAGAGTTCCTCGATGACGAACGGGTTGCCGCCGCTGCGCTGCCACAACCGCTCGGCCGCCTCGGCCGCCAACGGCCGGCGCAGCACGGCGGCGGCCAACTCCTCGGTGCCGGCCCGGTCCAATGGGGCCAGATCCAGCACCCGCACCGAGCGCAGCCGGCGCAGCTCGGTGAGCACCCGGCGCAACGGATGCGCGCCCTGCAACGACTCCGACCGCACCGCGGACAGCACCGACAGTTGCAGGTCACCGAGGCCGGCGAGCAGATAGAGCAGAAGTTGGCGGGTGGTCCGGTCGACCCATTGCAGGTCGTCCAGGACCAGCACCAGCGGACGGCCGCCGGCGATCACGTTCAGCCCACGGGACACCCGCTCCAGCAACGCGCCCGCGCCGTCCGGGCCGGCCCGGTCCTCGGCGAACACTCCGAGCAGCGCGCGCACGGACGCGGCGGCCGGCGGGGCGAGGTCGGCGTCGAGGCGGCGCAGCGCCTGTCGCAGCGGGTGCAACGGCGACGCGTCGCCGATGTCCAGACAGGACCCGGTGAGCACCAGCGCCCCCGCGTCGGCCAACCGGGCACCGACCTCGCGCAGCAGCCGGGTCTTGCCCACGCCGCTCTCGCCGGTCAGGAACACCGCCGCCGTATGCCCGGGCGTCACGTCGTCGAGCAACGCCGAGCGTACCGTCGCCACCAGGTCGTCCCGACCGACGAGCCGTGCGGTGTCCACGTCGCTGGCCATGGCTCGCAGCCTAGTCACAGGGTCCGTCCCCGTTCTACAGGTGCCTCGGCTCTGTCCTCCTCATCGCGTCGACATTGCGACCAAAGGTTGCGTCCGGCCGACATACGTCGTTCTGCCGATCCGCCGTCGGACCAGCGGTGACAGGCTCCGGGGCATCGTCGGCACGCACGGGGGGAGAGGCAGGTCAGATCTCGATGCCCAGTTCTGTTGTCGCAGGTCCGATAGCCGTCAGGCGGACCCGTTGGCCCGTGTCGGAGGAGCGGCGGATCGTCACGGTCCTCTTCGTCGACATCGTCGGTTCGACCCGATTGGTCGACCGGCTCGACCCGGAGGACGTCCGCGCCCTGCAACGGGCCTACTTCTGCACCGTGGCCTCGGTGTTGCGACGGTGGAACGGTGCGGTGGAGAAGTACGTCGGCGACGCCGTGATGGCGTTGTTCGGCGCGCGCCGCGCTGACGGGTGGGACGCGTACCGGGCGGTGCGCGCCGGGCTGGAGATCCAGCAGGCGCTGGACCGCCATCCGACGGGCCTGTCGTCACGGCTGCGGGTCCGGGTCGGCGTCGCCACCGGCGAGGCGGTGGTCGACCTCTCGGTCGGCCACGACGGCGGGCATGGGGTGGCCAGCGGCGCGGTCATCACCCTGGCGGCCCGGCTCCAGGAGCACGCCCCGCCCGGCGGGGTGGCGCTCTGCCCGGCCACGCACCAGGCGGTCGCCGGGCTGATCGCGCAGCGTCGGGTGCCGTCGGTGACGCTGTCCGGCAAGGCACTGCCGGTCGACGTGTGGCACGCCACCGGTGTGGAGCGCCCCCGGCCGCCACGGCACGACGGCCCGCTGATCGGTCGCCGACGGGAGCTGGCCGTCGCCCGGGAGCACCTCGCCGAAGCGGTACGCGGGCGCGGCGCCCGTCGGGTGCTGCTGCTCGGAGCACCCGGCAGTGGACGCAGCCGGCTGCTGCGGGAACTGGTCCGCAGCACCCGCACGGTGGACGGGGTTCCGGTGCGGTGGTATCCGACGGCCTGCCCGCCCTACCCGGACGGGCCGCTGGGGCCCGCCGCCGACCTGGTCCGCGCGCTGGCCCGCGCCCGCGCCGACGACGACCCCGAGACGGTACGTCGCCGACTCGCGGCCACGTTGACGCACGTGGTGCCCACCGGTCTGCTCGCGGTCGCCCTGGACACGGTGGGTGACCTGCTCGGGGCGGCCATCGATCCGGTCCGGCGGGTGGACCGCCCCGGCGCGAGCGAAGATCGGCTGGACCCGCCCCGGTCGCCGGCAGACGCCCAGGCTCGCGCCCTGGCCTACTGGCGGCAGGTGCTGCTGAGCATGGCGCGACGGCAGCCGGTGGTGGTCGCCGTCGACGACCTCGACCGTGCCGCACCGGCGCTGCGCCGCCACCTGACCACGCTGGTCGACCTGGCCGACGAGCACGACCTGCCCCTGGTGCTCGTCGCGACCGGCACCGAGGAGCTGAACGTGCCCGGTCGAGGCGTGGCCCGGCTGCGCCTGCCACCGCTGGACACCATCACCACCGGTCGGCTCCTGCGCCGACTGCTGCGTCGGGCCGGTCAGCCGACCGGATTGGCGGCCCGGCTGATCCCCGTGACCGGTGGCAACCCGGCACGCGCGGTGGCTTACGTACGCGCGCTGGCCGGAGCCGACCCCGCGCAGCTGCCCGTACCGGATTCGGTCCGGCGCATCGTCGAAGCCCGGCTGGACCGTCTCGACGGCGGTGCGCGGGCCGTCCTGATGGCCGCCGCGCTCGCGCCGGGACGCACCGTGACGGAGTTGGCCGACGTGCTCGACTGGCCGCCCGCCTGGGCGGCGGCGGAGGTGACCTCCCTGACCGACGACGGCCTGCTGGCCCCGCTGCCGACCGGCGGTTACGACGTGCCCGATCCGGTCGTGCGACAGGTCGCCTGCGCCCGCCTGCCCCGCGCGCTACGCGCCGCCTACGGTCGGCGGGACGACGACGGCACCGCGACGGCGGAGGCGTCACCGGGACGGATGGCCCCGGCACGGCGTGCCTGCGCTGGGTTGTCCCGATCAGCAGCCGGGTCAGCGGGCGTGGAACGTCGGGACCCGGTTCCGGACCACCGGATCGGCCGGTGGCGGCGGCGTCCGGAAGGCGGGTCGTCGACGCCGTGGCGGGCGGGCCGGTCGCGGTTGGGCGGGCCGAAGGCTGGCCGGACGGGCGGTGCCGGGTCTCGGGTCAGTGTCCCCGGCTGGCCGCCGGTGGGCGGTCCCGCTCCCCCGGTGCGGGTACGCCGTCGGGCGTGGGCACCGGGCGCAGCGTCCGGCTCTGGCCACGGAACTCCGCGACCACCTCCCCGTCCTCCCGGCTCACGGTGACGTCGTAGATGCCGCTGCGGCCGTAGCGGGTGCGCTCGCTGGCCCGCGCGACCAGCGTGTCCCCCGGTCGGGCCGGACGGACGAAGGTGATGTCGGCCGCGGCGGCGACGGTGGCCGGGCCGTGGCTGTTGCAGGCCAGCGCGAAGGCGGTGTCGGCCAGTAGGAAGACGAACCCGCCGTGCGCGATGTGGTGGCCGTTGACCATGCTGTCGGTGATCCGCATCCGGGCCACCGCACTGCCCTCGGCCGCGCTGACCAACTCGATGCCGAGGCGGTTGGAGGCGACGTCGGCGTCGAACATCTCGTGCGCGGCGGTGCGCTGGGGATCCACGTGCTTGCAGTCCGTTCCGGCCGGGCGCACCTGGCCCGGCCAGGGACATCATGACACCGGCGGTCGGCGACCGGTCGGGTAGGCCCACCCGGGGCGTGGGCGTCGGTCGAGGGCGATCGGGTCGGACCGGTCAACCGGTCCGACCCGAGCCGATCATCGCTTCGCCATCCTCTCGTAGTTGCAAATAATTGGCAACAAGCCTGGACAAGGAATCCGAGCAGTAACTAGCGTTTAGTTCATGAGTCCTTACATCAGCAATGTCGCCGCCTGGCAGGAGAGTTGGGACCGCCAGCAGGAGGCGTACCTGCCCGACCGCGAGCACCGGTTCGCCGCCATGCTCGACGCGGTCGACGCCGTACGCGGTGACACCCCGCCCCGACTGCTCGACCTGGCGGGCGGCACCGGCACCATCTCCCTGCGCGCCCTGCACCGCTTCCCCGACGCCGAGGTGACCCTGGTCGACCTCGATCCGGCGTTGCTCGCCCTCGCCGCCGCCTCCCTCGGTGACCGGGCCACCATCGTCACCGCCGACCTCAGTCGACCCGACTGGGCCGAGGCCCTGCCACACCGGGGCTACGACGCCGTACTCACCGCCACCGCGTTGCACTGGCTGCCCGCCGACCGGCTGTCCGCCCTCTACCCGGAGCTGCGCGACCTGCTCCGGCCCGGTGGGCTGTTCGTCAACGCCGACCACATGCCCGACGACGGCCTGCCCGAGTTGACCAAGCGGCTGCTCGCCCGCGCCGAGGAGCACCGCAGCGCCCGTCACGCCGCCGGTGCCGTGCTGTCCTGGTCGCAGTGGTGGCACCAGGCAGAGCAGGACCCGACGCTCGCCCCGTTGGTGCGGCAACGCCACGCCATCTACCCGACCGGGCACAGTCCGGAGTGGACGCCACCGGTCTCCTGGCACCTCACCGCGCTCCGAGACGCCGGCTTCACCGAGGTCGGCACCCTCTGGCGCGGTGCCGCCGACGCCGCGGTGGCCGCCCTCCGCTGACACCCGTCCCCGGCCGGGGCGGCGGGCGTGGAAACGGGGTGGGGGTTAGGGCGCGGGATGAGCTGGTCTACACCCACCACCACTGGGACCACGTCCGGGGTGCCTGCGCGAGGAGGTACGCCGCACCCCTCGGCTGCTGCGCCATGTCGGCGGCCGACACGCGCCGGACTCGACCGTCGTGGTGGCCCGTCCGGTCCGGGTACCCGGCCCCGCTACGCGTCGGAGCCCGCCCGCACCGACGCCCCCGCGCCGACGGCGGCGGGCGGACGGGCGGCGGGGACCAGCAGCAACGTCGGCAGCAGGAGCAGCGGTACGACCAACAGCGCCCGCAGGGTGCCCACGTGGTCGCCGAGCAGGCCGAGCAGGGGCGGCCCGGCCAGGAACGCGGTGTAGCCGATCACCGCGACCACGCTGACCCGTACGTGTGCGTGCTCCTCCTCGTCGGCGGCGGCGCTCATCCCCACCGGGAAGCCGAGCGAGGCGCCGATCCCCCACAGCGCGACGCCGACCACCGCGACCGGACCGGACCCGGCGAGCACCGCCAGACCGGCGCCGACGACGGCGAGCAGGATGGTCGCGGTCAGCACCGGCCCACGTCCCCAACGGTCCAGTGCCACGGTGCCGACGGTGCGACCCAGCGTCATGCCCACCACGAAGACGCCGAAGACGGCCGCCCCCGCCGCCTCGCTGAAGTCGTAGCCGTCGATGAAGGCCACCGCGAGCCAGTCGTTGGCGCTGCCCTCGGCGAACGCCGCCGCCAACACCAGCAGACCGATGAGCAGGGTTCGGGGCTCCCGCCACGCGGCCAGCAACCGACGGCGTCGACCGGCCGGGGTGGCGCCGTCCGCCTCCGGCTCGACCGGCAGGAAGGCGCGCGCACCGAGCAGGGTGCCGCCGAGTACCAGCGCGGCCAGCACACCGAGGTGCACGGCGACCGGAACGCCCAGCCGGGCCGCTCCCGCGCCGATGCCGGCACCGGTGACCGAGCCGAGGCTCCAGGCGGCGTGGAAACGTGGCATCACGGTCCAGCCGAGCCGCCGTTCGACCGCCGCGCCCTCGATGTTCATCGCGACGTCGCAGCTGCCGGAGCCGTAGCCGAGCGCGAACAGGCCCACCGCCACCCCGGGTAGCCACGCGGCGACGCTGGCCGAGACCCCGGCGATGGTCAGTCCGAGCGCGACGAGCAGGGTGGCCAGCACCACCGATCGGGCCGCGCCCAACCGTTGGGTGACCAGGCCCGCGGTGGGCATGGCGACGATCGCGCCGATCGACATCGCGAGCAGGAGCAGGCCGAGACGCCCCGGGGTGAGGCCGAGTCCGTCGCGGATCGCCGGCACCCGGGCGAACCAGGAGGCGACGGCCAGGCCGTTGAGTGCGAACACGACGGCCACACCGTTGCGGGCGGCCAGCACGGCGCGGGACGGGCCGGAGTCGACCGGCGGTGTGACAGGGGTGGTGACGGCGGGGTCCACGTGGGTTCCGGTCCTCTCCTCGGTACTACGACGATCACACACCTGGGATCGCTACCACCACAATCCGCGCCCGGTCCTTACCGCAGGCCGGGGCACGGGGGCATGATGCTGGTGAGCGCCCGGGCAGCAGGCCGGGCGACGGGGAACGGGGAGAAAGATCATGACGACGGCAGCACGCCGGCCGGCGACCCTGGACGACGTGGCCCGGGCCGCCGGGGTGTCCCGCTCGACGGCGTCACGGGTCATCGCCGGCACCGGATTCGCGTCACCTTCCGCACGGGAGCGGGTACGCATCGCCGTGAACCTGCTCGGCTATGTGCCGAATCCGGCGGCGCGGGCCCTGGTGCAGGGATCCGGCGTACGCCTGCTGGTGGCGGTCTCCGGCACCAGCCCGGCCGCCCTGGACGACAGCTACGTCGACCAGGTGGTCGCCGCGGTGGCGCGGATCTGCGCGGAGCACGGGTTGGGCGTGGCGGTGCAGTGGATCCCGCTGGACGCGCCGGGCCGGTTGACCCGGCTCACCGAGGACCGGGGCGTGGCCGGGTTGATCCTGGTCAACACCACCCAGGCGCTGCTGGACCTGGTGCCCCGGCGGCTGCACGGCCGGGCCGTCTCGATCGGGATCGGTTCGGCGACGGTGCCGTCGGTCGACATCGACAACGGCGGCGGCACCGCGGCCATCCTCCGCCACCTCTTCGCCACCGGTCGGCGGCGGATCGCCATGGTGACCGGGCCGCGCTGGCTGGCCTGCGCCAACCGCTCGGTCGAGGCGTACCGCAGGTTGTTGCACGACGCCGGCCTGCCGGCCCGGGAGGTGGTCGGTGACTTCAGCGTGGCCCGGGGGCACGCCGCCGCCCGGGAGGTCATGCGTCGCTGGCCGGACACCGACGCGATCGTCGGGATCAGCGACGCCACCGCGTTCGGGGTGATCAGCCAGTTGCGCGCCGACGGCATCCAAGTTCCCGACGACGTGGCCGTGACCGGCTTCGACGACGTCCCGATGGCCTCGGTGGCGGCCCTGACCACGGCCAGTCACCCGGTACGCCACATCGCCACGGTGGCGGCGAACCTGGTGCTGGAGCAACACCCGGCGGCGACGCCGACGGTGTTCCCGTCGGCGCTGGTCCGGCGCGCCAGCGCCTGACCTCTCCCACCTCGATCCACAATTCGATCAATAATTGCGGTCAACCTTTCAGAATATCGATTTCGTCGGTCCCCAGCCTCAGCCAAATGTGACGACCTCCCGGTAAGATCGGCGACTGGTATGTGACCGATCGCTGACTGATGGCCCTGCCGTTAAGAGCACACACTGAGCCCATGAATTCGGGGCTCAGGGGCATCAGGACACTTCACGCGGCGGCGTGTCTCGTGCTGGTGGCGGCCCTTTCCGGCTGCATGCAACTCAATGCCGGGTTGACCGTCAACGCCGACGACACGGTGAGCGGTCAACTTCTGCTCACCGCCGAGCGGAACGTCCTCACCGTGAACAACAAGCCGGTCGAGACGGGCTTCGCCGAACTCCGGCAAAACATACCGGCGCTCCCCGCCGGGCCCGAGACCCGATACGAGGACGCCACCCACTTCGGTTCTCTGATCAACTATCGGAACGTGCCGCTGCACCAATTCGACAGCGAAAGCCTGAGCATCGTCCGCACCGGCGACCGATACGTGTTCACCCTTCCGCTGGACCCGAAGAAGTACGGCGGAAAAGTGGCCGAGCAGGACCCGAAGAATCAAGAACGATTCATGTTGCTCATGTCGTTCGAGATCTCCGTGACGTTCCCCGGCCGAGTCCTGGACGCCAGTAGCGGCGCTCAGGTCGTCGACCGGACGGTCAGCTGGCGGGTCAAGCCCAACGAACAGAAACCGACCGAACTGCGCGCTGTCGCCGAGGCTCCGCCCCGACCGTCCCCGGCGGCCGGAGCCGATCCCGACAACGGTCTCCCGTGGCTGCTGATCGTCGTCGGCGTGGTGGCTCTGCTGCTCGTCGCGGCGCTGGTGGCCGTCCTGCTGCGTCGCTCCCGGACCGGCGGTGCACCGTCCGAGAGCGCGACACCGCCGGCCGGCGGATCCACACCGGTGACACCGGCCGCCACGAATCCCGGCCCGCCGGGCGTCGGCTGACCGCCGGCCTGCCGTCGGTGCACCACGGGCGGCACCGCACCACCCCCACCCCGCAGTACGCAACACCGAAGGGAGATCGGCGATGAACGATCTCTTCAGCTGGGCGGCCCTGGGCAGCCTCACCGGAGCCAGCGCGGCGACGCTGCTCACCACCAACGTCATCGGCGGACTCATCGGCCCGAAGGCCGACAAGGCCCGCAAGTGGATCGCACTGGGCATCGCGCTCGCGTTGTCGTACCTCACCGCCGCCTTCGCCACCGAGGCGGGCGCCGAGAAGTGGTTCATCGCGTTCTTCAACGGGCTGGTCATCTTCTCCGCGGCGTTGGGCGTCAACCAGCTGCCGCCCGGCAACCGGCAGGCCACGCCGGTTCAGCTGGCACAGGGCAACCAGCCCCGGTTCATCCGCTCCTGGGCGTGAGAGGAGCCGGACATGGTCTTCGGGATCCTCAGCGCCGCCGTCCACGTCGCCGCGGGCGCCGTGCTCGGTCAGCTCCTCGGCGGCGGCGTCGGCCTGCTCGTCGGCGCGAGCGTCGGCCTGCTCGTCGGCGGGGTCTTCGGCTGGGCCGTCGCCGCGGCCGAGGTCTACGCCGCCGGCCCGCGTGGTGTGTTCCTCTTCGTCGTCGACCACACCTGGAGCCTGCTGAACACCCTCGTCGGCGCGAGCTACCTGGCCGTACACCTGGTGTTCGGCCACTCACTGGACCGGTCGACCTCCCGGCACAGCTGCCGGGTGAACGTGGTCGAGGGGGTCTCTCCCCGGTACGCCACGACGCTCGGCACGGTCTGCGCCGGCTCCGGTCCCGGCATCCAGCGACACGAGGACGTGCACATCCTCCAGGCCCGGCTGCTCGGCCCGCTGTACATCCCGCTGGTCGCGGCCAACTACGTCCTGTTCACCATCGCCCCGATCTGGTTGCTGTACCACGACCACGCGGGTGCGCCGATCAACCGCTTCACCCGGTACTTCGAGATCGGCGTCTATCCGCACGTGTGGAACGAGGCCATCGCGTACCGGATCCAGGGGACGCCGCCGCGATGAGCGACGACGGTCCGATCCGCGCCGCCACCGCCGAGCTGGCGGCGTGGCTGGCCGGGGCGGTGGGTGACCCCGTCCCGGTCGGCCCGCCCCGGCCCGACGCCGACCCGAGCCGGTTGGCCCTGTGGCCGCTGGAGCTACGACCGGCCCGGCAGACCCGGGGCAGCAGCGGGCCGGAACCCTACCGACTCACGGTGCGTTACCTGCTGGCCGCCGGTGGCCCGGAGGCCCTGGCCGCGCTGGACCGGGTGCTCGTCGCGGCCACCGGCGCGGCCGGACGAACGCTGGTGCTGGAGGCCGGTGACCCGGCCCTGTGGGCGGCCTTCGGGGCAGTTCCCCGGCCCGCGTTGCTGATCGACGTGCCGGTCCAGGTCACCCACCCGGCCCGACCGGCCGCACCGGTGCTGCGCCCGCTGCGGCTGCGCCAACTGGAGATGCTGACCGTCGACGGTCGCGTCGTCGGCCCGGCCGAGCAGCCCCTCGCGGCGATGCGGGTGGAGGTCGTCGGTCAGCCGTACGCGACGCAGACCGACCCGGCGGGCCGCTTCCGGATCGTCGGCGTGCCGCACGACCCGGACCATCCGACACCGGTCCGGCTCCGACTCACCGGCCGTGGGCAGGTCCTCACCACCGAGGTCGACCCCACCGAACCCGACATCGTCATCGTCTGCGCGCCGCCGACCCACTGATCCGACCAGCACGGGAGGACCGATGCCCACCTACTTCTCGCCCGGCATCTACGTCGAGGAGGTGCCCCGGGGCGCCCGGCCGATCGGGCCGGCCGGGACCAGCACGGCGGCCCTCGTCGGTCGCGGACCCAACCGCAACGCCCACGTCGGCGAGGCCCTCGCGGTCAACAACTGGACCGACTTCCTCCGGCTGTACGCCGACGGTGACCAGGTGGAGAGCACACCGCTGGCGCGGGCCGTGTTCGGTTTCTTCGACAACGGCGGCACCCGCTGCTGGGTGGTCAACGTCGGCGACGGCAACGCCATCTCCGGCACCGGGCGCAAACGCGCGGGCCTGGACCTGCTGGAGGCGATCGACGAGATCTCCATCGTGGCCGCCCCCGGCTTCCACGACCCGGTCTCCCACGAGGCGCTGCTGAGCCTCGCCGAACGCACCCGCACCATGGTCGCCATCTGCGATCCGGCGCCCGACATCGACGACATCTCGACCCTCACCCGGGTCGCCACCCCCGCGTCGACCCGCCCGGCGAAGCCGAGTGACACCGAGTCGGACACCGCCACCGGGTCCGCAGCCGGCGGGCCGACGGCGCACCGCCCCCGGCAGTCGGACTTCGGCACCCTCTACTACCCGTGGTTGCGCGTGCGTGACCCGCTCAGCGGCGAGTTGGTGCTCACCCCGCCGAGCGGGCACATCGCGGGCATCTGGGCGCGCACCGACGCCCTGCGAGGGGTGCACAAGGCGCCCGCCAACGAGCCGGTCCGGGGTGCGGTCGACCTGGGCCACCTGGTCACCCGGGCCGAGCACGACGTGCTCAACCCGCGCGGCGTCAACGTCATCCGGTACTTCCCGGGCGAGGGCATCCGGGTCTGGGGGGCCCGGACCCTCGCCGCCGAGGCCAGCGAGTGGCGCTACCTCAATGTCCGGCGGCTGTCCATCGCCATCGAACAGGCCATCGCCAACGGCACCCGCTGGATGGTGTTCGAGCCGAACGACTACACGCTGTGGCGCTCCATCCGTCGGGACATCGGGGCGTTCCTCACGCGCGTGTGGCGCGACGGGGCGCTGCTGGGCCGGACTCCCGAGGAGGCGTTCTTCGTCAAGTGCGACGAGGAGACCAATCCGGCCGACGTCCGCGACGCCGGAATGGTGGTCGCGCACATCGGCATCGCCGTGGTCAAGCCCGCGGAGTTCGTGGTGTTCAAGCTGAGCCAGTGGGCCGGCGGCACCGAGACCGAGACGATTGGAGGCTGACATGCCGACCACGGCCACTCCGCAGCCGGGTACGCCGGTCGACCCGTATCGGGCCTACAACTTCAAGCTGCTGGTCAACGGGGTCACCAACGGCCACTTCACCGAGATCAGCGGCCTGGAGGTGAACATCCCCGCGGTGCCGTACCGGGAGCAGGGCAACGACCGGGTCCGGATGGTCCCGGGTCAGGTGGAGTACGGCCCGGTCACCCTGCACTTCGGTCTCACCGCCTCACGGGAGCTGTGGGACTGGGTGCACGCGGTCGCTCGGGGCACGGTCGACCGCCGCAACGTCTCCGTGGTGCTGCTCGACGCCGCCGGCACGGCGGAGGTGCTGCGCTGGAACCTGATCAACGCCTGGCCGAGCAACTGGCGCGGGGCGCACCTGAACACCCTCGGCCAGGAGATCGCCATCGCGTCGCTGACGCTGCGCTACGAGAGCCTGGAACTGGAGGCCGGTGGTGCCGCGCCGACGCCCGCGTGACTGGCTGGCCGATCGCCTCCGGTCCGCGGCGGCCGCCGTGGACCGGCTCGCCGGTGCGGTGGACTCCTCCCCCCGAGAGTCGCCACCGGTGACGTCGGGCAGGATGCCCGGGCCTGTCGGCCGTACCGACGACGACGAGCCCGAGGCCGACCTCCGGCGGCCCGGGCAGCCACCCGAGCACTGGCTACGGATCGTCACCGCCCGTGCCCCCGGCCTGCTGCGGGACCTGACCCTGGACCCACCGCCGGCCTCCGGGCCCGCCCACGCGTGGTTCGAGGGGCCGGAGCCCTCCGAACCAGACCACGACGACCAGCCGGCCACCGACCCCGTCAGCCCCACACACGGGTACGTCCCGCCGCCCGACCCGGGAGGTCACCCCGCCCGGCCGAGCGCGTCCGCCTGGCCAGGTCGATCCGCTCAGCCACCCGGCGCGACGTCCGCGCCCGCGCCGAACGACGCCGCCGACCCACGGCCGACGGACCACCGCCCGCCCACGCCACCTCCGACCGACCACTCCCCCGCGTCCTTTGCTCTGCTTCACCCCACGCAACCCCCGACGCCCGGTATCCGGATAGCGGCCAGTGCGCCGGTTGAAGCAGAGCAAAGGGACCACAGGAGCATGTCCCGCCCCGGCCCGGAACCGGCCGCACCAGCCGGACCCACCGCACCAGCCAGACCCACCGGACCAGCCAGACCCACCGGGCTACGCGAACCAGACGGGCTACGCGGATCTGCCTGGCTGCGCGGCCCGGGCGGGCCAGCGGAGGCAGGCGGGCTACCCGGGTCAGCGGGCGCAAGCGGGCCGGGTGGTGTGGCCGGGTGGAGCGGGCCGGGCGGACGGGGTGGGCTGGACGACGTTCTCCAGCGGCGGGCAGGCCCGGCGACGACCGATGCGGATGGCCACGACGGGGTCGGCGCGTCGGCACCGGGGCCAGGCTCGGCCGCGTCCCGAGGGCGGTCGGCGGAGCTGGAGCCCGACACGAGCAGAGCACGGTTCCGCATCGCGGCACGACGAGGCGACGCGGCTCCGGCCCGAACCGAGGCGGCGTTGGCGCGGCCCCGGCACGCCGACAAGCCGGACCCGCAGACGGGCGTGACCGACGCCTCCGCCGGGCGGCTGCTCCGATTGCGGGCCGAACGCCGGCTGGTCCCCGGCACCCGCATGTCCGACGGGGACGGCGGAAACGGCGGGAACAGCGAGGACGGCGGGGTGGCTGGGCCGGGCGGCGGGCGGCGGCTGGCCACCCGGCATGGCACGGGTGATGGACGTTGGCCCGCCGGTGGGCTTCCCACCGGCGAAGGGTGTTGGCCGGTGGGCGTGCGTCCCCGCTGGCCGGAACTGGAGTCACCACCGCCGTCACGCGGTGGGCGTACCGGCCCGGATCCGTGGCCGGCCCTTCCCGACGACCGGGCACTGTGGTCGGCGCCCGAGCCGTCCGAAGCCCACGAACAGCGGGCGCGGTGGCTCGACGGTGAACAGGCAGGTGGCTGATGCAACGGGTGGCCTTCCTCATCGACACCGGAGAACGGATCGACTGCCTGCTCAACCCGGAGACCGTGCAGGTGACCCGCCTCGCCGGGGTGCGCCGGCGAGGCGGCCCGGACGGCCAGCTCACCGGCACCGGGTTGGCCGACGACCCGCTGCTGTTCACCGGCGGCGGACGCACCGAACTCGTGCTGGACCTCCTCTTCGACATCGACTTCGCCGAGGGGCAGGTTCGACCCACCGACGTCCGGGCGCTGACCCGACCACTGTGGATGTTGGCGGAGAACTCGGCGGTGGAACACGGCTGGCTACGGCCACCGCTGGTACGGATGGTCTGGGGCAAGACGTGGAACGTGCCCGGCGTCATCGTCGCCGTGGCGGAACGCTTCGACGCGTTCACCGCCACCGGCTCGCCGCGCCGGTCCTGGCTGCGGCTCAAGCTGGTCCGGGTGGCCGAGGACGCCCGCCGCGCCGAGGAGGGCTTCGCCGAGGAACTGGCCGCCGCGCAGACCCCCACCGTCGCGCCGGGCACGGCCGTGGTGGCGGCCGGCGACGGCACCGCCACCGCCGACACCACGGGCGTACGCTTCGACCTGCTCGCCCACGACGCCTTGGGTTCCCCCCTGCGGTGGCGGCTGCTGGCCGAGCACAACCGGATCACCGACCCACTGGCCGTGCCCGCTGGCACCGTGCTGGCCGTACCGCCGCTGCCCGGCACCGCCGCGACGGCGCCCGCGCCCGCCACCTCGCCCGGGACCGGGTCGTGACCGCCGTCGCGCCCCGGGCGCTGACCGTGCTGATAGACGGCAGGTCCCTGCCCGACGCGGTGGCCGGACGGGTCACCTCGGTGCGGGTGGCCGCCCGCCTGGACCGGCCCACCCAGTGCGAGGTGGCGCTGCGCACCAACCCCGGCACCGCCGCGTTGACCGGTCCGGTGAACGTCGGCGCGAGCCTCGACGTCCGCCTCGCCGGGCACGCGGAGGCGCTGTTCGGCGGAGAGGTGACCGCCGTCGAGGTCGAGTACGCCGCCGACGGTACGGCCACGCTGCGGGTGCGCGGGTACGACCTGCTGCACCGGCTGCGCAAGCGGCAGCGGATCCAGGTCTTCGAGTCGGTGACCGCCGCCGACCTGGCCGCCGAACTCTGCGCCGACCTCGGGCTGCGGGTCGAGGCGGAGGCCGACGGTCCGCAGTTGGACCGGCTGCCGCACCACCGGCCCAGCGACCTGGACCTGCTGGTCGAGGTGGCCGGGCGGGCCGGGCTGCACCTCAGCCTCGACGGTGACCTGCTGCGGCTGGTCACCCTGGACGGACACGGCGAGGTGATCGCCCTGGAGTTGGGTCGTGACGTGCACGGCCTCCGGTTGTCGGTCAACGCCGACAGCGCCGCCGGGGAGAGCGCCGCGCTGGGCTGGCACCCGCAGCGGGCCGAGCCGATCGCCCAGAGCGTCGGCAGTCCCCGCTGCGGACGCCGCACCCCGGCCGCACCCGACCCGGCCGACGTCGGCGCGGACGGCCCTCGTACCGCCCTGGACCAGCCGGGACGCAGCGACGACGAACTGGCCGCGCTGGCCCAGGCCCGGCTCGACACCCGGGCCGCCGCCCTGGTCACCGCCGACGGAACGGCCGAGGGCAATCCGGCGCTGCGACCCGGCCGGCGGATCCAGCTGACCGGCGTGGCCGAACCGGTCGCCGGGACGTACGTGCTGACCGAGGTGATCCACACGGTCGACGCGAACGGTCACCTGAGCCGCTTCTCCACCATGCCGCCGCCGATGCCACGCACCGCGTCACCGGCCCCGGCGGTGGTCACGCTCGGTGTGGTCACCGACGTGTCCGACCCGGACGGTCTGGGCCGGGTGCGGGTGGAGCTGCCCGCGTACGGCGACGCCGACGCCGGCTGGTTGGCGGTGCTGTGCCCGGGTGCCGGCCGGGGCAAAGGGCTGGTCGCGTTGCCCGACCCGCAGGACACCGTGCTGGTGGTGCTGCCCGGTGGCGAGCCGGCGTCCGCGGTGGTGCTCGGCTCGCTGTTCGGCACCGTCGAGCCGTACGACACCGGGATCGACGACGGGCGAGCCCGCCGGTGGTCGCTGCGTACCGCCGGGGGTCAGCAGCTGGTGGTCGACGACGTGGCGCGCAGCCTGCGGCTGAGCACCGACGGCGGCAGCTGGTTGGAACTGACCCCGGAGTTGGCCACCCTGCACGCCGCCACCGATCTGGTGCTGTCCGCGCCGGGCCGGGCGATGGTCGTCCGCGCCCGCAGCGTCGACTTCCTGCACGCCGAGACCGTCGAGGACCCGGAAACCGCCGCCGAGCGGGCCCGTGTGCTCGCCCGCGCCCACCACGAGGGAGGCCGCTGATGCGTTGGATCCACCGCGACTCGGTGATCAGGTGCAGCCACGACGGCCGGGTCCGCAACCGGGCGTCCCAGAAGTGGGTGACGGTCAGCGGGGTACCGGTGCTGGTGGCCGACGACCCGAAGGGCCGGGAGATCGTGGCCTGTCCGAACTACGGCGCCACGGTCAAGCCGTGCACCGGCACCGAGGCGGTGCGGGCCGGTTACAGCGACTGGGTACGCGTCGGCGGCCGACCGGTCGTGCTGTCACACCTGTCCGGCTTCACCAACGGCAGCCCGCCGGGTCAGTTCACCTACCGGGTACGCGATCCCCGGCAGCGGTTCGTGGGGGCCGACCGGTGAGGGCCATCCGGTTCGTCGGTGCCGGCTTCGACCCGGGGCAGAGCGGCGGGCTCGGGTTGACCGCCGCCGGCGGCCTGGCCATGACCGACGGCGACGAGACGGTACGCCAGGCGTTGTTCCTGCTGCTGTCGACCACGCCGGGCGAACGGCTGATGCGCCCCGGGTACGGCTCACGCCTGCACCGGCTGGTCTTCGCGCCGAACGACGACACCACCGCCGGATTGGCCATCCACTATGTCCGCGCCGCCATCGCCCGCTGGGAACCTCGGATCGACGTGCTCGACGTCGACGCCGGGCCGGATCCGGACGACCCGTGGCGTCTGGTGATCCGGCTGGACTACCGGATCCGGGCCAGTCTCACCCCCGGCCAGCTGGTCTTCTCGGTCGACCTGCTGCCCGCCGACGACGACGCGCCCGTCGGGCCGGTGACCGGTCCCACCGACGACACCGACGACACCGAGGAGGCACGATGACGCTGCCCGTGCCGCACCTGGACGATCGGACCTTCCTCGACCTGGTCACCGAGGCGCGAGACCGGATCCGGCAGTCCTGCCCGGAGTGGACGGACCTGTCCGCACACGACCCCGGAATCGCGCTGGTGGAGGCGTTCGCGCATCTGACCGAGGTGATGATCTACCGGCTGAACCAGTTGCCGGAGAAGGCGTACGTCGCCTTCCTCAACCTGCTCGGCGTCACCCGGCACCCACCGGCGGCGGCCTGGGCGGACGTCCGGTTCGTCCGCACCGGGACCGACGACGCTCCGCTGCGGATCCCCGCCGGGACCCGGGTGGCCGCCGCCCGGGGGGCCGATCCACGGCCGGTGGTCTTCGTCACCTGCGAGCCGGCGCTGCTCGCCGCCGGGCAGCGTGAGGTGACCGTCCGGATGCACCACTGCGAGCCGGTGGAGGCGGAGCTGCTGGGGGTGGGGACCGGGCAGCCCGGGCAGGTGTTCCGCGCCGAACGCGCGCCGCTGGCGCGTACCGCCGAACCACTGGACCTGCTGCTCGGCGTCGAGGTGCCGGCCGGCTCGGTGGAACTGGGCGCCGCGGCCCGGGAACACGACGGACGCACCTTCGAGATCTGGCGGGCGGTGGACAGCTTCGCCGGTCTCGGCCCGCAGGACAAGGCGTACCTGGTGGACCGGTGCTCGGGCACGGTGACCTTCGCCCCGGCGCTGGACCTTCGCCAGGCCGACGGCCGCACGTCGACCTCCGGCGACGGCGCGGTCGCGGCGGTGCCACCGGCCGGGCGACAGGTTCGGTTGTGGTATCGCGCGGGCGGCGGACCGGCCGGCAACGTGGCCGCCGGCACCCTGACCAACCTGCGTGACCCGCTGCCCGGGGTGAAGGTGGTCAACCCGCTGCCGGCCGCCGGTGGGCGGGAGATGGAGGACATGGAGTCGGTGCTGCTGCGCGGCCCGTACGCCTTCTTCGCCCAGCAGCGGGCGGTGACCGCCCGGGACTTCGAGGTGTTGGCCACCGCCTCCGGCGGGGTCAGCCGGGCCCGCGCCTTCACCCGGGCCGCCGTCTACAGCTTCGCCCGCCCCGGCGAGGTGGAGGTGGTACTGGTGCCGCACGTGCCGACCGACGCGCGGCCCGGGGGTCGGCTGCCGGTGACGGTGCTCCGCGAACACGAGGTGGAGGAGATCCGGCTACGGGTCGAGGCGGACCTGGAACGTCGCCGTTCGCTGGGGACGACCTGCCGGGCCGGTTGGGCGCGGTACAAGGCGGTGTCGATCCGGGCCCGGGTGGTGGTCCGCCGGGAGGAGGATGTGGACGCGGTCCGCCGCCGCATCCACGACCGCCTGCACCAGACGCTCAGCCCGCTGCCGACCGCGCTCAACCCGGCCGGTTGGGCGTTCGGCGAGCCGCTGCGGGCATCCAACGTGTACCGCCTGCTGGAGCAGGCCGAGCCGGGGGTGCGCTACGTCGAGTCGGTGCGGTTCGAGGTCGACGAGGCGCCGGACAAGCAGGTGCGTACCCTCGCCGTCGACCAGTACCAGCCACGCACCTGGTACGCCGGCAGCGGGGCGGTGTTGTTCCGCTCCACCAACGCCGGTGCCGGTTGGGAACCGGCGGGACGCTTCGACGGGGAGACCGTCCAGCGGGTGGTGCCGGCGCCCGCGCCGGTGCGGCCGGGGATCGCGCCCCGACCCGGTTCGGTGGCGGTGGCGACGGTGCGTACCGGCGGCGGCTCACGGGTGCACCTGAGCACCGACCTGGGTGAGACGTGGTCGCTGCTGGCCGACCTGGACTCGCGGATCGGTGACCTGGCCTGGATCGACCGGGACGGCGCGGGAGCGCTGCTGGTCGCCACCGACACCGGTCTGTACGAGGTGTCCCTGCTGCCGGGTGCGGTGCCGTTGCAGATCCTGGTCGACCCGGCCGACGCGGACCGCGGTTTCTACGCGGTACGGGCGTTCGTCTCCGAGCGCGGGGCGGCCGGGGTGGCGGTGGCCGCCCAGGCCGGGTTCGGTGTGTACCTGTCCCACAACGCCGGTCGTCCCGGCAGCTTCCACCACGTGGGTCTGGCCAACGTCGACAACCGGGTGCTCGCGGTGCAGTACGACGGACCGGCCACCCTGTTGTGGAGCGGTGCCGGTGAGCCGGATCCGAACAAGCCCGGCCAGGGATGTTTCCGCGCCCGCCTCTTCGAATCCGACGTGAAGTGGCAGGCGCTGTCGGCGGGATGGCTCGGCGGCACCTGCCGGGATCTCGCCTTCAGCGGTTCGCTCGCGCTGGCCGCGACCCAGAGTGGCGGGGTCCTCCGGCTGGACACGCTTCCCGCGCAGCCGCAGTGGACGTCGGCGTCGGTCAACTGTGGGTTGCCGCTTCGGGACCGGACCCGGTTCATGCCGGTGGACGCGGTCGCCGCCACCGGTGCGGCGGACCGCCTGGTGCTGGCCGGCGGGGAACGCGGCGTGCACCGCAGCGAGCAGGCGGTGCAGTGGTCGGCCAGTGCCAACCAGTCCACGGCCGACGTGGTGACCGTCCCGGACACCTGGCTGCTCTGCTCCGGCGAACACGACATCGAGGTGGTGCGGCAGGATGCGACGAGCGGCCATTGAGCGGCTGCTGCCCGCGGCCTACCAGCGGGCGGCCGGGCCGGGCAGCGTGCTGTGGGCGCTGCTGGACGTGATGGAGGCGTTACACGCCCCGGACGAGGCGGTGCTGGCCGAGGTCGACGCGCTCTTCGCGCCGTACCGGGCACCGGCACCGATGACGGCCTACCTGGCCCGGTGGGTGGCGATGGACCACCTGGTCACCGCGCCCCGGCGGGACGCCCCCCTGCCGCTGTCGTTGCACCGGCTGCGCGACCTGGTGGCGCACGGGGCCGCGCTCGCCGCCTGGCGGGGCACGCCGGACGGGCTGCGGACGGCCCTCGAACTGGCCACCGGGGTCACCGGGTTCGTGCTCGACGAGCCGACCGACCGGCCTTTCCACCTGGTCGTGCGGGTGCCCACGGCCGCCGCCGACCAGCTGGCCCTGGTCGACCGCATCGTGGCGGCGGAGAAGCCGGCCGCGGTCACCGCCGAGATCACGGTCGAGGATGTCCCGGCCGAGCGGGCGGTCGGGAGGGCCAGCGTGCCGCCGCCCACCGTCGTCCCGTCTGCTCCCGCCTCCCCCGTTACCGCCGTCGAGGAGCCGCCATGACCACCGAATGGACCGTCGTCGCCGCCGCCGAGCAGTTCACCCTGGACGTCCGCAACACCGGCGAGCTGACCTTCACCGTCTCCAACCCCGGCGTCGCACCGGACACCGTGGTGTTCGACGTGGCGCCGGGCGAGGGCACGCAACGGTCGTGGTTCACCGTCACCGAGCCACAGCGGGTGGTGCCCGCCCAGGGCTCGGTGTCGTTCCTGGTCCGGCTGGCGGTGCCGCCGGGCACGCCACCGCGGCGCTACGACATGACCGGGTTCGCGTACTCGGCGAACACGGCGCCGGAGGAGAGTTCCAGGTCCAGCGGCCGGGTCACCTACGAGGTACGCGCGGTGGCACCGCCGAGGCGTACGCCCTGGCCCTGGATCGCCGCGGCGGCGGCCCTGGTGCTGGTGGTCTCGGCGGTGGTGGTGTTCCTGGTGGCCCGCGACGACGAGCCGCCACCACCGGCACGGGTGGTGACCGTCGAGGCGGAGACGCTGGTGACCGGCGCCCGGGTCGAGTCGCCCTCCGGTTCCGGCGCGACCGTGACGGTGCAGCAGAACTGCTGCGAGGTGACCTGGTCGCAGAACGCCCAGCTGTTCTTCCTCGGTCAGGCGGTCAACGACCGGGTGACCGTGGCGGTGGAGCTGCCCGCCGAGGCGACCTGGCAGTTCTCCGCCGTGCTGACCACGTCGTTCGACTACGCCAACACGGTCTTCCTGATCGACGGCCGGCAGATAGGCGACCCGTTCATCGGGTTCACGCCGAAGGTGCGGGTCACCGACTGGGTCGACGTGGGCCGGGTGCGCCTCGGTGCCGGACCTCACGAGATCACCCTGGTCGCGGTCGGCAAGACGCAGAGCACGAACCGCTACTTCGCCGGCATCGACATGCTCCGGTTCACCGAGGTCACGCCGGACGACCAACGATGACCGACCGTGGTGCCGGTCGGCGATCCGTGGTGGGCCGACGGATCGGTGGATGGAGGACGGCATGAGCGGGCAACAGAAGGCGCTGCTGGCGGCGCTGGGCGTACTGCTGGTGGTGTTGTTCGCGGTGGCGGTGGGCGCGGGTCGCGACGACCATGGCGACCCGGCGGCCCGGCATCCGCTGGTCGACCTGCTGGGGCGGGCCGGTGGCGGGCACCGCGTCGTCGATCCCGCCGACGTGGACGCGGACTGCGCCGAGGACGTCGGGCGGCTGCTGGTCGACGGGCGCTGCGAGTTGCGCATCGCCGACCCGGGCGGGTTGCGCGTGCTGGTGCTGCGCAGCCCGCAGGCGTTCCGGGTGCGGGCCACGGCTCCGGGTGACGCCGACGTCACCGTCACCGACGAGGTGGACCCGGCCGCCGACGGCAGCGGAGCCGTGGCCCGGGTCGCCGTCGACCGGGCCACCACGGTGCTGGTGAGTTGTCCGGTCGAGTGCCTCGTCACGATCGCGCGGGACTGAGCCATGGGTGCGCTGCGCAAGCCGTTGCTGCTGCTGGCGATGCTGGCGTTGGTGCTGGCGGTCGGCGTGGAGGTGGGTGCCGGGCTGCTGCTCGGCGGCGGTGACGCCAGCGCGGCACTGGTCGGCAGCGCCGTCGACCTCGGTGTCGACGTCGGCGAGGTGGGGCAGGTCAGCGAACCCTCCGGCCGGGGTACCGGCTATCTGGCGTTGGTCGACGCGGTGGCGCTCTGGACGACCGGGCTGTTCTGTCTGGGCCTGGTGCTGCCGGACCGGTTGCACGGCCGGATCCAGGGCGTCGCCACCCTGGTCTTCTCCATCATCCTGATCATCGTTGCCCTGCTGGCGCTGGTCCTCACCTTCGTCGAGCTGATGATCATGGTGTCGTTGTTCCTCGCCCCGCCGTTCGGCACACTGGCCTACCTGGCACTGTGGGGCTTCTTCCCGGTCGGCGACGCCGCCGTACTACTCGGCCTGGTGCTGCTGCTCAAGCTCGCCTGGGCCGGGCTGCTAATCATGGCTCAGCCGAAGTTCCTCCAGAACAAGGGCCTGGTCCTGCTGATCCTGACCAGCCTGTGCTGCCCGGTGCTGCTGGAGTTCCTGCACCACCTGGTGCCGGTGATCCTGGTGAGCATCCTCGATGCCGTGGGTGCCCTCGTCTTCGCGATCGTCGCGATCGTCTGGGCGCTGGTCCTGCTGATCGGTGCGATTCCGGCGATCGTCAAGGCGGTGCGGGCCACCGCCGCGCTCCGCGCCGAACCGGACCCGCACGGCTGAGTCGACGTCCGAAAGCTTGACGATTGTCGGACGACTGACGGAACCCATAGGGAAATGTCGATATAACTGTGGCCTGTCTCATCCGTCGTTCTTTGTGATCATGCGAAACTGGCTCAGACGCATCTTGGCTACAGCGGTCGGTGTGACGGTGATGACGACGGCGCTCGTCGCGCCGGCGTCGACAGCATCGGCGGCCGCCACCTGCAACTCGTGGACCACGAAATTCGCCGCAGACGGTTACCGGTTCGAGATTCCATCCATCGGTCGCAACTCGGGTGCCTTCAACTGCGTACTGAAGTTGAACGACGGCTACAACGGCGGCGGAGTGCAGTCGGCGGTCTTCGTACTTCAGGGCAGTCTCAACCGGTGTCACGGGGGCAACCTGGTCCAGGACGGCAAGTACGGCCCCAAGACCAGAGACGTGGTCGCGTGGGTTACCGCCGCGGCGGGCCTTCCGCAACCGCCCGAGGGCTTCGGCGCCTACACCCAGGCTCCCGCGTACTTCGCCATCAAATGGCTGGGGCAGCGCACGGTCGGTGGTGAGACCCGCGCCGTCTGCCGCCACCTGGGCACCATCTGACTGATCCTGCGCCACGGCTGGACCGACGTATCCGCGGCAGCGCAAGGTACGGCGCGGTGCAGTTCCCGGTAACCCGGGAACTGCACCGGCTCACTCGGCGGAGGCCGCCGTTGGGGTGGGCAGGGTACAGTTGCCCTCGTGATCGGGCTCGGCGTGCTCTGGTACCTGGTCGGCGTGTTGGCCGACGTCGGTGCCGGCGATGCGCTCTCCGGCACGGCGGCGGTGACCGGTGTGCTGCTGGCCGCCCTGCTCGCCACCACGGCCCTGCTCCCCGGGGCGACGGCCGGGCCCGCCCTCCGCATCACCCGCCGGACGCTACGCGAACGCTCCGGCCGTACGGGCGTGCCCCGACACCGCGATCCGGACGCTGCCGGCCGGGCCCGCCCCAGAGCGCCCACCACGGCGACCCGCGCGGTCGCCTGAGCCTTCACACGTCACTCGGAGAGACCCGGCAACGCGGCTGACGGGCCCCGCTGCGCCCGTCGTCACCGTCCCGGCCGGACACCTCCATCTCTGCCGCTCCTCGGCGACCGCTGGTGACCGTTTTCGCTCACGTCAGTCGTAGTCGCATGTCGAGGGGTGTACTCATGTCCAATTCTGTGTTCGACGGTCGGCCTGCCGTCGGATGTCCGCTCGTCACCGGAGCCGACCGGTGACCGGCCTGGTCGGCTCGTTGATGGCGGTGATCTACCACGCGATCTCCGCGACCCTGTTGTTCTGGCACGGCGTCTGGCAGCGGCTGCTCGGCGACGCCTCCGCGCTGGGCACCACCTGGTCCTGGGTGCTGGGCATCGTCTTCCTGGTGCTCACCGTCCGGATCATCCTGTTCCCGGTCTTCGTCAAGCAGATCCGGTCGCAGCGGGCGATGCAGGCGTTGCAGCCCAGGATCGCCGAACTGCGGGCCAGGCACCGTGGCGACCGGGAGACCCTCCAGAAGGAGATCGTCGACCTGTACCGGGTGGAGAAGGCCAACCCGCTGATGGGGTGCCTACCGATGCTGGTGCAGATCCCGGTGTTCCTCGGTCTGCTCCACGTGTTGCGTCATCTCAAACCGACCATGCCGGAACACCTGAAGACGCTGTACGGCTGGTCGGTCGCCCAGTTCGACAGCGCCTCGTCGGCCACCCTGTTCGGGGCCCCGATCGCGGGTACCTTCCGCTCCACCGGGGCCCAGGTGGCTCTGCTCGGAGGTGACACCGCCACGGTCCGGATCGTCGCCGCCGTGCTGATC
The DNA here is from genome assembly GCF_049844495.1 of Micromonospora sp. DT48. Classification (NCBI taxonomy): domain Bacteria; kingdom Bacillati; phylum Actinomycetota; class Actinomycetes; order Micromonosporales; family Micromonosporaceae; genus Micromonospora; species Micromonospora sp. DT48. The sequence continues at coordinate 190,580 of NZ_JBNCLE010000009.1, forward strand.
GCGGCGATGATCGTCACGACCTACCTGTCCAGCCGTCAACTGATCCTGCGCAGCGGCTGGGCCCAGGATCCGCAGCAGCGGTTGGTGCAGCGGCTGATGCTCTACGGCATCCCCGCCTCGCTGCTCGTCTCCGGGCTGATCTTCCCGATCGGCGTGATCATCTACTGGGTGACCACCAACCTCTTCTCGCTCGGTCAGCAGACCTGGATGCTGCGCAGGTATCCGCCGCCGACCGGCGGCGCGACAGATTCCGGTACGCCCAGCGGCGCGACCGGTGACGGTGCACCCGGGGGCACGCAGGTCGCCGCCGCCCGGGTACCGGACGAAGCTGGTCGGCGGGCCGCGCCGAAGGTCGGGGCGAAACCGAACCGGCACCGCCGTCGCGGGCGTGCCGGCTGAGTCGCGCTCACCACGATCGCAGCTGCACCAGGGCAGTTCCCGGTGACCGGGAACTGCCCTGGGTCGCTGGGCCGGCCGGCACCTCGACGGTGGAGGCCGGCAGGGATCAGCTGATCTCGGCGGTCGTCCAACGGGCCGAGGCGTTGGTGACCGGTGCGACCTCGCCGACCAGCGTGGTCGACGCCGCCACGTCCCGACGTGCGCTCGTGCCGACCCAGAGGTCGACGTCACCGGGCTCCACCACCCGGTTGAGCGACCGGTCGGAGAAGGCGAGCCGGGTGGTGGGCACCGTCAAGGTGACCGTGACCGACTGGCCCGGCGTCAGGTGGACCCGCTGGTAGCCGAGCAGCTGCGCCACCGGTCGGGTCACCGACGCCACCACGTCCCGGCCGTAGAGCTGGACCACGTCGTCGCCGGCCACCGCGCCGGTGTTGGTGACGCGTACGCTCACCGTCAACGCCCCGTCGGTCGGCACGGTCGCCGGCACCGACAGATCCGCGTACTCGAACGTCGTGTAGGACAGCCCATGGCCGAAGGGCGCGACCGGCGTCGCCAGCAGGTTGGTCACCTCGTTGCCGTCGCCGAGCGTGGGGTGCAGGTACGAGTACGGCTGCGCGCCCGCCGACCGGGGCAGGCTGACCGGCAGCCGACCCGACGGGTTGACCCGCCCGGTGAGCACTCCGGCGATCGCACCGGCGCCCTCCTCGCCCGGGAAGAACGTCTGCACCACCGCTGCGCACCGCTCCAGCGCCCAGTCGATCGCGTACGGCCGGCCGGTGAGCAGCACCAGGATGACCGGCTTGCCGGTGGCCAGCACCGCCTCGACCAGTTCCCGCTGCACACCCGGCAGCTCCAGGTCGTCGCGGTCGCAGCCCTCGCCGACGGTGCCGCGCCCGAAGAGTCCCGCGTGGTCGCCGACGACCAGCACGGCGACATCGGCGGCGGCGGCCACAGCCACCGCCTCGTCGAAGCCGGACCGGTCGTCGTCGTCCACCTCGCACCCCTTGGCCGAGGTGACCAGGTCAGCGCCGACCTCGGCACGCAGCGCGTCGAGGACGGTCGCCACCTCGAGGCCGGTCTCCACGTCGGGGTGCTGCACGAGCACGTGGTTGAGGAAGGAGTAGCAGCCGAAGAGAGCACTCTGCCGGTCGGCGTTCGGCCCGATCACCGCGATGCGGCGACCCGCCGGCAGCGGCAACGCGTCCTGGTTGGCGACCAGGACTATCGACTTCTCCGCGAGTCGGCGGGCGATCGCCCGGTGCTCGGGCGAGTCGAGGTCGACCGACTGGACCGGCTCGTCGGTGAAGGTGGCGTCCAGCAGCCCGAGTTCCAGCTTCTGCCGCAGCACCCGCAGCACCGCCTGGTCGATCACCGACTCGTCGATCCGACCGGCGCGCACCGATTCGGCCAGGGTCAGGTACGCGTCACCGGTCGGCAGCTCGATGTCGACACCGGCGGTGAGCGCCTGCACGGCCGCGTCCGCGTGGTCACCGGCGACCTGGTGCAGCAGGTTGAGGAACGCCACCCCGTAGTAGTCCGCCACCACCGTGCCGTCGAAGCCCCACTTGTCCCGCAGCAGGCCGGTCAGCATCGTCGGATCGGCGGCCACGGGCACGCCGTCGATCTCGGCGTAGGAGTGCATCACGGAACGCGCGTCGCCGTCGAGGATCGCCATCTCGAACGGCACGAGCAGCACGTCGGCCAGCTCGCGCGGGCCGGCGTGCACCGGGGCGAAGTTGCGTCCGGCGCGTGAGGCGGAGTATCCGACGAAGTGCTTGAGCGTGGCGTGCACGCCCTGTGACTGGAGGCCGCGCACGTACGACGTGCCGAGGGTGCCGACCAGATAGGGGTCCTCGGCGATGCACTCGTCGACCCGCCCCCACCGGGGGTCACGGATCACGTCCAGCACCGGGGACAGTCCCTGGTGGACGCCGAGCGCCCGCATGGACGCCCCGATCGCCGCGGCCATCTCGGTGACCAGGTCCGGGTCGAAGGCGGCTCCCCACGCCAGCGGGGTGGGGAAGGTCGCCGCCTTCCACGCCGAGAGCCCGGTCAGGCACTCCTCGTGCACGATCGCCGGGATGCCGAGCCTGGTCCCGGTCACCAGGTCAGACTGGAACTTCCACAGCCATGACGCCCGCGATACGGCCTCGACGGGACGGGTGCCGTAGGCGCGGGTGAGGTGACCGAGCCCGTGTCGGGAGAAGTCCTCGAGCCTGCCGATGTCGCCGAACTCGCCCTGCAGCGGTGCGACGGCCTCGCCTTCCGCCTTCTCCCAGAAGCCGACGAGTTGCGCGACCTTCTCCTCGATCGTCATCCGACCGAGCAGTTCACGTACGCGCGCCTCGCCATCGGACCCGTACCGGTCGGGCCGGCCAGGGCCCGATCCTGTCTGGGCCGGCACCGGTGCCGGCCCGCCCACGACCTCGCGGACCTCAGTCATGCTGTGTTACCCCTCTTGTGTTCGTGCCGCTGCCGCTCAGCCCTTGACCGCGCCTTGGAGGCCGCCGACGATCTGCTTCTCGGCGAACGTGAAGAAAATGAGTGCCGGCAACATCGCCAGCGAGGTGAAGGCGAGGATTCCCGCCGTGTCGGAGGTGTACTGGCTGGAGAAGTTCTGCACGCCCAGCGGCAGGGTGTGCAGGCTCGCGTCACCGAGCACCAGCAGGGGCAGCAGGAACGCGTTCCAGCTCGTGACGAAGGCGAGAATACCGACGGTGACCAGCGCCGGCCGCGACAAGGGCAGCATGATGCGCCAGAGGAAGCCGAGCCGGCCGGTGCCGTCGATGGCGGCCGCGTCCTCCAACTCGCGGGGAATGGCGGTGAGGAACGGCCGCAGGATCACGATCGTCAACGGCAGTGCGAAGGCGACCTGCGGCAGGATCACCGCGTAGTAGGAGTTGATCAGGTTCAGGTCGCGCAGCATCAGGTAGAGCGGCAGGATCGCCGCGCCGGCCGGGAACAGCAGACCGAGGGTGAAGAAGGTGTAGAGCACCTCACGACCCCGGAAGGTGTAACGGGCCAGCACGAACGCGGCGCAGACGCCCAGCACCACGACGCCGATCGTGGTGCCCAGCGACACCACGGCGCTGTTGAACACCTGCCGCCAGAAGTTGCTCTGGCTCAGCACCCGGGCGTAGTTGTCCCAGACCCACGGGTCGGGCAGCCCGGCCGGGTTCGCGACGATCTGCGGCGTGGTGCGGAAACCGCCGATGATCACGTAGATCACCGGAGTGATCGACACGGCTGCGACCGCGAGCGCCAGCGCGTAGGTGAGCGGGTTTCCCCACGACACCGGGCGGCGCTTGGTGGTTCGAGGCAGGACGGCGTTCGCGGCCACGATCAGTTTGCCCTTCTGGTGATGGCGCCCTCGATGTCACGACGCAGGAGGAAGCGCTGGAACAGCACCGCCGCGACGAACGAGATGGCGAACAGGATGACCGCCACCGCGTTGCCGTAGCCCCACAGGCGAGCGAAGAACCCGTTGTCCACCATGTACGTCGCCATGGTGGCCGACGCACCCAGCGACCGCACCGCAGGTACGGAGGTCACCCAGATGACGTCGAAGACCTGCAATGAGCCGATCATGGACAGGAACATCCAGATCCGGATGGTGGGTCCCAGCAGCGGCAGCGTCACGTGACGCTGGGTCTGCCACCAGCTCGCGCCGTCGATGGCGGCGGCCTCGTTCAGCTCCTGCGGCACGTTCGACAGGCCGGCGAGCAGGAGGATGATGGCGAAACCGACATACTTCCAGGTCAGGACGGCCAACAGCGTCCAGATGACGAGGTCGAGGTCGGCGAGCCACGCCTGCACCAGGCTGCCGAGCCCGAGCGACTCCAGCATGGCGTTGACCGTGCCGGCGTCGGACAGCAGCAGCTTCCACATGATGCCGACGGTGACCTCGGCGAGCACGTACGGCACGAACGCCAGCAGGCGGAACACCGTCCGGCCGCGGAAGTTGCGGTTGAGCAGCAGGGCCACGCCCAAGGCGATCGGCCCCTGGATCAGCAGTGACCCGAAGACGATGATCGCGTTGTTGCGTAGCGCGTCGAGGAAGATCGGATCCTGGAACGCCAGGACGTAGTTGTCGAAGCCCACGAAGTCGGTGGGCGGTCCGACGCCGCGCCACCGGAACAGGCTGTAGTAGAAGGCGAAGCCCATCGGGACCAGCACGAACATCACGTAGACGATCACGGCCGGTGTCGTGAGTCCGATGATCTCGTACCACTTGCGTCGGGTCTCGGCGGCCCGAGCCGACGAGCGCCGGGCAGGCCGAGGGCCCGCCGGCGGCGCGGAAGCGCCGCCGGCGAGGTCCAGGGTCGGGTTGGTCGACGTCACTTGCGCGCGGCCGCCTTCATGGCCTCGACAACCTGCTCAGGGGTGCCGTTGCCCGCGAAGATGGCGACGATCGCGTCGTTCATCGCGTTACCGACGGTGCTACCGAAGGCGGTGTCCAGCCAGAGCTGCACGTACGTGGCGCTGGTGGTGGCCTCCAGGATGGACTTGAGGGCGGGGTCCTTGACACCGTCCTCGGCGCCCTTGGCGACCGGCAGGCCGGTGCCGGTCTCGGCGTAGCCCTTCTGCACCTCGGGGCTCACGATGTACTTGAGGAACTCGACGCACTCGGCCGGAGCGTTCTTGGCGCAGGCGAACCCGTCGCCACCGCCGAGGGCCGCCTTCGGGTCACCGGCGGAACCGGAGATCGCCGGAACCGGGAACCAGCCGATGAACTTGTTCAGCGCCTCCTGGTCCTCGGTCACGGTGTCCAGGGTGCCCTTGTTCCAGTCACCCATCAGCTCCATGGCGGCCTTGCCGTTGGCCAGCAGACCGTTGGCGCTGGTCGGGTCGTTCTGACCCGGGGTGGCGATGAAGTTCGGCTGGAACGGCTCGGTGTCGATGAACGCCTTCAGGTCCTGACCGGCCTTGACGAAGCACTGGTCGTCGAAGACGTTCTCCAGCGACGCCTTCCGCAGCGTGTCGACCGAGCAGGCGCGCAGCGCGAAGTTGTACCACCAGTGCGCGGCGGGCCACTTGTCACCGGCACCGACGGCGATCGGGATGACGTTGATCGCCTTGAGCTTGGTGACCGCGTCGTTCAGCTCGTCGAAGGTGGTCGGCGGCGAGGCGATGCCGGCCTTCTCGAAGAGCTCCTTGTTGTACCAGATGCCTTCGATACCCATCCGGTACGGCAGACCGTACTGCTTGCCGTTGACCGCCCAGATCTCGGCCGCGCTGCCGATGTTGGCAACCTCGTCCTTGACCTGATCGGTGATGTCCTTGAGGTAGTCGGCCTCGACCTGCTCGCGGATCTCGCCGCCGCCCCAGGCCTGGAAGATGTCCGGCGGGTCGTTGCTCAGCAGCGCGGCAGGGAGCCGGGTGCGCTGGAGCTGGTTGGTCTCGATGCCCTCGATCTCGATCGTGACCGTCGGGTGCTTGGCGGAGAAGTCCTTGGCAACCTTCTCCCAGTAGGTCTTACCAGGACCGTCCTGGGAGGCGTTGTGCCACCAGGTCAGGGTCACCGGGTTCTTGAACAGCTCGCTCTCGGCGGGTTCCTCGCTGTCACCGCCGCCGCCACAGCCGGCGACGAGTAGTGCGGTTGTCATGGACAGTGCTAGAAAGGTGGTCGCACGGCGCTTTATAGCCATCGATGTCTCCTCGACCAATCAGTCGGGTGCTCGGCCTGACGGCGAGTTTTACAGTCAGGTAACCCTGTGTCAATCGGTGTCGATAACGTTTTCGACTCGCCTGGGATCCTGGCCAGACGGCCCTCTATCATCATCGACGTGGCGTTTCCCCAGCGTGTCAAGATGTCGGACGTAGCCCGCACGGCCGGCGTCTCCGTGGCGACCGTGTCCAAGGTTGTAAATGGCCGTTACGGAGTGGCACAGGCGACCGTGGAACGGGTCCAGCAGGTCATCCGGCAACTCGGCTACGAAGCCAGCCTGGGAGCGCAGAGCCTGCGCAGCCATCGCACCAACGTGTTGGGCATCCTGGTCGCCGAGTTCGAGCCCTTCTCCACCGAGTTGCTCAAGGGCGCCTCGGTGGAGGTCGCCGGCACCGGCTACCAACTGCTGGCGTACTCCGGCGGCGACGGCGCCGGCACCTCCGTCGGTTGGGAACGCCGATCGCTGGCCCGGCTGTCGGGCACGCTCATCGACGGGGCTGTGATCGTCACGCCGACGGTGGTGGAGACCAAGCAGGGTTTCCATGTGGTGGCCGTCGACCCGCACACCGGCCCGTCCGGGCTGCCGACGGTCGACTCCGACAACTTCGCCGGTGCCGTGATGGCGACCAACTATCTGTTGTCGCTCGGCCACCGACGCATCGGGCACATCAGTGGACGCGCCGACCTCGAATCGTCCCGGCTGCGCGAGGCCGGCTTCCGGCAGGCCATGGCCGACGCGGGGGTGGCGGTGGACGAGAGCCTGGTCCGGGTCGGTGGGTTCCGGATGGAGAGCGCCGCCGGCACCGCCGCCGAACTACTGTCGCTGCCCGACCGCCCGACCGCGGTCTTCGCCGGAAACGACCTGTCGGCCGCCTCCACGATCGATGTCGCCCGGAGCATGGGTCTGTCGGTCCCCGACGACCTGTCCGTGATCGGCTTCGACAACATCCCGGAGTCGGCTCTGGTCAACCCACCGCTGACGACGATAATGCAGCCGCTGCAACGGATGGGTGCGGAGGCGTTGCGCCTGCTCGTCGACCTGATCGCCGGCGTCGAGCGGGACACCCACATCCGGCTGCCCACCGAACTGGTGATCCGCTCGTCCTGCTGCACACCGCGCGGTTGATCGGTCACCATTTGCCGATTCTTGCGCCATCTGAAAGCGCACTCCCCCGTCGACGGTATTTTCTGGCGCCTACCCCGCTCTGTAGGCGTAACCGGGTCGGCACCGCCTCGTGAGGGGCGGGGTCGACCGAGGTTCCGTCGAGGGGAGAGACCTGTCATGAGCACCGCAGCCACACGACTCCGCCGCGCGGTGTGGTCGGGTGCATGGGGGCGGCGTTGACCGGTCTGTTGACGGGTAGCGCGGTCGCCCCCCGGGCCGGGGGGGCCCCCCGCCGCCCCCCCCACCCCCCCGGGCCGAAGAAAATAAAAAAAAAACCAACCCCCCACACACCGACCAAAA
>NZ_JBNCLE010000009.1:198121-307752 GCF_049844495.1 Micromonospora sp. DT48
CGCGGGGGGTGTGCGGGGGGCCTGGGGGGGTGGTTCCCCGGGTTGGGTGCGGGGTCGCGGGCTGCCCGCGGGGGCGGGCGCGCCCGGCGGCGACCGCACCATCCCGGTGTCCCCTGGGCCAGGTCACCTCCGGCTGCTCGCCCCCGGGGTGTCGAGCGTCGACCCGATGACCGCCGCAGATCCGGAGATCAGCACCAACACCCGGAACACCAACATCGCGTGGCGCACCGTCGACTCGGTACGCCTCACTGCGGGTGCCGGTCCGGTAGTACGACCCTTCGCCATCGGCAACTCCCTCACCGTGCCGTCGCGCCACGAGGTGATCTTCGTGGCGAACGAGTCGCTGCGAGCCATCGGTGGCCGGGTGCTCGTCGACCTCGGTCCGGAGTTGCTCGAGCGCTGGCGTGCCGGCGGTGCGGTCGGCACCGGGGTCCGGCTGGTCGGCCGTACCCGGGTGGAGATCGTCGAGACGACCTGGGCCAGCCTGGGCGAGATCATGCTGAAGCCCGGCGAGCGGACGCAGTTCTCGCTGCGGTTCTCCGCCGAAGCGGCCAGCGACGGGGAGTTGTGCCTCGCCGTGGTCCAGTTGGGCCCGAACAACAGCAGCAGCGCCGAGCGGGCCTATCTGGGCGGTGTGCAATACCTGATCACGTCGACGGATCACTAGACCCGCACCGGCTCGCGTGGCGAGCCGGTGCTCTGGAGGGACGGGGGTTCGTCCGGCAGCGGCGGGGCTGTCGGACGGACCCCCGTCGAAACTGCCGGGCGGACCCCGGCCACAACTGCGGACGGAGTCCCGTCGCAGCTGCCGGACGGATGTCCTGCCGCATCAGCGCAGGCAGATCCAGTCGGTCACCACGGTGAACCCGCCCGAGCAGGCGTGCAGTCGGACCGGACCGGGTGGCGGCGGGCCGAGCGAGAAGAGACCCACCTCGTCGATCGAGGTCTCCTCGTAGGTGCCGGTCGCGGTCCGGGCACTGACTCGGCCACCGTCGGCCGGGCAGAGCTGGCCGACGATTCCCGTGCCACCGACCTCGATCTCCATGACGATCGGACCGCCACGGAAGGACAGGTTCCGCGCCGAACCGGCCGATCGGGTGGGCAGGGCCGCGCCCAGCTCACCGGCGGAGTCGAAGACCAGCTCGGCGAGGGTCAGCTCGGCGTCCACCGTACGCCAGGCGAAGGCCGCCTGAGCGGCCCGGACGTGTTCCTCGGGCACCTCGCCGACGACCGCGAGGGCCGCGCGCAGTTCCGCGGCGAACGCGACGTCATCGACCGGCGGCCACTGCTCCATCGCGGTCACCTCCCTTCGTCGCGCCGGGTTGCCGGTCGAGGAACGGGGCGAGCGCCGCACAGGCGCGCAGCCGACGCAGGCAACGTGCCTGGGTCGGACCGATGCTGCCGACCGGTACGCCCAACCGTTCGGCGGCCTCCCGGTAGCTCAGCGGCGGATCGCCCGTCAGCATCGAGAGCACCTGTTGGCAGTGCGGTGGAAGCTGGGCGAAGCCCTCGCGCAGGGCCTGCCGCCGCTCGGCGAGCAGCAGGTCCTCCTCCGCCGACGGTGAACTGCCGTGGTACGCCTCGAAGGTGCCGCCGGCCGGGTCGACGGGTTGGGTCCGTCGTCCGAGGCGGGACATCCGGTAGCACTCGCGTCGGGTGGTGACGGTCAGCCAGCCGGCCAACGCGGCCGGTTCGCGTACCCGGTCGAGATGCTCCACCAGGCGCAGCCAGACCGTCTGGTTGACGTCCGCCGCGTCGACCCCGCCGAGGTCATGCCCACGGATCACCGCGTAGACCAGTGGGGTGTACCGGCGTACCAGCTCGTTCCAGGCCGACTCGTCACCGTCGGCTGCGGCGGCCACCAGAGCCGCGGCACTCTGCTCCGCCCCCACGACGCTCCCCGGAGAGATCATTCGACGAACACACCGTATCCGGGATGCCAGGATGGTGCCGCCAGCAACGCCGAGCGGGCCTCGTCGGCGCTGAGACCACCGGCGGTCATCAGGGCGGCGAGTCGACCGGAGACGTGGGCCGTCGCGAACGAGGTCCCGGCCCACCTGGCGAAGCCCTGGAACACCTGGGTCGGTCGACCGGGCAGCGGCAGCTGGCCCGTGACGTAGGTGCTGTCCCGTAGACCGAAGGCACAGGCGTTCACCCACGGACCGAATCCGCTGTAGTCCGCCGGTGCCGGGCCGGTCGGGCCCGACACGGCCGCGGCCACCGCGACGACCTGGTCCAGCGCGGCCGGCCAGAGTGGTCGGTCGATGCCGGCGTTACCCGCCGCCGCCACCACCACGGTGCCCTTCGGCAGCGCGGCCACGGCGTTGGCCAACGGCAACGGGGGCTGGTCGTCGAGGGTGAAGCCGCCCAGCGAGAGGTTCACCACCGACACCTCGGGCACCAGCCGCTCGAGGGCGGCCACCAGCATGGCCTCGTCACCGATGCCGGTCGGTGCCAGCGCCGCTTCCGGGTCGACGCGTACGCCCGGTGCCGCCTGCCGCACCACCCCGGCGACGAACGTGCCGTGGCCACCCTGTAGCGCGAGCACGTCGGCGTGCAGGTAGAGCGGATCCTCGTCGTCCGGCTCGGGCAGGTACGAACCGCCGAGCCAGGACGGATGGCAGACACCGGCGTCACGCCAGATGCCGGTGTCGCAGATGCCGACGGTCACCCCCGCTCCCTCGTCGAGCCGTTTGGGGTCGGGCGGCGCGAGCGCGGGGGCGACCCGGGGCGGCGACCCCGGGTTGCCCATGATGTTGCCCAGGCCGAGCAGCACGTGGTGGGGTTGGACCCGAGGCACCGGTTGCCCGGGCCACTGTCGTGGGTCGCGGAGCCTCGTCACGATCGAGGGCACGTCGACCTCGGCGGGGAAACGCAACCGGGTGACGCCCGCGAAGCGGTCCTCGATCGCCACCGGGTGACCACCGGCCTTAAGCCAGGCCACGACCCGCTGGACGTCGTCGGTGGCGGTGAGCAGTTGACGCGGCCGGTAGAGGATGTTCCGGCCGTCGGCGAGGTACTGCCGCACATCACAGTCGGCCTTCAGCGTCTCCTCGAAGGCACGCTGATAGGCGGCGTCGTCAGCGTCGTTGTCCTTGGCGCGGGCGGGTGTCGGACGCAGTCCCGCGCCGAACGGCAACGCCGCCGCGGCCAGGGCGGACGCCGCGAGCAGTTGCCGACGGGACGGTCGACCGGTCGGGATGGCCTGGTCAGGACGCACGGATCCTCCAACTGCGCGGAAGGGGGCACGCTCACCGGTGACCGGCGCGGCGGATGTCTCGCGAACCTTCTCACCGATTCTTCCAATCGATAGTCATAAGTCAATGGAGAGGGCGTCCTGTTCCGCTCCGCCGCGCGCCGTCACCCGACATTTGACGCTCGAATGTGGATGCTGAATTCTCTCAGCTATGCCTGACCGCGCCGGTGGCGGTGCCGGAGCCGCCCAGGCGGCGCTCGACCTCGTCCAACGCTGTCCCTCCGAGGCGATCACGATCGCCACCCGGGTACTCGCCACGACTGACGCCGATCGCGACGAGCGCGCCACCGCCGAGCGGGCCATCGGCCTGGCCCTGCGGGAACTCAACGACCTGCCCGGTGCGCTACGTCACCTGCGTCGGGCGGTCCGCAGCGCCGGCTCCGCCCGCACCGAGGCGCTGGCCCGGATGAGCCTCGGCTACGTGCTGGCCAACGCCGGGCGCACCGCTGCCGCGCTGCGTGAGGTGACCGCCGCGCTACCCGAGCTGAGCGGCGCGGACGCCGGCCGCGCCCGGATGCAGCGCGGAGTGGTGCTGCACTACCGAGGGCTGTACGACGACGCGGTCCGCGAGTACGGCCACGCCATCGACATCGCCCAACGTGAGGGGGACCGGCTGCTGGAGGCACGGGCCCGCAACAACCGTGGACTGCTCAACGCCCACCGGGGCACCGCCGCCGACACCGACGACCTGTCCCGGGCCGCGACGATGTTCTACGGTCTCGGCCTCGACCTGGCGGCGGCCGACGCGCGGTGGAACGGCGGGATCGCCGCCGGGCTGCGCGGTGACATCGCGGGCGCGCTGCGCTGTTTCGCCGCCGTCGGCGAGGAGTACCAGCGACTGGCCGTGCCCCGGCCGGCGCTGCTGCTCGACCGTTTCGAGCTGCTGCTGTCGGTGCCGCTGGTCGACGAGGCGGTGCAGGTCGCCGCCGCCGCGATCCACGAGTTGCGCAGTCGGGGCATGGCCTCCGACCTCGCCGAGGCGCTGCTGGCCCAGGCTCGGGCCGCGCTGCTCGCCGGTGACCTGGAGACCGCCACCGACTCCGCGGCGGCGGCCCGCACCCGGTTCCGTCGCCAGGGCCGACACACCTGGGCGGCCTTCGCCCGACACGTCGAGCTGCGCGCCGAGTTCCGCCGGGGCACCCGGTCGGCCGCGCTGCTGCGGGCGATGGTGCGTACCGCCGATCAGCTCGACGCCACCGGCTGGCCGGATCCCGCCCTCACCACCCGCGTCGAGGCCGGCCAGCTGGCGACGGAACTGGGCCGGAGCGGACCCGCGATGGCGCTGTTCGACCAGGCCGCCCGCAGTCGTGGTCGCGGCACCGCCCCGCGCCGCGCCCGAGGGTGGTACGCCCTGGCGTTGTCTCGTCGGCTCGCCGGTGACGAGGCCGGCGCGGCCCGCGCACTGGCGCGCGGGCTGGCCGTGCTCGACCGACACCGCACCTCGCTGGGCGCCACCGAGCTACGCGCCCACAGCGGCATGTACGGACAGGAACTGGCCGCCGAGGGACTGGACATCGCGATCCGGGCCGGCGCGCCGGCCCGGGTGCTGGCCTGGGCGGAACGGTGGCGTGCCAACGGGCTACGAATGCGCCCGGCGCTTCCCCCCAGTGATCCCGACCTGGTCGCTGCCCTCGCCGAACTCCGACTGGTCAGCGGCCTGCTGGAGGAGGCGGTGCTGACCGGGCGGACGGTACGCAGTCTGCGCGAGCGGCAGACCCGGCTCGAACAACGCATCCGGGACCTGGCCCGGCGGGTGCCCGGCGACGCGCAGGTGGTGACACCGCCGAGCGTCCGACGCCTGGCCGAACGGCTCGGCTCCCGCGTCCTGGTCGAGTTGGTGGCCCACGGCGACCGGTTGCGGGCGGTGCTGCTGCGCGACGGCCGCGCCAGCCTGCACGACCTGGGTCCGCTCGGCCGGGCGACCCAGCTGGCGCGCTGGCACCGGTTCGGGCTGCGCCGTCTGATCGTCAGCGGGGACTCGACCGCCGCACGGGCGGGCGCCGACCACGCCGCCGCGGCGCTCGACAGCCAGCTCTTCGACCCGATCCGGCGGCTGCTGGCCGACCGGTCGTTGGTGATCGTGCCGGTCGGCCCGCTGCACTCGGTCGCCTGGGCCGGGTTGGCCACCTGCGCCGGCCGGTCCGTCACCGTCGCTCCGTCGGCCACCGTCTGGCTCGACGCCGACCAGCGCGAGTCGTGCGCCGCCGGTACGCCGGTGCTGGCCAGCGGCCCACGGCTACCGGCCGGTCAGGCCGAGGTCGAGCGACTCGGCCAGGTGGTGCCGGAGGCCCGCACGCTGACCGGGGCGGATGCCACCGTCGCCGCGCTGACCTCGGCGATGAACCGGTCCGCGATGGTGCACATCGCGGCGCACGGCGCGTTCCGCGCGGACAACCCCCAGTTCTCCACCCTGGACCTCGCGGACGGGCCGCTGTTCGCGTACGAGTGGGAACGGCTCACCCATCCGCCCGCCTGCGTGGTGCTCTCCGCGTGCGAGTCCGGGCTGCACGGAGTCCGCCCGGGTGACGAGATCATGGGTTTCGCCGCGGTGCTGCTGGGGCTGGGCACCCGGTGCCTGATCGCCACCGTGCTACCGGTGCCGGCCGAACCCACCACCGCCCTCATGGTGGACCTGCACCGACGGATGCGGGCCGGGGTCCGGCCGGCGCAGGCGCTCGCCGACGCCCAGCAGGCGTTCGTCGCGGTCGGCGACGACATCGCACGGGCGACCGCGGCGGCGTTCGTCTGCCTCGGCGCCGGTTGACCCTCGCCCGTGCGGCCACCGGCCGGCAAGCCGCCGCCGCGCTCTCAGCCGTCCCGGGCAACCAGCCCGGCGGCGGCGTCCGGGTCGAGGCGACCGTCGACCACGACCACCCGGTGGTGCCCGTGTCGGCTGGTGCCGGCCGGGATGGTCACGGTCTGCTCGAAGGCGTAGGCGACGCACACCCCCGGGTACATGGTGGTGCGGACGAACCACCGGTCTCCGGGCGACAGACCGCTGAAGACCAGGGTGTACGCCGCACCGGTCGGGGCCCGCCCGCGCAGCGCCACCCACGGTCGGTCACAGCCGTTGACCGCCTCCTCGCCGACCAGCTCACCGGCGAACACCTCCGGTGGCTCGGCGGCCGTCGCCCGCCAGAAGAACCCCCCGTAGCCAGCGCCGCCCGGTCGGCCGTTGGTGGCCGGGCTGCCCAGCACGATGTCCTGCCCGGTGGGTGCGGTGAGGGTGCTCGCGAGGTCGAGTCGCCAGGCGGCCGGGTGGTCCGGCACGGCCGAGGCGGTGAGGGTGCGGCGTTCGGTCAGCAGCACCGCGCCGGTCGGATCGCACCAGCGCAGCCGCTGGTCGAGCCGGTCGGGTCTACGCTCCTCCCACCCGAGGTGGTCGATCCTTCCGTGGTCGCCACGCCACACGTATCCGATGTCCCGGACGTAGGTCCGGCCACCCCAGAGGTTGGTGCCGTTGACGTCCTGCACCGCCAACGAGGCACCGAGGTGCCAGACGTGGTCGGCGGGCAGGGCGTCGGTGACCACCGTGCCGGCCAGCGTACGGACCGGGTGCAGGTAGGGCCGCAGCCCGTGTTCGACACCCAGGTCGGGGGCGAGCACGTAACGGGCCACCGGCGTGTCGCCGACCAGCAGGTGCGCCGCCGAACCGCTGCCGGAGGCGTCGTCGTTGGGGCCGGGGGTCGTCAGGTTCGGCTCGGTCATGACAGCTCCACCCCGGCGAGCGGTCGGCGGCGGGCGACGGCGTGCACGGCGGCCAGCGCGTACCCGGCGAGGATCGGCACCGCGACCGGGGTGACCAGCACCCCCACCAGCAGCGCGACCAGGCTGGTGCCGGCCAACGCGGCGCAGGTGGCGGGGTGGTCGAGGCAGGCACGGGCGGCCCGGACGGTCGCCGACCGCCACCCGACACCGCCGGTACGCCCCACCTCGACCACGATCGCGGCGGCGTAGCCGAGCAGCGCCGCGGCGACGACGACGGTGAGCACCAGCGCCACCGGGCCGCCCGGGACCCGGCCGCTGACCAGCGCGGCCAGGTCGGCGGCGAGCAGCGCGACGGCGGCCACCCCGATCAGGACCACCGGTACGCCGGGCAGCAGCGCCCGGCCGAAGCGCGACAGCGTACGCCGGGCCGGCGGCCAACTGCCGGTGCTGAGCCAGTCGTGCACGGCCGCGCTGGCGGTGCCCACGGCGGCAGCCGAGGTGAGCACCGGTGCCGAGGCGAGCACGGTCAGGATGCCCAGCAACGCCAGGTCGGCGGCGTCGCTGACGGTGTCCCGCCAGTCACGGCTCCGGTCAGCCCTTGAGTCCACTGGTGTTGATCCCCTCGACGAGCATCCGTTGGAAGGCCACGAAGAACACGAACACCGGCAGCAGGGACAGCACCGCCATGGCGAACATCGGCCCGACCGCGCTCTGGCTGGTCGAGTCGATGAACAGGGTCAGCGCCACCGGAACCGTGTAGTCGCTCAGGTTGGACAGGAAGACCAGCTGCCGGAAGAAGTCGTTCCAGGTCCAGATGAACGAGAAGATCGCGGTGGTGACCAGGGCGGGACGGCTCAGCGGCAGGATCACGTGCCGGAAGATGCCGAACGCGTTCGCGCCGTCGATCCGGGCCGCCTCGTCCAACTCGCGCGGGATGCCGCGCATGAACTGGACCATCAGGAAGACGAAGAACGCCTCCGTGGCCAGGAACTGCGGGATCAGCAGTGGCAGGTACGGCCACTCCCCGCCGACCAGGCCGAGGGTGCGGAAGAGGATGTACTGCGGCACGATCAGCACGTGGCCCGGCAACAGCAGGGTGCCGATCATGACGGCGAACCACAGCCCCCGCAGCCGGAACCTCAACCGTGCGAAGGCGTACGCGGCCAGCAGGCAGCTCACCCCGTTGCCGACCACGGTGAGCAGGCTGACCATCGCGCTGTTGGCGAAGAAACGGGCGAAGCTGACGTCGAAGTTGCCCCACCCGTCGGTGTAGTTGCCGGGGGTGAAGGTGCGCGGCAGCAGGCCGATGTTGTTGACGATCTCCTGCGGCGACTTGAAGGAGGTGCCGATCATCCAGATCAACGGGTACAGCACGACCGCGACGATCGCCAGCAGCACGATCAGGCGCGGCCAGGAACGGCTGTGCGCCCGTCGCCGACCGGCCGCCACGGGCGGGGGCATGGTGCTCGTCGCCATCAGTGCTCCTCCCCGTCGGAGTAGTGCACCCAGAACCGGCCGGTGCTGAAGAAGACCACCGTGATGAGTGCGATGGCGATCAGGAACACCCAGGCCATCGCGGAGGCGTAGCCCATCTCCAGGTCGGTGAAGCCGGTGATGTAGAGGTTGAGCGTGTACATCAGCGTCGAGTCGACCGGGCCACCGGTGCCGTTGCTGAGCACGAACGCGGCGGTGAAACCCTGGAAGCCGTTGATGGTCTCCAGCACCAGGTTGAAGAAGATCACCGGCGAGAGCATCGGCAGGGTCACGTTGACGAACTGCCGGAACCTGCCGGCCCCGTCGACGGCGGCGGCCTCGTACAACTCGGTCGGCACCTGCTTGAGCCCGGCCAGGAAGATCACCATCGGTGCGCCGAACTGCCAGATGGCCAGCACCATCAGCGTCTCCAGGGCCCAGTCCGGGTCGTTGACCCAGGGCTTGCCCTGGATGCCGACCAGGCTGAGGAAGGAGTTGAACGCGCCCTCCCGGTTGAACATGTTGACCCAGACGATGGCCAGCGCCACGCTGCCGCCCAGCAGCGACGGCAGGTAGAACAGACCACGGAACAGCCCCACGCCACGCCAGGCCCGGTTGAGCAGGAGAGCCACCCCGAGCGCCGCAGCCAGTTTCAGCGGTACGGCGATCAGCGCGAAGCGGAGTGTCACCCCTACCGAGTGCCACCACGACGGATCGTTGGTGAACATCCGTTCGTAGTTGGCCAGCCCGACCCACTCCACCTCCGACCAGGGGGTCAGGATGTCGTAGTTGGTGAAGCTGAGGTAGAGCGACAACAGCATGGGTATCGCCGTGATGCCCATCAGGCCGATGAGCCAGGGCGACAGGAAGACGTATCCGGCCAGACCTTCCCCGTGCCGGATCCGTCCGGTCCCACGCCGGGTGGCGTCGGGCCGGACGGATCCGGTGCCGCGTCGGGTCGGGTCGGGCGCCGTGGTCAGGGCCACGAACTGCTCCTCTCCGAGGTGGTGCGGCGGGTCAGGAGGCGATTGCCGCCTTGCATGCCTCGACGAACTGGGCAGCGGCCTCGGCGGGCGTCGCCCGGCCGAACTGCGCGTTCTCGGCGGCCTTGGTCAGCTCGGCGCGGACCTTGCTGTGGCCCTTGATCGGCACCTGGGGCGACTCGCCGAAGGTCTCGGCCAGCTTGTTCTCCACCTCGATGGACTGCTGCATCGCCTCGTCGGTGGTGCCATCGCTGATCACCTTGCGAAGGTCCAGGTTGGACGGCAGGCCACGGTCGGTGCCGAGCAGCTCGACCGCCTCCGGGTCGTTCGCCAGGAAGTTGATCACGTCGACCGCGACGTCGGCGTTCTTGCTGCCCCGGAAGACCGACCAGTACATCGAGGCGCGGGCCCACTGCCCGCTGGGGTCGCCCGGGTAGGCGATGACGCCCAGCTCGTCGGCGGTGTTCTTCTTCAGCTCCGGCATCTGGTTGACCCACACCCAGGAGGTCGCCGACTTGCCGGTGACCACGAGCTGCTTGGTGATGTCGGTGGCGTTGCCCTCGTGGATGACGTCGGGGGGCGGGGTGGCGCCCCGGTCGCGGGCCCCCTTCCACAGCTCGAACCAGGCGGTCACGTCCTCGGCGGTGAAGCCGAGGTCATTGCCGGAGTAGAGGTCCTTGCCCTGCTGACGCAGCCAGACCCAGAACGCCTTGTAGTCGGCGCTCGGGTCCTGGGTGCCGGGCACACCGGTCTTCTTGCTGACCTGCTCGGCCCAGGCGATGTGCTCCTCCCAGCTCATCCCGGTGGTCGGCTCCGGCAGCCCGTTCTTCTCCAGCAGGGTCTTGTTGTAGACCAGGCCCTGGGTGTTCTCCCCGGCGGCCAGGCCGGCGAGTTTGCCGTCGACCACGCCGTACTGGAGCAGGCTGGGCGGGAACTTGCTGGTGTCGAGCTTGCCGGAGTCCTGGTACGACTTCAGGTCCAGCGTGGTGTTGCGGGCCGCGTACTCGGCGAGGAAGTTGTCGTCGATCTGGAAGATGTCCGGCGGGTTGCCACCGGCGGTGAGGGTGGCCAGCTTGTCGAAGTAGCCCTGGTTGGCCTGCCAGGTCTTCTCGAAGGTGACGTCCGGGTTCTTCTTGGTGTACAGCTCCAACGCCTGCTCGGTGAGCCCGGCCCGGGCCTCGCCGCCCCACCAGAAGATCGAGATCTTGGTCTTCCCGTCGGACGCGGCGTCGTCTCCGCAGGCCGCCGCGGCGCCGACCAGCGGCAGGGCGACGACCGCGGCGAGCAGGCCGCGCACCAACCGGCGGCGGAGCAGGGCGGTACGGTAGATGCGCCCGTCGGGCGCACTGTCGGTGGGGTGTGTTGCGGGGTGCATGTGCGCTCACTCCTTGGCGTTAGGAGGCGACGACGTCACCGGCGGCCACGATCGGGTTGCCCGGGTCCGCACGGCGATGCGGGCCCGGGCCAGCGGCAGCGGCTTCGGGACGTTCCGGGTCGGCGTAGGGGCCCGGCCCGGTGGAGTCGCGGATGACCAGCTCGGTCTGGAGCATTACCTGTGCGGTGGTGCGACGGACGCCGACGGCAACGCCGGCACCGCCGCCCCGCGCGGTGCGCGGCGCGTCGGTGTCCTGTTGCAGCAGCATGTCGACGGCCGTCCGGCCGGCGGCCGCGGTAGGTGTGGCCACCGTCGTCAATTTGGGGCGGGTGAGTCGGCTCAGCGAGATGTCGTCGACGCCGACGACGCTGACCTCCTGCGGCACCCGGACCCCGATCGCGTCGAGCCCCTCCAGGAGGCCGATCGCCATCAGGTCGTTGTAGGCGAGCACGGCGGTGACACCGGCCCGGCGGACCTGCTCCGCCTGGGCGAGACCGCCGGTCTCGGTGGGTGGGTTGGGGCCGATGACCGTCAGGTCCGCGCCGACGGTCCGGGCGGCGGCGTTGGCCGCTCGCCGGATCTCCCGGCTGGTCCATGAGCCACGTGGGCCGCCGAGCAGCGCGATCTCCCGGTGGCCCAGCCCGACGAGGTGCTCGATGGCCGTGCGGGCACCCTGCCCGACGTCCATCAGCACGCACGGCAGCCCGGCCAACTGCCGGTTCACCACCACCAGTGGCACCTCCCGGCTGAGCTGCTCGATCAAGCTGTTGCTCATCCGTGGGCTGCACAGCAGCACACCGTCGACCTGCTTGGCCAACGCGTGGACCAGCTCCTCCTCGGCCGCGGCGTCCTCGTTGGTGTCGGCCACGAAAACGTGGTAATCGCGGTGGCGGGCCTGGCTCTCCGCCGCCTTGATCAGTGGCGGGAAGAAGGGGTTGGCGATGTCGGCGATGATCAGCCCGATGTTGTGGGTACGGCCGGTGATCAGCGCGCGAGCGGCGCGGTTGGGCCGGTAGCCCAGGTCCTCGGCGCACGCGAGCACGCGCACCCTGGTCTCCGGATTCACCAGGTGGGGTGCCGAGAAGGTGCGGGAGACGGTGGAGATGTGCACGCCGGAGGCCCGAGCGACGTCCCTGATGGTGACTGGCATCCAGGCCCCCTTCGTCGATGTGTCGGCGGTCACGGGTGCCGCCAATTAATGCAAACGGTTGCTCCAGTGTCAACGGTGGATGATTACAGCTGTGTTTCGGCGGGCCGCTCACCATGCACAGGTATGCCCTCCAAATGGGGCAAAAGCCGCCGATTTTTGAACCGTCGTTGACGCGAGCCAATCGACCGTGGTTACTTCGGTGCAAAGGTTTGCAGAGAGATCGAGGAGGATCGCTAGGTGTCACCGCAACCTGGCAGACGGGCACGGCACGCCGTGGTCGGCACCGGCGCCCGCGCCGAGATGTTCGTCCGGGCGCTGGTGCGCGACCACGCCGACACCGCCGAACTGGTCGCCTTCGCCGACGTCAACCAGGCGCGGATGGACGCCCACAACCGGTGGCTCGGCGAGCTGGGCCACCGGCCGGTGCCGACGTACCACGCGGACGACTTCGCCGCGATGCTGGTCAAGGAGCACGTCGACGTGGTGCTGGTGACCTCGGTGGACGTCACCCACGACGCGTACGTGGTGGCCGCCCTGGAGGCCGGCTGCGACGTGGTCACCGAGAAACCGATGACCACCGACGCACCGCGCTGCCAGCGCATCCTCGACGCGACCCGGCGTACCGGGCGGCGGGTGACGGTGGCCTTCAACTACCGCTACAACCCGCTGCACGAGCAACTGCGCCGGCTGCTGGCCGAGGGCGCGGTCGGCGAGATCGGGTCGGTGCACTTCGAGTGGCTGCTCGACGTACGCCACGGCGCCGACTACTTCCGCCGCTGGCACCGCGACAAGGCCAACTCCGGCGGTCTCATGGTGCACAAGGCCAGCCACCACTTCGACCTGGTCAACTGGTGGTTGGACGCCACACCCGTGCAGGTGTACGCCGCCGGCAGACTGTTCTTCTACGGCGACACCGGTCGGCGGCACGGCTACGCCCGCGACTACGACCGGGCGCACGGCTGCCCGGCCGCCGACGACGACCCGTTCGCATTGCGGCTGGCCGAGCATCCCCGGCTGCGCGAGCTGTACCTCGACGCCGAGGCCGAGGACGGCTACCACCGGGACCGCAACGTCTTCGCCCCGGGGGTCAGCATCGAGGACGACATGGCGGTGCTGGTCACCTACTCCAGCGGGGCCACGATGACCTACCACCTCACCGCGTACGCGCCCTGGGAGGGCTACCGGGTGATGGTCAACGGCAGCCGTGGCCGCCTCGAACTGGAGGTCACCGAGAGCGAGTTCGTCAGCCCGGCCGCGGCGGGCGCGCTCAAGGGCGCCGCGCTGCACGGTGACCAGGCCGCCGAGGAGGGCGGCGCCGCCACGCTGACCCTGCGTCCCTTCTGGTCACCGCCACGACGCATCGAGGTCGACGGGTACACCCGCCACGGGCACGGCGGGGCCGACGCCCGGATGACCCAGGTGCTGTTCGGCGGCGTACCCGATCCGCTGCACCGCGCCGCCAGCGCCCGCGACGGCGCCCTGGCCCTGCTCACCGGCCTGGCCGCCAACCGGTCCTTCGACACCGGCGCCCCGGTACGGGTCGCCGACCTGCTCACCCTCGACTGACTCGACCACAGGAGCCGCTTTCCGTGCCCACCTCGACCAGACCCGACCTGCTCCTCCCCGCCGAGCCGGGCCAACGCGCGCTGGCCCGGGAGCTGTACGCGCTGGTGGCGCAGTTGCCCATCATCTCCCCGCACGGGCACGTGGACCCGACACTGCTGGCCGAGGACCAGCCCTTCCCCGACCCGTCCCAGTTGCTCATCGTGCCCGACCACTACCTGACCCGGATGCTGCTCAGCCAGGGCGTCCCGCCCGGCGAGCTGGGCGTACCCAGCCGCGACGGCAGCCCGGTGGAGACCGACGGGCGACGGATCTGGCGTCGTTTCGCCGACCACTGGCACCTGTTCCGCGGCACCCCGTCACGGCTGTGGCTGGAGCAGACCTTCACCGAGGTGTTCGGCGTCGACACGCGGCTCACGCCGAGCACCGCGGACGAGGTCTACGACGCCCTGGCCGCCCGGCTCGCCGAGCCCGGCTTCCGCCCCCGGGCGCTGTTCGAGCGGTTCAACATCGAGGTGCTCGCCACCACCGAGTCACCCCTGGACGACCTGGGTCGGCACGCCAAGCTGGCCGCCGACGGCTGGGGCGGGCCGGGCGGACGGGTGGTCACCACCTTCCGCCCCGACAACGTGGTCGACCTGGACTTCGAGGGCTGGTCGGCGAACGTCGACCAGCTCGGCGAGATCACCGGAGAGGACACCGGGACGTACGCCGGCTATCTGGCCGCCCTGCGCGCCCGCCGGGCCGCCTTCATCGCCGCCGGTGCCACCTCCTCCGACCACGGCCACCCGACCGCCCGGACCCTCGACCTCGGTGCCGACGCGGCGACGCTGTTCGACCGGGCGCGGCGGGGCGTGGCCGAGCCGGGTGACCCGGAGGCGTTCCGCGCGCACATGCTGCTGGAGTTCGCCCGGATGTCGCTCGACGACGGCCTGGTCATGCAGCTGCATCCGGGGGCGGTGCGCAACCACAACCGGTGGTTGTACGCCCGGCACGGCCGCGACGTGGGCGGCGACATCCCGCAGGTCACCGAGTACGTGCACGCCCTCGCCCCGCTGCTGGACGCCCACGGCAACGACCCTCGGCTGCGGGTGGTGCTGTACACCCTCGACGAGGACACCTTCACCCGGGAGCTGGCACCGCTGGCCGGTGGGTACGCCGCCCTGCTGCTCGGTGCCCCCTGGTGGTTCCTGGACTCCCCCGAGGTGCTGCGCCGCTTCCGCGAGGCGGTGACCGAGACCGCCGGTTTCTACAACACCGCCGGGTTCGTCGACGACACCCGCGCGTTCTGTTCCATCCCGGTCCGCCACGACGTGGCACGCCGCATCGACGCCGGTTTCCTGGCCCGGCTGGTCGCCGAGCACCGGCTGCCCATGGACGAGGCCGCCGAGACCATGGTCGACCTCGCGTACCGACTGCCGAAGCGGGTCTTCAAGTTCGGGGAGACGTGGTGAGCGCCAGGAGCGCAGCGCGGCGGGGCCCCGCAGTCGCGAACGGAAGGCAACAATGACCATCATCACCGACGTCACCGTGCACGATGTACGGTTCCCCACCGCCGCCAGTGGTGACGGCTCCGACGCGATCAACCGGGGCGACTACTCGGCGACGTACGTCGAGCTGAGCACCGACGGCGGACCGACCGGCGCCGGCTTCACCTTCACCAACGGCCGGGGCAACGAGATCACCTGCGCGGCGGTCGACGCCCTGGCCCACCACGTACGGGGACGCGACGTGGCGGAGATCGCCGCCGCGCCGGTGGCGTTCTGGCGCTCGCTCGCGGCCGACGTGCAGTTGCGCTGGCTGGGGCCGGAGAAGGGGGTCATCCACATGGCCACCGGTGCCCTGGTCAACGCGGTGTGGGATCTGCGGGCCAAGCTGGCCGGCAAACCCATGTGGCGTTACCTGGCCGAACTGCCCACCGACGAGTTGGTGGCCAACGTCGACTTCACCCACATCACCGACGCGCTCGCCCCCGACGAGGCCGCCGCGATCCTGGACAAGGGGCGCGACGGGCTCGCCGACCGCCTCGGCCTGCTGGACCGCGACGGCTTCCCGTCGTACACCACCTCGGTGGGTTGGCTCGGCTACCCCGACGACAAGGTCCGGGCGCTCACCCGGGACGCGTACGCCCAGGGGTGGCGGGCGATGAAGATGAAGGTCGGTGGGCCGCCCGCCGACGACCTGCGGCGGGCCCGGATCATCCGGGCGGAGATCGGCCCCGACGCGCTGCTGATGATGGACGCCAACCAGGTGTGGGACGTCGACGAGGCGATCACCAACATGACGGCCCTCGTCGAGGTGGACCCGTACTGGATCGAGGAGCCGACCCACGCCGACGACATCCTCGGCCACGCCCGCATCGCCCGCGCGATGGAGGAGCTGACCGGCGGGCGGTGCCGGGTCGCCACCGGGGAGGTGGCCGCGAACCGGGTCATCTTCAAACAGCTGCTCCAGGCCGAGGCGATCGGCGTGATGCAGATCGACGCCTGCCGGGTGGGCGGGGTCAACGAGGTGCTCGCCGAGATCCTGATGGCGGCGAAGTTCGGGGTGCCGGTCTGCCCGCACGCCGGTGGTGTCGGCCTCTGCGAGTACGTGCAGCACCTGGCCATCTTCGACTACCTACGGGTGGGCACCAGTCTGGAGGGACGGATGATCGAGTACGTCGACCACCTGCACGAGCACTTCGTCGACCCGGTACGCACCCGCGACGGGCGCTACCTGCTGCCCACCGCGCCGGGCTACAGCGCCACCATGCGTCCCGAGTCGATCACCACCTTCCGCTTCCCGGACGGCCCGGCGTGGCGGTGACCGTGGGCGCGTCCCGGCTCGGGTTGGACGTGGTACGCCGGTTACCCGCCGAGGCCCGCCCACTGATCCGTCCAGGCACGGTACGCGCCGGAGTCGTGCACCTCGGGCTGGGCGCGTTCCACCGCGCCCACCAGGCCGTCTACACCGAACAGGCGATCGGGCTGGCCGGTGGCGACTGGGGCATCGTCGGCGTGGCGCCCCGCAACGCGACGCTCGTGGAGACGCTGGCCGCCCAGGACAATCTGTTCAGCGTCAGCACGCTCTCCGCTGACGACCGGCGTACCCGGGTGGTCGGGTCGCTGGCCGGGGTGCGACTGGCCGCCGCCGACCCGCAGGCGGTGGTGGCGCTGCTGGCCGACCCGGCGATCCGGGTGGTCACCCTGACCGTGACCGAGAAGGCGTACCAGCTCGACCCGGCCGCGGGCACGCTACGTCCCGACGCCGACCTGGTCGCCGACCTGACCACCGACCGGCCGCCGGTCACCGTGCCGGGGCTGCTGGTCCGTGGGCTGCTGGCCCGTGCGGCCGCCGACGCCGGGCCGATCGCCCTGGTCAGCTGCGACAACCTGCCCGCCAACGGCCGCCGGCTACGCGGCCTGGTCACCCAGTGCATGGCGTACGCGGACACCCCGGGACAGGTGGTCGACTGGGTCGGGACACAGGTCGGTTTCCCGGGCACCATGGTGGACCGGATCGTCCCGGCCAGCACCCCGGAGACCCTCGCGGCGGCCCGACACGCGCTCGGCGTGGAGGACCTCGCGGCGGTGGCGGCCGAGCCGTACACCCAGTGGGTCATCGAGGACGACTTCCCCGGCGGTCGTCCCGCCTGGGACCGTGCCGGGGCGGTGCTCTGCGCGGACGCGGGCCCGTGGGAGCGGTTGAAGCTGCGCGCCCTCAACGGCGTGCACTCGGCGACCGCCTACCTCGGTGCGTTGGCCGGCCGCGAGACGATCGCGGACGCCCTCGCGATGCCGCATCTGGGCGACGTGCTGCGCCGGATGATCGCCGAGGACGTGGCCGCCAGCTTCGCCCCGCCCGACGGGGTGGACGTGGTCGCCTACGGCGAGCAGGTGCTGGAACGCTTCGGCAACCCGGCGATCCGGCACCGTACCCTCCAGGTGGCGATGGACGGTTCGCAGAAGCTGCCGCAGCGTGTCCTGCACACGATCGCCGACCTGCGCGCGGCCGGACGGTCGGCCCGCTGGGCGGCGCTCGTCGTGGCCGCCTGGATCCGGTTCAGCCAGGGCAGCGCCGACGACGGCAGCGCCCTGCCGCTGGACGACCCGCTGGCGGAGGTGATCCGCGCGGCCCTGGCCGCCGCGCCGCAGACCCCGGTCGGGGCGGTGGACGCGATCCTCGGCCTCGACGAGGTCGTCCCACCCGAGGTCGCCGCCGACGAGCAGGTCCGGGCCGACCTGGTGGCGTGGCTCACCGACCTGCACCGCCACGGCGTACTCCCCACCCTGTCCAATGCGGTATGACGGTAAGGAAGGGCACCTTGTTAACGCCTGCGGTAGAGGAAGGGGCCCCTATTAACGTTCCGCGCGTGGCGCTGGTCGGGGCGAACGGGCACGGTCGCTGGCACCGTCGGGTGATCGGTCGGTTGCACGACGAGGGTCGGGTACGGCTGGCCGCGCTGGTCGACACCAATCCGATCGAGCCGGAACCGACGGCTCCGGTCCCGGCCGACGTCCCGGTGTTCACCGACCACCGCGCGATGCTCGCCGACGTCTCGCCGGACGTGGTGGTCATCTGCACTCCACCGCACACCCACCTGCCGATCGCCCGGGAGGCGGTGGCCGCCGGAGCGGACGTGCTGCTGGAGAAGCCACCGGTGCTGTGCACCGCCGAGCACGAGGCACTGACCGCCGCACTGGGCAGCACCGGGCGGGTCGTGCAGGTCGGTTTCCAGGCACTCGGTTCGGCGGCGCTGACCATGTTGACCGACGCGGTGTCGGCGGGACGGCTGGGTGCGGTCACCGGCATCGCCACGGTGGCCGCCTGGCAACGCCCGGACGCCTACTACGCCCGCGCGCCCTGGGCCGGGCGTCGCCTGCTCGACGGGCGTCCGGTGCTCGACGGAGCCTTGGCCAACCCCCTCGCCCACGCGGTGATGCAGTGCCTGGCGGTCGCCGAGGCGGTCGGTGGTGGCCCAGTGGAGCCGGTCAGCATCGAGGTGGAGCGGTACCGGGTCCGGCCGATCGAGGTGGACGACACTGCGGTGCTGCGGGTACGGCCGCGTCTCGGACCGCCGATCGTGGCCGCCGTGACCCTCGCCGGCGAGGACTTCATCGCCGGTGAGGTGATCGTCACCGGGGATGCCGGTCGGGCGGTGCTGGAGTACCCGACCGACCGGTTGCGGCTGCCCGGTGAGACCACCGCCGGTGAGGTGCCCGGCCGCCGTGGGCTGCTGGAGAACCTGCTGGCTCATCGGGCCGATCCGCAGGTGCCGCTGATCGCGCCGCTGGCCCGGACCGCGCCGTTCACCGCCGTGCTGACCGCGTTGCAGGCGTCGCCCGAGCCGACGCTGCTCGACGGTGATCTGGTGGAGAGCGTCGGTGTCGGTCCACAACGGGTCCTTCGGGTGCGTGGCGTGAACGAGGTGCTACGTCAGGTGGCCGATCAGGGTCGGTTGCCGTCGGAACTCGGCGTGCCCTGGGCGATTACCCCTTGGCACACCGACCTGACCGGGCAAGAATAGGAGGCGTCGCCGCAACAAACTGCAAACTCTCCGATCCACACAGGACCAGAGACAATGCGATGAACAGCGGTTTCCCGACCACAGCCCGTCGGGACGATGCCACCCGACAGCATTTACTGCAACAAATCTGCACATCCATAATATTGACCACAATAAAAGCACGACCGTAACCTTCGTGGCTAATAGGAAACAGCGACGAAGGAAACGGAACGAACCGATGCGCAGACTTGCCGCCATCGCGACATCGATCACTATCGCCTTGAGCGCCGCGCCCGCCGCCGCCCTGGCCCGACCGGCCAGCCATCCGGACGCCACCGACGGCAGCCAGCTCCAGCGGGGTGCCTCGGCACCCCTGTCACCGTTGGCCCGCCAGCTGGGCCGACAGGCCCTGCCAACCGGCGACGGCTGGGCAGCCGCCGGGCCGGGCACCACCGGAGGTTCCGCCGCCTCGGCCGACCAGATCCACGTGGTGAGCAGCCGCGCGGAACTGGTCGACGCGCTCGGCGGGGACAACGCCACCAACGCGACGAACGACACCCCCAAGATCGTGTACGTCAAGGGCCGCATCGACGGCTTCGAGACTGCCGACGGCCGACTGCTGTCCTGTACCGACCTGGCCGACCCCGGGTACTCGCTGGAGGCGTACCTGGCCGCGTACGACCCGGCGGTCTGGGGTCGGGTGACGCCGAGCGGGCCGCTGGAGGAGGCGCGGGTCCGGTCGGTGACCAACCAGACCCGGCAGACGCAGATCAACGTCGGCCCGAACACCACCATCGTCGGGCTGCGGGGGGCGCGGCTGACCGGGCTCACCCTGATGATCGACCGGGCACCGAACGTCATCGTCCGCAACCTCACCTTCGACGATGCCCGGGACTGCTTCCCCGCCTGGTCCCCCACCGACGGCGAGGCCGGCAACTGGAACTCGCAGTTCGACCTGCTGTCGGTACGCCGCAGCGAGAACGTCTGGATCGACCACAACACCTTCACCGACGGGGACAACCCGGACAGCGCCCAGCCGCTGTACTTCGGACGGCCCTACCAGGTGCACGACGGCGCGTTGGATATCACCCACACCGCCAGCCTGGTCACCGCCTCGTGGAACCGCTTCGTGGGGCGGGACAAGCTGATGCTGATCGGTTCGTCCAACACCGTCGGACCAGACGTCGGCCGGCTGAACGTCACCCTGCACCACAACCTCTTCGACGGCGGGCTCCAACGGCTGCCTCGAGTCCGCTTCGGTCAGGTCGACGTCTACAACAACGCCTATCGACTCGGCGGTGACGGCTTCGAGTACGCCATCGGCGTCGGCGTCCAGTCCGCGGTGCACGTCGAGAACAACCACTTCACCCTCGGCACCGGCGTCGACGCCGCCGACCTGCTCTACGACTGGGGTGGCACCGCGATCACCACCCGGGGCAACTGGGTCGATCCGGCGGGCGGGCTGCCCCGCCCGGTGGACCTGGTGGCCGCGTACAACGCCGCACACGACCCCGACCTGAGCCCCGACGCCGGTTGGACGCCCTCGTTGCGGCACGGACCGGTGCTGCCGGCTCCGCTGGTGCCGCTGGCGGTCGGTTCCCTCGCCGGCGCCGACCGCCTCCCGCAGTAACCCAGGTGTTAACAGGGGACCCCTGCTCTACCTCAGGCGTTAGAAGGGGGCCCTTCCTTACGCCACCACCGACAAGGAAGTGAGATCAGGATGAGACGAACGGTCACACTCCGACTCCTCGCTGGGATGGCCGCCACCGCCACGACAGCCGCGCTCTGCGTGACCCTGACGACGATGCCGCAGGCGTCCGCCGCGGTCGGCAGCGCCACCGGTTTCGCGAGCAGCAACGGTGGCACCACCGGCGGCTCCGGCGGGCAGACCGTACGCGCCACCACCGGAACCCAGATCCACGCGGCCCTGTGCAACCGGGCCAGCAGCAGCACCCCGATCATCATTCAGGTCGAGGGAACCATCAACCACGGCAACACCAGCAAGGTGTCCGGTTCGAGCTGCAACACCGCCGCCGACGTGATCGAACTCAAGCAGATCAGCAACGTCACCATCCTCGGCGTCGGCAACGGAGCCCTCTTCGACCAGATCGGCATCCACATCCGCGAGGCCCGGAACATCATCATCCAGAACGTGACGGTCCGGAACGTCAAGAAGTCGGGCTCGCCCACGTCCAACGGTGGCGACGCCATCGGCATGGAGGCCAACGTCCGCAACGTCTGGGTCGACCACGTCACGCTGGAGGCGTCCGGCGGCGAGTCGGAGGGCTACGACGGGCTGTTCGACATGAAGAACAACACCCAGTACGTGACGCTGTCCTACAGCATCCTGCGCAACTCCGGCCGGGGTGGGCTGATCGGGTCCAGCGAGAGCGACCTGTCCAACGGGTACGTCACGTTCCACCACAACCGGTACGAGAACATCGACTCCCGTACGCCGCTGCTGCGTGGCGGCATCGCCCACATCTTCAACAACCACTACGTACGCCTCAACGAGTCCGGCATCAACTCCCGGGCCGGTGCGCGCGCCAAGGTGGACAACAACTACTTCCAGGACGCCAAGAACGTGCTGGGCACCTTCTACACCAGCGCGGCCGGCTACTGGCAGGTCAGCGGCAACATCTTCGACAACGTGACCTGGTCGAGCCGCAGCGGCGACACCAACCCGGCCGGGCCCAACCCGACCTCCAACACCAGCGTCAGCGTCCCGTACTCGTACCACCTCGACTCGGCCAGCTGCGTGCCGAGCATCGTCAGCCAGACCGCCGGAGCGAACAAGGGCATCCGCACCTCGAACGGCAACTGCACGCCGCAGAGCCCGACCGCCGGGCCGACCAGCCCGACGCCGGGGCCGACCAACACCGCCCCACCCCCGAGCAGCAGCCCGACGCCGAGCCAGCCCAGCGGCCCCAACCTCAGCATCGGCGCCGGCTCCGACGGCTCCAGCAAGGCCAGCGGCACCAGCTACGGCGACGTGCGCGACGGCAACATGAACACCGCCTGGTCGCCGAACGGCACCACCGGACAGATCTCGATCAAGTGGGGCTCCGCCACCACGGTCTCCCGGATCAACATCCGTGAGGCGTCCGGCTCCGACGGCACCATCCGCAACTGGCGGGTCCTCAACCACGACACCGGCGCGGTGCTGGCCTCCGGCACCGGCGCGGGCGTCATCAGCTTCGCCCCGACGTCGATGCGCAAGGTGACCTTCGACATCACCAGCTCGACCGGCACCCCGAGGGTCGCCGAGTTCGAGACGTACGCCAACTAGCGCACCAACCCGGCCGTCCCCCGGGACAGCACGCCCGACCTGGTGGGGCCGTCGACACCCGACGGCCCCACCACCGCACTAGCTGTCGTACGGCGGCGACACCTCGTCGTTCCAGGAACGCCTCACGTAACCCCCGGTGAGATCCTGGAGGTGCAGAGTGACGTCGATCAGGGTGTTGGTCTCCTGGAGCACCTCGTCGAGATCGTCGAAGGTGACCTGGAACCGGCGGTCGTAGGCGGCCATCTCCGGAATGCCATAGTCCTCGGCGACCTCGGCGGCCTCGATGGCGATCCGTGGCCCCGCCTCGAAGGTCACCTCCAGTTGGGGACCGTCATCCCATTGCACGGTGAGTCGGTCGTTCTCCTCGGCCACCACCATCGACCTCAGGCGCTGCGCGGCGTCGGCGAGGGTGGCGGGGCCGGTGAAGTAGACCCGGATGCCATCGCGCGGCCAGAGGTGCGACGAGACGGGCCCCTCCTCGAACAGCACGTCGACCGCGGCGCCGATGCTGGACTCAGCCTCGGTCAGCGGCACACCCAGTTGCGAGACGTGGGCGACGAGGCCCGTCGCGTCCGCCACCACGTGCCCGATCCGGTAGGTGGTCCGGACGAACCACTCAGCATCCGCGCCACTGTGCCAGAACGGCAGGTTGACGGCCGCCTCACCAGACCGGTAGCGCACCGTGATGCCGCTGGCCTGGTGCGTCAGCGTGCGGTTCGGGCCGTCCTCGCCCAGCACCACCTCGCCGACGACGTCCCGTACGCCGGAGACGATGGCATCCCACGCCTGAGAGTCGGACGAATCACCCGTGTCCTTCCGTTCGCCGTCCGACGCCTTCAGCGAGGACTCTCCAACGGGATCGGGTAGCAGGAGGAGATCAAGAGTCATGGCCGTCAGGCTAGCCAGGGCCTGTGTCAAATTCGGTCACCGCCGGTCGTGGACAGCGGCGAGGTGGACGGGGGTCCCGGGCGGGACCAGGTAGGGCAGAATCTGCGGGCGATGCACGCGGCGGCCATCCTCACCGCGCTCGCCGACCTGGCCCCGGCCGGTGCCGAGCGGGTCCTCGACGTCTCCGGGCCCGGTCGGCCGCTGGTCTGGCTGCCGGAACCGCACCGGGGTCCACGTAGCGCACGACTGGACCGGCTCGCCGCGCTCGACGCCCTGCACCGCGACGAACGGATCCTCCGCCTCGGACTGGCCTTCCTCGTCGGCACCGCCGACCTGGACGGCACCCGGCGACGGATCCGGCTGCCGCTGCTGGCCCAGCCGGTACGCCTGCAACGCAGCCGACGCGGGTACCGGGTCGTGCCGGCCGGTGACCTCGAACTGACCTCGCTGATCGAGGATCGGGAACTCGCCGCCCGGCTGGAGGCCGCACCGGGGCTCGCCGGACCCGGCTGGTTGACCGCCCCCGGCACCACCGCCTGGATCGCCTCGGCGGCCGAGGCCGCCGGCGTGAAGGTGGCCACGGTCCAGACGCGCCCGCCGCGCGGCGTCGACGACGATGTCACCGGGGTGGCCGCGGCAGCGATCTTCGTGACCCGCGACGTGTTCGCCGGTCGTCTCCGCGACACCCTGTTGAGCTGGGCGGGCCGACCCGGGCTGGCGGACACCGCCCTGAACCGGCTCTACCTCGGCACCGACGGCACCGCGCAGGCCCCGAGCACAGCCGATCTCACCGACGCGGACGACGTGCTGTCGCCCCTGCCGCTGAACGCCGCCCAGCAGGACGTGATCCGCCGGACCAGGACGGCACCCGTGGTGGTGGTCTCGGGTGCCCCGGGCAACGGCAAGAGTCACGCCCTGGTCGCCGCCGCGCTGGACACCGTGGCGCGCGGCGGATCGGTGCTGGTGGCCACCCAGTCGACTCACGCCGCCGAGGTGCTGGGGGAACTGCTGCGCCGACATCCGGGCCCACCACCTGTGCTCTTCGGCGATGCCGAGCGGCGCGGGGCCATCGCCACCGAGCTTGCCGGTGGCGTCGCAGTCGGCGTGGACGACGCCCAGCTGCGCCGGGACAGCACCGCCGTGTCGACCGCCCTGGACCGGGTCACCGGAACCCGAGCGGGCATCGTCGCCGCGCTCGAGCAGGAACGGCTCGCCGCCACGCTCTCCGACTGGCAGCCGCTGCTGCCCGCGCTGAGCCACGACGCTCCGGCGGTGTTCGAGCCGGACACCGACCTCGCCGCGATCCGCGCCGCCCTGCACGACGCCAGCCGCGACGGCGACGGCTGGTGGTCCCGGTGGCGTCGGTCGCACGCCACCCGCCGACTCCACCGGCTCACCGGCGCCCGCACCGACGTACCGTTACCCCAGCTACGGGCGGCGGTGGACGCGGCACACGCCGTACGGGCCGCCGCCCGGTTGTCCTCGCACGGCGGCACCGACCTGGCCGCCGCCTGGCGGGCGCTGGCCGAAGCGGACGTCGCGCTCGCCGAGGCGGTCGGCACGGCGTTGCGGAACCAGACCGCCAGCGCACGACGGTGGACCGGGGATGCCCGACGCGCCGCCAGCGGCCTGGGCACCGCACTGCGGGCCGGACGCAACCGCCGCCGGGAACTGCTCGCCGCGCTGGACGCCGACGCCCTGGTCCGGGCGTTGCCGCTGTGGGTGGGCACGGTCGCCGACGTCGAGGACCTGCTGCCACCGGCGGCCGGCATGTTCGACCTGGTGGTGCTCGACGAGGCGGCGCACATCGACCAACTGCGGGCCGCCCCGGTGCTGGCCCGCGCCCGCCGGGCTCTGGTCGCCGGTGATCCCCGGCAGTTGCGGTTCGTGTCGTTCGTGTCCGACGCGGACGTGACCGCCACGCTGCACCGGCACGGTCTGGCCGGCTTCACCGACCGACTCGACGTGCGCCGGGCGAGCGCCTTCGACGTGGCGGCCGGTGCCGCACCCGTCACCTGGCTCGGTGAACATCACCGCTGCGCGCCGCACCTGATCGGATTCTCCGCCCGCCGGTTCTACGACGACCGGCTGGAACTGGTCACCCGGCACCCGGGCAACGAACGGGCCGACGCCATCGACGTGGTGACCGTCGCCGACGCCACGGTGGTCGACGGCGTCAACCAGGCCGAGGTGGCGACCGTACTCGGCCTGGTTGACGCCCTCGCCGACCGACCCCCACCGGGCGGCGTCGCAGTGATCAGCCCGTTCCGCGCCCAGGCCGACGCGGTGGAGGCGGCACTGCTGTCGGCGTACGACGTCGACGCGATCGAACGGTTGGGCCTGCGTACCGGAACGGTGCACGCGTTCCAGGGCAGCGAGGCCGACGTGGTGATCGCCACGCTCGGGCTGGTCGACGCCGACCCACCCGCACGCCACCGGTTCGTCGCCGAGCCGAACCTGTTCAACGTCATGGTCACCCGGGCCCGGAAGCGGCTCACCGTGGTCACGTCGCTCCAGGCCCCGGAGGGCATCATCGGCGACTATCTCCGGTACGCCGAACAACCGCTGAACGCCACCGAGCCGGAACCCACGCCGCCCGCCCCATGGGCGAACGCTCTCGCGGTCGAGCTGACCCGGATCGGGCTGGACGTACGGCCCGGCTACCCCGTGGGCCGCTGGCGGGTCGACCTCTGCGTCGGCGACGACGGCCCGGTCGGTCTGATGTGCGGAGTGCATCCGGACGGCGTGACCGCGCACGTAGAGCGGCAGCGCACGCTCATCCGGGCCGGTTGGCGGCTGTACGACGCGTTCGCCAGCACCTGGGCCCACGACCCGATCCGCGCCGCCCTCGACCTAGCCACCCGCATCCGCGACGACGCTCGCCGACAGCCGGATCCGACCGGTTCTTGACGTACTGCCAGGTGGCCAACCAGGCGGCCGGCGTGGCAGGTCAGCAACCGCGATCAGACGGCTTTGAAGACTGTGTCGAGGTGCCACTCAAGGTACTCGGCGTTGGGTCGGTCGC
This sequence comes from Micromonospora sp. DT48, assembly GCF_049844495.1. NCBI lineage: Bacteria > Bacillati > Actinomycetota > Actinomycetes > Micromonosporales > Micromonosporaceae > Micromonospora > Micromonospora sp. DT48. Next base: position 224,320 of record NZ_JBNCLE010000009.1, read on the forward strand.
TCCGCCGCTCCGGGAGGGCGATGGACGTACCTGCCCTGGCGTAGAACTGGTCGCCATTACCGAATTCACTGCGCAATCGAGGGCTGACCATCAATCGGAACTTGGGGTCCACGCCAAGATATCCCCGATCGAAGAGGATATGCACGTCCGACTTAAGCAGCAGGCCGTTGTCGATCCGGTGCTCCCCGCCCTGCGGCAACGGCCGGATGTGAGCCGCCTGCAACACCGGCTGGACCTTGTTGCCGGTGATGGCGCAACGCCGCCCATAGGCACCCAGCACCACGGCTTTGAACGACTGCTGACCAAGGCGCTGCGGCACCAGGCGCGGATCACCGTACACCGGCCCAGGACGATGCCAGGGCTTACTGAAGTCCACTTCGATAGCCGCCCCCAGCACGCGGTGCAACAGGACGTCGAAGTACTCGGCCGCGGACGGGTCAGCGAGGTCGTACGTCTTGCCCTGCACCACGTTGGACGCGAAGCCAGGTGGTGGGCCAGCCGCCGAGCCATCGGGGAAGAAGACACTGTCGCGGACGAAGATGCAGCCGATGACCGGATCCTCATCGAGCCCGATCGGCTGCTTGCGGTACCGACCGACGCTACGACGCATTTCGTCCAAGCTGGCGACGCCGTTGGCCTCGCCGAACAGCTCCCACGCCTCGGAGATCCTCAGCCGAGCGAAACCGCTGAAGAAGCCTCCGCCAACCACCTGATTGAGCGGGTAGTGCGCCTTGAAGAAGAAGGGCTCGCCGGGCGTCAGGGCACGAAAGCCGCCGCCGGAGGGCCGCCAGAAGTTGACCTCGTTCAGGGTGGGACGTGCCGCCAGGAACCGGTACCACTTTTCGTCCGTCACGCCGACAAAAGCCTTCACATCGGTCAGACTGCACCGGCTCTGATCTCCCCGCTACCCTCCCAACGGTCGGTTCTCGACGGACGCCGACGTCTGGGCTCCCGCAGCCAGCGACCCGCGCCGTGGTGTCGAGCGCAGTTTGCAGCCGACCGGGGGTGGTCCGCCGGTTGTCGACCGCCCTGATTGTGGGCGTCCATTGCTCGGCCACGGGAAGCATCGGCCACGTGTCGATGAGGGATCGCTCGATGGTGGTCACGGGCAGCCCTTGTCGTACCAGCACCGACGGCGGGGCGAGGGTGAGGTGGCGGCGTCGGTGGAGTCGGACTCCGGGCCAGCTTCGCAGGCCGCTGGCGTGCTCACGTGCAGCAGGTCCCCGGCTTGTTGTCGGTGCAGCCCCCACACGTCGAGGGCCGTGAGGTGGCTGAGTGCGCCGCGCCCGCGAAGCCAGGCCGCGACCGCACGGCGACCGAGTGGCGGGCCGATCCGGCTGAGTGGCGGGACGCTCTGGGGCTTGGGTGGGAGGCGCTGGTCCTTGAGCGGGGGCGCTGCGGCGAACACCTCAGGGGCGGCGTGGCGGACAGCCACACCGCCACGCTCAAGGAGCTGCAACTGCGGGGGGTGGGGGGATTGGGTATAAGGGACGGATGGAATTGCCGCCTTATCTGGCCAGTATGCCGATGCACGCGATCACCGAGATGCACGGCGAGGTCGGGTTGCGGGAGCGGTTCCGGCTGGAGATCCAGCGCTTCGACAGCGCCGAGCGGCAGCGGCTCGACGAGGCGTTGGAGCTGGTCACGCGGCTGCATCGCGACGATCGCCGGTCCCGGGAGCCGTACGTCAATCATCTGCTCCGGGTGTCGATCCGGATGCTGCACCACTACCAGGTGCGCGACGTCGACGTGATCGTCGCCGGGCTGCTGCACGACGCCGTCGAGGACCACCCGGGCGAGTTGGTGGGGGGCGAGGGAGCGGCTGGGGATCTGGCGATTGGGGCGTTGGCGGTGCTCGCGGAGCGGTTCGGGCCACGGGTGGCGCGTCTGGTGGGCGCGGTCACCAACCCGCCGTGGGATCCCGGGCGTGACCGGTACGAGCAGTACCGCGAGCATGTCGCCGCCAGTCTCGAACGGGAACCCTGGGCACGGGTCATCAAGATCTCCGACTTCACGGACAACGGCGTCGGGGTGATCCATTCCGTCGGCCCGAAGGTCGAATCGTCGGCCCGGAAGTACCGCCCGTTGCTGCCGGTGTACCGCGACCTCGTCACCCGGGCCGACACTCCGCTGTCCGAGGCGGTCAAGCAGCACATCCTGGACCAGCTCGACCTGGCCGAGCAGCGGTTCAGCGCCATCCTCGACCAGCCGGTCTGAGACACGCGCCGGACCTGTTGGGATCGGGCCGGGCAAACCCGGGGTGGTCAGCGGTCGGCGCGCGGAGCGGGTGTGAGGTTGAGTCTGCTCACCAGGAGGTCGGCCTGGGCCACCGAGCCGCCGCCGACGCCGAGTCCACCACGGGCGGCGCGGTAGAAGTCGTCGCGTGCCTTGTTGGCCTGGTGCAGCAGGGCGGCCCGGTCGACGTCGGTGTGCTCCTCCCGGGCCAGTCGTTCGACCGCCCAGACACTGTCCCGCCAGGCCCGCGCCGCGGTCACCGTCGGCGCGTCGCCGAGCAGCAGCACGTTCTCCCAGGCGAGCGTGTGCCGGAAGTCGGCCTCCGCCAGCTCGGCGAGGGCGACGTCGCGATCGAGGTAGCCGCCGGTCGCTCGGCTGGCGATGGTGTGCGCCTCCTTGAGCGCCCGCGCGAACTCGACGTACGCGTCGAGTCGCCGCTCGTCCCATCGCACGGTCTGGTTCCGTCGCCACCGTGAACGGTCGGCCAGCGAGGTGGCGACGATCGTGCCGATGGTGCCGACCAGCACGCCGAGGAGTGCCGGTAGCTGTGCCGTGATGCCCTCCATGGCCGGACAGCCTGGCAGCCTCCGGCAGGCGGTGTCCAACCACCGGCGGCGGGACGCCCGGGGGTCGAGCAGTTGCGTACGATGCGATGATTCCTGGGCCTCGGTGGCAGGCTGGGATCTCGACGTAGGTGAGGACCGCCGGGTGAGGTGGAGCTGTCGATGGTGAATCCGCTGACCCAGTTGTCCCTGGCCGAGTTGCGCCGACGCACGAGCGTCAAGTGGCGGCTGTACGCCGAGGACGTGCTGCCCCTGTGGGTGGCCGAGATGGACGTGCCGTTGGCCGCGCCCGTCGCGGAGGCACTGCACGACGCGGTCCGACGCGGCGACACCGGGTACGCCTATGGGACGGCGTACGCGGAGGCGCTCGGCGACTTCGCGGCCCGACGGTGGGGTTGGTCCGACCTGCCGGTCGGCCACGTCACCGTGGTGCCGGACGTGATGCTCGGCATCGTCGAGGTGCTGCGGCTGCTGACCGACCCCGGCGACGCGGTGGTGTTCTGCTCCCCGGTCTACCCACCGTTCTACGCTTTCGTCAGCCACGCCGATCGGCAGGTGATCGAGGCACCGCTCGGTGCGGACCGGCGGATGGACCTGTCGGTGTTGGACGAGGCGTTCCGCCGGGCACGCGCGGGCGGTCGCCGCGCGGTGTTCCTGCTGTGCAACCCCCACAACCCGACAGGTGTCGTCCACCGTCGCGACGAACTCGAAGCGGTGGCCGAGCTGGCCGGTCGGCACGGGGTACGGGTGGTGGCCGACGAGATCCACGCGCCGCTGGCGCTGCCCGGGGCACCGTTCACGCCGTACCTCACGGTGGCCGGGGCCGAGGACGCGTTCGCGGTGCTGTCCGCCTCGAAGGCGTGGAACCTGGCCGGGCTGAAGTCGGCGCTGGTGGTGGCGGGCCGACGCGCGGTGGCGGACCTGCGGCGGATGCCGGAGGAGGTCGGCCACGGGCCGAGCCACCTGGGCGTCATCGCGCACACCGCCGCCTTCCGCGACGGCGGCGACTGGCTGGACCGTCTCCTGGCGGGTCTCGACGGCAACCGCAAGCTGCTCGGGACGCTGCTGGCCCGGCATGCCCCGACCATCGGCTACGACCCGCCCGAGGGCACCTATCTGGCCTGGTTGGACTGCACCGACCTGGGCATCGACAGCGGGCCGGTCGGCGACGAGCCCGGCGTGGTGACCGACATCGCCGGGCCGGCGGGGTTGTTCCTCGACCGGGCACGGGTGGCGCTCAGCTCCGGGCACGTCTTCGGCACCGGCGGCACCGGCTTCGTCCGGCTCAACTTCGCCACCTCCCCGGAGATCCTGACCGAGGCGGTGACCCGGATGGGCCGCGCCGTCGCCGAACACCAGGCGGCGACCGGCTAGCGGCGTCAGCATCGACGGGTCGGAGCGAGGGGGGTCTTTGGCGGTCGCTGCGGCGCCCAGGATCGCACCCTGGCTGCACCGACCGGGACGTCCCAGGCCATGACCAGGAGGTTGACGGGTCAGGCGAAGAATCCGGCGCGCAGGTTGATGCCGTGCTCCAGCCACGCCTTGAGGCAGCAGAGCATGTTGGTCCACCCCTCGCAGTTGCCGTACGAGGCCCGCTGGCCCCCGGGGGTGGGCCGCCATCCCTCCTCGGCGATGGTGACCAGCGTCCGGTCGTCACCGAGTGCCTCGAACTCGATGGTGACGGTGGTGAAGTAGGACGCGCCGGTGACCGGCTCGTCGGAGGTGGACTGGGCGTCGTCGGCCGCCTCCCAGCGCAGCACGATCCGCCGGTCCTGCTCCACCTCGACCACCTCGACCGGGAAGGCGCCGGGGAATTCGGCGAAGTCCCAGGTGACGGTGGCTCCGGTGACCAGTCGGCCCTTCGCGCCGCCGGTGGTGAAGTACTGGGAGAGCTGGTCGGGGTCGACCACCGCCTCGAACACCTCGTGTACGCCCCGACTGATCCGTCCAGCGATCTTGAATCGCAGGTCCATGGTGGTCCTCTCACCCGACATCGACATGTTATAGCTTTATAACATGTCGAGTCACGGCGTACGCGCCGAACCGGATCCGGTCGACGAGGACCTCGTCTTCAAGGCGCTGGCCTCGTCGACCCGGCGACGGATCCTCGATGCGCTCAAGGACCAGCCACGGACCACCGGCGATCTCTGCGAGCGGTTCCCGCACCTGGATCGCTGCACGGTGATGCAACACCTGCGGGTGTTGGAGGCGGCCGGGCTGGTCATCGCCCAGCGCAAGGGCCGCGAGCGGTGGAATCACCTCGACCCGCTACCGATCAAGCACATCCACGACCGGTGGATCGGCGACTACGCCAGCGCGGCGGTGGGGATGCTGGCCACGCTCAAGAGCGACCTCGAAGGCCGTACGCCCGGCCAGCGGCCCCGCCACCACGCCGGGTGACCGGCCCAGCCACGACGCGGGGTGACCGGCGCGGTCGTTACTTCCAGGCGGGCGCCGGCCCGTTGTCGTTGAACCGGAAGCTGCTCATCGGCGGCCGGTCGCCCAGCTTCTCCAGGATCAGCCCGGAGTCCGGCGAGTTCCGCAGGTACGCCGAGTCGAAGCTGATCAGGAATCCCTCGTCCGCGTCGGCGGCGGAGATGGTGAACTGCTGTCGCGGCTCGCCCTCCCGGCAGGCGACGCCCTCCACCGTCAGCGGCCGACCGCCGCCCGGGTTGACCGACTGCCAGCAGATCGGCTTACCACCGCCGGCGCCACGGTACGCCCTGATCAGGTACTTCTGCCCGGTCAGCGGAGTCGGCACGAACAGCTGCCGACCACTGTCGTCGTCCACCTCGGCGAGGCGACCGTCGTCGGTCAGCGACAACCGCGCTTCGAAGGCGTCGATCCGGCTGATGGTGACCTGGCGGGTGCCGGACAACACGTCGGGAGTGGCGGCCGGGGTCGGCGTGGCGGTGGCGACCGGGGTGGTCGTCGGCGACGCGGAGCCCTCGTCGGTGCCGTCCGCCCCACCGCAGGCTCCGGCCCCGAGGGCCAGCGCCACCAGCCCCGCTCCGGCGAGCCAGCTGCGCATCGACATCTCCCACTCCTCATCCCGGCCGGGTGGGCTCTCCCGTCGCACGCCACGCCCCACGGCACCTCTCCTCGATCGACGTACCCGGGCCGAGGCACGGGTATGCGACAGCACTCCAGACTGCTCGCCGGATCGCGATCCGGCCACCCGCCAGGTGCCGACGTCAGCGCCGCACCCGGCGGTAGCGGCCCCATGGAATCGCCTGACCCGCAGCACAGAACCCTGATGCATACCCGGTATTATCTGCTGCGATGCGACCTGAACCCGGCCATCGACACGTCGCGCTCGCCGCATTACTGGGCGGTCTGCTGCTTGGCTCGATCGACTTCATCTGGATCAAGTACGTCCCCTATCCTGCCGGCAACCTGGGCAACTCCAGCGCGGTCTGGGCGGTCGCCGCGTTCTTCTTCGGCCGCTGGGTCCGTACGGGTGCGCTGCGCGCGGCGGTCGGCGCCGCCGTCGGGCTCGTGGTCGCGGTGCCCAGCTACTACGTCACGGCGGCGCTCGTGCAGGGCGACGACTGGTCTGTCCTGTGGGCGCCGTCGTCACTGCTCTGGATGTGCTTCGGCGTCCTCGCCGGAGTGCTCTTCGGTATCGCCGGGGTGTGGGCGCGCGCGGCGGACTGGCGACGGGTGGTCGGGCCCGCGCTACCGGCCGCGGTGCTGTTCGCCGAGGCGGGGCTGGAGATCCGCCGGATCGGCAACCCCGACTACGGCGACGACCCGATCTGGGACGCGCTGATCAAGATCGCGCTCGGTCTGCTGGTCCTCGTCGTGGCGGGGCGCACGAACCGGCAACGCGCGCTGGCCCTGGCCACGGCGCTGCCGCTGGCGCTGGCGGGCCTGGGTGCCTTCCTGCTGGCCAACTTCGGCTGAGCGGACGAGCGAGTACGTCGGCTCAGCCGTGGAGCTTGAGCGCCCGGAGCAGTTCGTCGTTCTCCTCGGGCGTGCCGATCGACAGCCGCACCGCGCCGTCGATCACGCCGCTGCGGTCCCGCAGCCTGATGCCCTGCGCGGCCAGCGCGGCGCAGAGTCGCCGTGGATCCTCGGTGCGTACCAGCAGGAAGTTGGCGTCCGAGGGAAGCACCTCGACGATGGTGGGCAGCTGCGCCAGGGCCTCACGCACGCGGTCCCGCTCGGCGACGATGCGGTCGATGTTGCGCCGCCCGTAGGCGATGCCGTCGGGCGAGATCGCCGCGCCGATCGCCCGGATCGCCGTGACGGTGAGGGGGTACGGCGGCATGATGCGGCGCAGCACCCCGACGACCTCCGGGTGCGCGAGGGTGATGCCGCAGCGTTCACCGGCGAGGCTGTACTCCTTGGACAAGGACCGTACGACCACGAGGTTGGGCTGCTCGGCGATCGCACCGGCGAGGGACGGTCGACCCGAGTAGTCCAGGTACAGCTCGTCCACCACCACCATCGCCCGGCCGCGCAGCCGCTCGGCGAGCCGCAGCACGGACGCGTGTTCCATCAGGTTGGCGGTCGGGTTGTTCGGTGAGCAGACGAAGACGATCTTGATCCCCGGGTCGGCGTCACAGGCGGCCAGCATCGCGTCCGTGTCGAGCTGGTACGACCCGGCCAGCAGGGGCACCTGCCGCACCGAGGCGCCCTGGATGTGCGCGGCCGTCTCGTACATGACGAAGGTCGGCGGTGTGATCAGGATGGCGTCCCGACCGGCCGCGCAGAACGCGCGGACCAGCAGGTCGATGGCCTCGTCCGCGCCGCGGGACAGGAAGAGCTGCTCGACCGGCAGTCCGTAGATCTCGGAGAATCGGCGCAGCAGCGACGGTGGTTGCGGCTCCGGATACCGGTTGAGCCCCTCCTGTTCGCTGCCGCCCGGGTACGGCGGATAGGGGTTCTCGTTCGCGTCGAGGTGGATCCGCACGGCCTGATCGGCCTCGACGCGCGCCGAACTGTACGGCCGCATCGCGTAGATCTCGGGCCTGACCAGCGAAACGATGTCGTCCACGAACTTCGCGTTCCTCTCCTGCCGGTCCGGGTGTCGGCCGCCGCCACCTCGATCGCCGCGTCGGCCACGCCCCGGTAGGCGCAGGGTACCGCCCACCGGGGCCGCTCTCGTCGGGGCTAGCGGGCACCGGCCCGGTCAGCTGTCCGCACCACCGGTCGCCTCCCCGGCGTACGCCCTCGCCTGGATGCCGAACAGCTCGGCGTACAGGCCGTCGCGGGCCATCAGGTCGGAGTGGCCGCCGACCTCGGTCACCCGGCCCTGCGACAGCACCACGATGAGGTCGGCCATCCGGACCGTCGAGAAGCGGTGCGAGACGAAGACGGTGACCGCCCCGGACTCCTCGCCGACCCGGCGGGCGTTCTCCGCGTACCGCTCGAAGAGCACGTGCTCGGCCTGCGGGTCGAGCGCCGAGGCCGGCTCGTCGAGGATGAGCAGCAGCGGAGCGGTACGCATCATCGCCCGGCCCACCGCCAGTTTCTGCCACTGGCCGCCGGACAGCTCCACCCCCTCGGTCCAGGACTTGCCCACCTGGGTGGCGAGGCCGTCGGGCAGTCGGTCCACGACATCCTCGGCGCGGGCGCGGCCCAGAGCGGCGTGCACGGCGTCGACGTCGTCGCGACGCGGCAGGTCACCGACGCCGACCACCTGCCCGGCGGGCAGCTCGAACCGGACGAAGTCCTGGAACGCCGTGGCCAACCGGGCCCGCCAGCGCGCCGGTGACATCGTGGCCAGGTCGACGTCGTCGACCAGGATGCGCCCGGCCGTGGGCCGGTAGAAGCCGCAGAGCAGGTTGATGAGGGTGCTCTTGCCCGCGCCGTTCTCGCCGACGATCGCCACCGTCGAACCGGCGGGCAGGTGCAGGTCGACACCGTGGAGCACCGGCTTCACGGTGCCCGGGTAGGTGAACGAGACCCCCGCCAGCCTGATGCCGGACCGGATCCGGTCCGGTGCCGTCGCCGTGGCGGCCCGGCCGGTTCCCGCCGAGACGGTCTGCCGCAGCCAGTGCAGGCGGGTCATGCCCTGGGCCATCCGCTGGAGCTTGCGGAACAGGTCCAGGGCGGCGGTCACCTGCTGGTTCACCTGCACCGCCAGGACGATGACCAGCACCACGTCACCGACCCCGGCGTGCCCGCTGACCGCGTCCCGCAGGACCAGCAGGACCGCACCGACGTACGCGACGCCGAAGACCAGCTGACCGGCCGCCTCGACCAGGGCGGCCCGCCGTTCGGCGCGCCACAGCACCGCCCCGACCGCGTGCCACAGACTCGCGTGCCGGCGGCGCAACTCGGCCTGCAACCGGAACAGGCGCACCTCCTTGGCGGGCCGGGCGCTGGTGGCCATGCCGAAGAGGTGACTCGCCTGGCGGGTGGCGCCCGCCGACTCCTCCTTGGCCCGGTTGACGATCCGCTGCGCCCGCTGGCTCGCCAGCACCGGTGGGATCGCGGCCAACGGCAGCAGGAGCAGCCACGGGTTGACGAAGACCAACAACAGCCCGGTGAGGGCGACCGAGGTCACCAGCGACACCATCGACATCAGCCCCAGCATGCCGTCGTGGAACTCGGCCATGCCCTTCTTCAGCAGCTCGATCTTGTCGGCGTACTCGGCGCTCTCGTACTGCTCGATGCCGGGCGCGGTGTTGGCCAGTTCGACCAGTTCCGCCTCCAGGGCGATCGTCGCCATCTCGGTCGCCTCCGCGTACGGCACGTACGCGAAGTGCTGGAGGATGAGAGCGCCGATCAGACCGGACACGACGAAGGCCGCCGCGACGGTGCTGCCGGAGGTGTCGCCGGAGAGGGCGGCGTTCACCCCGAGCTTGAGGGCGAGCGCCAGCATCGGCCAGGACGCGCCGCCGAGTGCCATCAGCACGATCGACACGGCCATCTTGCGCGGACTGGTACGCCAGGCGATCCGCAACATGCCGCGCATGCTGGTCAACGCCGTCATGACGGCACCTCCACGGTGGTGTCGGCGTCGTCCTCGGCGAACCGTCGCGCCTGGAGGTCGAACAGGTGCGCGTAGGTGCCACCGGCGGCCATCAGCTCGGCGTGCGAGCCGTCCTCGATGATCCGCCCGCCCGACAGCACGATGATGCGGTCGGCGTGCCGCACCGTCGCGAACCGGTGCGAGATGAGCAGTGTGGTGATGCCCCTGGTCAGCGCGGCGAACTCGTCGAAGAAGGCGGCCTCGGCGCGGACGTCCAGCGCGGCCGTCGGTTCGTCCAGGACGAGCACCCGGGCACCGGCCGCGACCGCGTACAGCGACCTGGCGATGGCCAGCCGCTGCCACTGGCCGCCGGAGAGCTGCTCGCCGTCGGCGTGCCGGCGGGTCAGCAGCGTGTCCAGGCCGTCGGGCAGCCCGTCGAGCACCTCGAGTACGCCGGCCTCCTTCGCGGCCCGACGCACCGCGTCCGGGGCGGCCGGTGCCTCGACGGCGCCGAAGGCGATGTTCTCGGCGGCCGTCAGCTCGTAGCGGTTGAAATCCTGGAAGATCACCGCGAGTTGCCGCCGCCAGCTGTCGATCGGCAGGTCACGCAGATCGCGGCCGTCCACCAGCACCGCTCCGGCGGCCGGGTCGTAGAGCCGGGACAGGAGCTTGACCAGGGTCGTCTTGCCGGCACCGTTCAGCCCGACGATGGCGGTGCACTCCCCCGCCCGCAGCGTCAGGTCGAGTCCGTCGAGGACCGGTACCGACGACCCGGGGTAGTGGAACGACACCCCGGCGAACCGGATCTCGCGCGCCGGTAGGCCGGCCGCGTCGGCGGGTGTCCGCGCCCCGACGCGGGGCGCGGGACGCTCGGTGTCCTCCAGGTCGGACACCTGCCGCTGGAAGGTGTCCATGGCCCGCGCCGCGAGCATGCCGAACTGGGTCGCCGTGTCCGCCTCGTGGTAGAACTCGCCGAGCAGCACCGCCGCCACCAGCGCCTGCAAGGTCAGGGTGAGCGCGAACAGTGTCAGTTCGCCCGCCGCGGCGGCGCGCAGCACGGACGCCAGCACCACGAAGGTGATCACCAGGCTGGCGGCGGTGAACCAGACGAAGTTGACCACGCTGACCCGGCGGCGTTCCCGCCAGACCGGCCGCAGGGCCTCCAGCGCGGCCGACCGGTAACGTTCACCGACCCAGTCGGCCAGGCCGAAGACCCGCATCTCCTTGGCGTTCTCCGCGCCCATGCCGAGCACCCGGAAGTATTCGGCCTCGCGCCGGTAGCGCGTGCGGTGCGGCCACAGTCGGGTGTACATCCTGACTCCGCCGCGTTGGCCGTACCGGAACATCATCGTGACGACGCCGATGGCGGCGGCGGCCCACCAGGCGTACGCGACGCCGATGACGCCGAGGAATCCGAGCAGCCGTGCGTATCGCAGCACCAGCGCGAGCGTGCCGGCGGCGGCGTCGCCCGGTGTGCGGTTGCCCTTCTCCAAGCCCTCGGCCGCCTGTTCGAGGTTGGCCAGTGACGCCTGGTCCTCCAGGGGCGTGATCCCGGCGGTACGCAACGACGTCGCCATCAGGCGATCCTGGAAGCGCCCGTCGACCTGGTGCTTGAGCCGCTGACCGAACGACACGGACAGCGGGGTCAGCTGCTGTTGCAGCAGGAACAGCGCGCTCGCCACCACGAACGCGTACGTCAGCTCGCGCCAGGCCGGCGAGCCGAGCCCGCCGGAGACCGCTGCCGGAGCCCGGCTGATGACCGTGCTGGTGGCCACCACGAACCCGACCGGCAGCAGTCCGACCACGACGTTGAGCACCGCGATCATCGTGGTCAGCCCTCGGGGGACCTCTTTGAGCTGGGCGAAGAGGAACAGCCGTGGCTCCACGGCCTCCGCCCAGTACCGTCGTGCGCGGGCCCCCATCAGCTGCCCTCCCGCGTCGGCTCGCCCAGCAACGCCGTGGCCACCTCGCCGACCAGCAGGTCCTCGTGCCGGGCCCGCGACAGCAGCGGGCCCAGGGCGCGCAGGAAGTGGCGGATCCGCTCCGGCGGCAGGACGGCGGTGTCGGCGAGCAGGAACACCTCGCAGTGCGGTCCCCGTTGCGCCAGACCGAGGCAGAAGGTCATGTCGCTGTAGGGGTCGCCGCGTACCAGGAACGGCTCCCCGACCGGCTCGGCGTCCGGTCCCGGCTGCCATTCGCGGCCGAGCCGGGCGTCGTTGAAGTACCAGGACAGGTCCGGTCGGCCGGTGGCACCGATCTCGTCGCGCAACGCCGCCAGCGCCATCGGGTCACAGCGGGCGTTGAAGTACGCCTCCGTCGCCGTCCGGTACGTCTCCTTGATCGCCTCCGCCAGGGTGCGGTCCTGGCCGCCGTGGTGGACCACGAGCGCGTCCTGCACCGTGGGTCCGGCGTTGCGGCGCTCGCGGGGCGTGAACCGGTTGCCCGAGATGAGCAACAGCCCGACGGTGTCCCGCTGTTGCAGCGCGGCGGTCGCGACGGCCGCGAGGGTCAGCATCACGGTGGACGTTGAGGTGCGGGTACGCGCGGCGAGTTCGGCCGCGTACGCCGGGACCTCCGCCGACCACAGTGCCCAACGCTGCCATGGCGGATCGACCCTGGTCGCCTCCGGCCGCTGGCCCACCGACGGCAGTTCGGTCAGCCGTTCCCGCCAGTACGCCAGCGCCTGCTCGCTGCGTCGCCGCCCTCGGGGCGACCGTTCCTCGACGACCTCGTCGGCGGGCTGCACCGGGTCGGGCAGTACGACCGAGTCACCCCGGATCCATCCGGCGAGGCTCTCGGTCACCCGCTCGATGCTCCATCCGTCGAAGGCGAGGTGTGAGGCGACGACCGCGATGGACCGCACCCGGCCCTCGGCGCGGACCAGGCACAGGCGTACCGGCCACTGCCGGGCGTGGTCGAACGGTTCGGCCGCGAGTTGTGCCGCGCGGGCACGCCCTGCCTCGTCGACCCCGTCGGGTTCGGTGTCGACGACCTCGACCCGAAGGTTGCCGTTCGCCGCCACCTGCTGGACCGGTTCGTCACCGGCCAGGACGAACCGGGTGCGTACCGGCTCGTAGGTCTCGACGAGGCGACCGACGGCGGCCAGGCAGGCGTCGATGTCGGCACCCGGGTCGCCGAGGTCGACGAACCGGGTGATGTTCAGGGCGGCGAACGCCGGCCCGTACCACTGGAGGGGCCGCCACATGTGCAGCTGCCCCCAGGTCAGCGGGGCGGAGCGGCCGGATGCGGCGAACGGCACGGCCACCCGCTGGATCCGACCGGTCGGGTCGGCCACGACCGGCTCGTCCTGCACCACCGGCACGTCACCGTGGACGTCCACGGTGACGGTCGGTGGGGTGACGACCGGCGGCTCGGCCCCCGAGGCGGGACGGCGGGCGAGCGCGGCCAGCGCACGCGGGCTGCCGTGTTCGAAGAACTCGTTGATGGAGACCTCGACGCCCGCCTCCTGCGCCAGTGAGATCGCCTGCACCACGTTGACCGAGTCGCCGCCGAGGTCGCGGAAGTTGTCGTCCGCGCCGACCCGCTCCAGGTGCAGCACGTCGGCGAAGATGCCGCAGAGCGCTTTCTCCTCGGGCGTGGCGGGCTCGCGGAACGCGCCCGCCGTCTCGGGTCGGATGCCCCGGATACCGGCCAGCCGGGCATAGTCGATCTTGCCGTTCGGGGTCAGCGGGAACTCCCGGGTCACCACGTAGTGCGAGGGCACCCAGGGCTCGGGCAGTTCGGCCAGCAGGCGCTCCCGGATCTCCCCCACCGAGGGCTGCTCGTCCGGCGCGGGCCGCAGCAGCGCGGTCAGCCGGGGCACCTCCTGGCTGTCGGGGATGACCGACACGACGGCCTCGGCCACCCCCGGGCAGCGCAGCACCGCCTCCTCCACGGTGGGCAGTGTGATGCGGTGTCCACGGATCTTCACCTGCCGGTCGGAGCGGCCGAGCACCTCGACGGTGCCGTCCGGCCGCATCCGGGCCAGGTCGCCGGTGTGCAGCAACCGTTCGCCGGGCCGCCCCCACGGATGTGGCCGCCAGCGTCGGGCGGTGAGGGCCGGATCGCCGTGGTACCCGCGCCCGATCACCGCGCCCGCCAGGCACAGCTCGCCGACCTCGCCGTACGGCAGTCGCCGGCCGTCCGGACCGAGGACGTGCACCTCCGCGTTGAGGATGGGCGCGCCCACCGGGAGCCGGTCGCCGATCGGCTCGTCACCGCGGATCCAATACCAGGTGGCCCCGCAGGTCTCGCTCATGCCGTAGTGGTTGGCGTAGCGCGATCCCGGGCTCTCGGCCATCCACCCGGCCAGTGCGGGCGTACGCACCAACGGCTCACTGCCGATCATGTAGAGCCGGGCCAGCTTCGCCACGTCGCCGATCGAGGTCAGCGCGCGAACGTGCGAGGGGGTGAGCTTGAGGAAGCCGCACCTGCCCTGGCGTGCCTGGTCGCGCAGTTCATCGAAGGCCACCGGCTCCGGTGCCACATCCAGTTCCCAGCCGGCGACCAGTGCGGTGAACAGCGTCATGACCGAACCGACGAAGTACAGCGGCGCGTGCAGCAACGCCCGTTCGCCGGGTTCGAGGGCGAACTCCTCGGCGCACCACTGGACGTAGTTGACCAGTTGGCGGTGGGTGCCGAGGACCCCCTTCGGCGGCCCACTGGTCCCCGAGGTGTACGCCACGTAGGCGAGGTTCTCCCCCGCGACCGGCGGGAACTCGATCGTGGTGTCGTCCTCCCCGTCGTCATCGGTCAGCGTGACGACGCCGTCGTAGTCGGCCAGTGCCGCCCGACCGGCGACGTCGGTGAGCACCGGCGGGTTGCCCGCGTCGCGCAGCACCATGCGCAGCCGGGCGACCGGGTCGGCGGTGGACATCGGCAGGTACGGCGAGCCGGACCGCAGGATGCCGACGATCGCCACCACGGCGTCGGCGGATCGGGGCAGCAGCACCGCGACGGGCTTCTCCGGACCGGCGCCGAGGGCAGCCAGCCGGGTGGCCAGCCGTCGGGTCCGCCGGGCCAGGTCGGCGCGGGTCACGGTCGTCCCGGCGAACCGGATGGCGATCTCGTCCGGGAAGCCGTCGTTACGACGGTCGATCAAATCGGCGATGCCGATGTCCGGGACCGGCACGGCGGGACCCCGCGCGCCGGAACTGTCCGCCACCACCTCGCTGGGGCGGTGCGCGTCCAGATGCCACGGCCGTGGGCCCGGCGTCCGTACCGACCGGGGACGCATGTCCGTCCAGGTACGGCCGATGTGGTCGAGGCACTCGTCCTCGCTGCCGGCGACGTCGGTGGTGGTCCACCCGGCCGGCGGCGCGGTCCCCGCCGGCCAGGTGGAGAACTCCGACTCGTCGTTGCGCACCACGACGAAACCACTCGTCGTCGGCCTGTTGTCGTCCTGCATCACGGCTCCTTGCGTCGTCGGGTCGTCCTGCCGCGCCGGTTCCGTCACGTCACCACCAGACCGAGAAGATCCGCAGCGGCTCGGTGCCGGTGTTGACCACCTGGTGCGGCACCTTGCTCGGCATGAACACCATGTCGCCCGGGGCCACGTCGATCGCGTCGTCGTCGGAGACGAGTCGGCCACGGCCGGAGCCGACCATCCAGATCTCCTCCACCTCGTGGACGTCGAGGTCGCTCACCGCCCCCGGCGGCACCTCCCACCGCGACGAGTGGAACGGCACCGGACGGATGTCGCTGCCGGGCAGCACCGCCATCTCCACGGACATGCCACCGGGAGACCGCTCGGGGCAGCGGAAGCCGACGGTCAGCGGACCCCCGCCGATCGGCGCGGCCTCGGTCTCGGCTGGCGCGGTGTCCGGCGGCACCGTCACCGTGGTCGGCGCCGTCACCGTGGTCGGCACCGGACCGAACCGGGAGGTGGACTGCTCCCGCTCGGTGTCGTAGACCTGCCGCCCGTAGATGGCGTTGATGATGCGGGCGCTGCGCCAGGCGGCCAGGCTGAGGTTCGGATCGGCGATGCCGTGGGTGTGCTCGGCCGCGTTCTGCACATAGATCGACAGCGACTCGGGGCCGCCCCAGTCCAGCCGGTAGTCCCGACTGATGCGTAGCTGGCCGTCGTCGCGGCGCGGCTGCGGGTCCAAACCGGCCAGGTAGGCGGGCAGGCCGCCGCGGTACCCGGTGCAGAAGACGATCACGTCGGCGGGCACCTCGAACCGCCCGGTGCCGTCCAGTTCCCTGACCAGCGCCACGTGGCGGTCACCGTCCGGGCGCAGGGCCTCGACGTGGCAGGCCGGGCGGAGATGGTGCCGCACCTGACCGGCGTGTGCCATGTCCAGGTAGTACAGCCGACGGTAGATGTCCCGCAGCGTCGACTCGGAGATGCCGTCGCTGGCCAACCGGTGTGTCTTGAGCAACGACTCCCGCCGCTCCCGGGGCAGCGCGTAGAAGTGGTCGACGTAGTCGGGGAAGAACCATTCGTTGGTGAACGGCGAGTCGTCGAGCGGTTGAAAGCCGCTGCGCTTGGACAGCCAGGTCAGTGACGCCGGCAGCGCGCCGGTGTCGGAGAGGAGGTAGTCGACCACCTCGCCGCCGCTCTGCCCGCCGCCGACGACCAGGACGTCCTTGCCCGCGACGTCCAGCGCGCCGACCATGAGGTCGCTGCTGTGCATCACCCGTCGGCCGCGTAGCGCGGCGGCGAACGGCGGCAGGTAAGGCTGCTTGCCGGTGCCGAGCACCAGAGTGGACGCGTACGCCCGAACCTCGCCGGAAGTGGTGCGGACGGTGACCTCGAAGCGGTCACCGTCCGCCTCGACGCGCTCGACGACGTGGCCCCACCGCACACCCGACAGTCGTTCCGCGGACCACCGGTAGTACTTCTCGAACTCCTCGCGGTAGGTGCCGCTGGTGGCGCAGGCGATCAGAAAGCGGTGCAGGGTGCCCTGCTCGGCCAGGTAGTTGAGGAAGGTGAACTTGCTCGTCGGGTCGACGGTGGTCACCAGATCCTTCAGGAAGGACACCTGGAGCTGGCCTTCCGGCACCATCATGCCGGCATGCCACTGGAAGAACGGCGCAGCCTCCAGGAAGCATGCCTGCCTGCCGTCCACCGGCTCGTGCAGCGCACCGAAGCTCAGGTTCGCCGGCCCCAGGCCGATCCCGAGGATGTCGGTCTCGATTGTGTCGTCAGTCGATCGATTCACGGGTCACCACCTCGCTCATCTGGATGTCACCGGCCTGCAACGCCTTGCCCACCTGGTCCAGCCCGACGACGGTCGACCGGTCCACCGGTAGCGCGTCGCGGTCGGCCCACGGCACCTCGTGCACCTGTCCCGCCAGCCCCAGCGCCGCCCAGACCTGCTGGGCCGTGGTCGGCGCGATCGGGCTGAGGCACAGTGCGAACACCGCGGCGGCCTCCAGTTCCAGGTCGACGGCCCCGGCGAGGCCGTCGATGCCGGCACGCGCCACGTCGTGTGCGGCGCCGAAGTCCGCCGCCTCCCGCACCAGCAGGTCGAGCAGGGCGACGGCCCGCCGGGTGGAGAACTCCCCGGCGTCGAGTGCCTGGTCTATCTGGTCGGCGAGCTGCTGGACGCGCGAGCGGAACCGACGCTGCTCGACGGTACGGTCGGCGAGCGGTCGCGCAGCGCCCGTGCTCGTCGCGGCGCGGCGGCTCAGCTCCTCCCACCACCGCGCCCAGCGGGGCAGCAGCACCCCGCGCAGGTGGAGCTCGAACTGCGGCCAGGTGAAGTTGGTCTCGGCCACCGCGGGCCCCTCGGCGGCCAGGTAGAGCCGCAGCAGGTCCGCGGGTACCTCGTCGAGCACCTCCCGCAGCCAGATCGCGTGCCGCCTGCTGGTGGAGAACTTCAGCCCGTCGAGTTGGTAGAACTCGTTGGTGACGAACGCCGTCGGCGGCCGGACGTCCGAGTCGAACGCGGTCATCAACGCCGGGAAGAAGGCCGCGTAGAAGAAGGCGTTGTCGTACCCGGAGAACTGGACGACCCGGCCGGATCGACGCCACAGGTCCGGATGCCCCGGGTACGTGCCGAGATATCCGGCGGCCATCTCGGCCCACACGTAGATCCGCTGGTCGGTGAACCCCTCGACGGTGGCGGGGATGCCCCAGTCGCCCGGGTAGGTGACCGCGAGTTCCGGCAGTCCGGCGGCGGCCGTCTCCCGGCAGAGTCGGGCGACGTGGGGGCTCATCACGGTGTCGGCCCAGTACGCGGCGAGCCGGTCACGGTGCGGTTCGAGCGGGAAGACGAGTTGACGCACCTGGCGGAGTTCGCACCGCAGGCCGCAGACGGTGCAGGTCGGGTCGCTGAGGTCGGCGCACTGGTTGGTCCAGCCGCAGCTCTCGCAGGCGTTGCCTCCGGTACCGGCGCCGCAGTGTGGGCAACCCCCCGAGACGTACGCCTCATAGCACCAGCGCGCGCAGCCGGCGCAGTACGGCAGTGGCCGCTCGCGGGCCACCACCTGGCCGCGTTCGTGCAGCAGCCGGATGAAGTCCTGCACGAAGGCGGTGTACCGGGCCGACCCGCGTGGCCGCACCATCACGTCGATCGACATGCCGGAGCGGTCCAGCGCGGCCTCGATGCGAGCCCCGAAGTCGTCGGCGACCTGTTCCGGTGTCCGCCCGTCGCGGATGCCCTGGAGCGCGGTGTAGGTCTGGTGGTCGTCCAGTCCGCACAGGTAGACGGCCGAGGTGTCCTTGCGTCGCTGGTGACGGGCGAAGATGTCCGCCGCCAGGTAGGGCCCGGACAGGTGCCCCAGGTGCAGGTCACCGTTGGGCGTCGGCGGCGGCGCGATGACCAGCCACGGCTGCTGCTGGGCCTGCTCTGTCGGGGTGTTCACAGCGCCTCCGGGAAGATCTTCTGCCGCCACTGCGGGCTCACCTGGAGTTCCCGGCAGAACCGGTCGACCGACGTGCGGTAGCTCGCCACGACCATGTCGTCCTCGGCGTGGCACAGCTCGTCGTCGCGGAGCTGGCTGATCCGGCGGGGCTGGTAGCTGTAGGCGTCGCCCTGCCCGTGGATGCCGGGCACCACGTACTCCTGCGGCTCGTCGGGGTAGTGGATCCTGGCGTCCGCGGAGTTGAGGTCACCTGCGGCGCCCCAGCCGCTGAGCAGGCGCTCGTCGAAGAGGTCGCCGATGCCGATCCGGTCGAACAGCCAGCGGACGGTCTCGGCCGGTGCGCGGCTCGCCTCGTACGGGAAGTGGGTGGTGGTCACCCCCTCCCGCTGCGCGAAGGCGCGCATCCGGTCGTAGTTGGCGGTGCTGAGCAGGAAGTTCTCGATCACCCGGGTGCGGCCGATCTTCTCGTGCCACTTGCCCATCCAGGAGTCGAGCGAGTCCCGGGGTTCGCGATCGAGCACCAGCAGGTGGAGTCGGTCTGCCGGCCATCCGGCGGCCATCAGGCACTCGATCGGGTTGAACAGTGCCTCGTACGGCAGATAGGGCCCGGCCATCTCCTTGGCGAAGAGGACGCGTTCGCCCGGCCCGAACCGCCACGGCGCCCCGGCGCCACCGACCAGCCGGAACCGCGCGACGGTCTTGACCGGTTGGTAGTAGGCGGCGGCACCGGCGATGCCGAACAGGTTGGTCATCGCGGTCGACCCGACGCGGCAGCGCCCCCAGCCGACGACCAGGAGCGGGAAGTCCAGGACGTCCTCGAAGCCGGCGCGCAGGACGCCGGACACCTCGTCGGACAGGCCCCGGATGGTGACCTCCTGATGCTGATACCGGCCGTCGGGCGGCAGCGGGACGTCGACGAGACCCGGGTCGTCCGTGACGGCGGCAGCACGAAGCGAGGTGAAGTTCGTGGTCATGACTGTCCTTCCGAACTGAAGCTGGCGGCCGGGCGAGCCGGCGGATGTCATACGGCGGTGAGCCGGTCGACCGCTCGCGCGGCCATGCCGGGGGCGAGCCGCACACCTGAGCCGGACCCGGCACCGGCGAACAGCAGGCTGCCGTCCGCGTCGAGCCAGAGCACGGCCGGAAGGCGTTGGGCCTGGTAGACGTCGGTGCCCGCGCGCCCCCCGGCACAGGTGGCGGCGAACGACGGGCCGACCCGACGGGCGACCACTGCCCGCCCGGCCGCCTGGTCCGACGGCGTGGGAACAGGCTCGCCGATGCCCGGCGGCTGGTCCCACCGGTCCAGGTAGAAGCTCGTGACGGTGTACCCCAGGCGCGGTTCGGGCAGCAGGAAGACGTCGTCGTCGAGGAAGTAGACCGCCCGGTCGGTCGCCGTCGGGGCGTTGTAGGCGTGCAGGGCCACCACCCGTTTGCGGTCCTCCGGCGGGTGGGCCACGGGTGGCGCCGGGGCGTCCAGTGCCGGCAGGTCCCACGGCCCGACGGCGAGCACCACCCGGGCGGCCGTCGTCGTCCCATGGTCGTGCTCCACGAGCCATCGCCGCTCGTGGCGGCGGACGGCGTTCACGGACGCGGCGACGACGCGTACGTTCGGCGACGCCGCGACGAGCTGACCGGCGAGTTCGCCGGCCCGCACCCGGTACGCGCCGTCGAGCCGAACGATCTCGTGCCCGGCGAGGTCGCACTCGGGATATCGGTCCGCGAGCCAGGCGAGGTCGTCGGAGGTCGGCTCGTGTGCCGCCCCGCCGGCCATCGTGGCGAGGAAGGCGCTGCGCGCGGTGGTCCGCAGAACGACCAGGAACCGCAGCTCACGGATGGTGTCCTCGGCGACGAACGAACGGTACGCGGAGAAGACCGGCTCGCCGTCGCGGACGAGTGACCGGATGCCGGTGGTGGCGCCGAACGGTACGTAGAGCCCGGCCGACGCGGCTGTCGTGCCACACCCGATCCCGCGCGGATCCAGCAGGTGGACCGCCCAGCCGGGGTGTCGGCTCGCGGCCTGGTGCGCCACGCTCGCGCCGATGATGCCGCCACCGACCACGAGGCAGTCGATCATCGCTGGCGGCGACGTGCGGTGGATAACGTTTTACTCGGCATCGCGCAGGATGCACCCAGGCATGTGTTCATGATTTTTCCCCCGTGGGCCCAGTGGGCCGAAGATGATCCCCGTTTGCTGCGTAGCACGAGCCAGGAAAGGGAACGCCGTCCCTTGTGTGAGCCCCCGCGCCGATGCGGGCAACTGCTCCGCAGACGCCTCATGATTGACACGCGCCAATCCGGATGTCAATCAAACTGGTCAACAATGTCCAATTAACCTGGTCAGGGCCGCGTCAGCGGGCGGCAGCATCCCAGCTGATGGTCGACCGAGGTCGCGGACCAGCGGCACGACACATCGGCGACATCCGCCGTTAACAACTGTGAATTTTTCTCCACAGGTCGGCTGGGACCACCGAACCGTCGGCCTGCGGTTCTCGTTTCGACACGGGTTTCGACGCTCCGGCACGCGGGACGGCCGTGGCGCACCAGCCGCTGCGGCTGCGGCTGCGGCTGCGGCTGCGGCTGCGGCTGCGGCTGCGGCTGCGGCTGCGGCTAGTCTGCCGTCATGGCGGGCGCTGAACTGGAAGAGCTGATCGTCGCGGACGCCGAGGCGCTCCGCGCCTGGTTGACCACCTTCCACGCCACGTCGCCCGGTGTCTGGCTAGCCCTGACCAAGAAGGGCGGCTCGGTGACCACGCTGACCTGGCAGCAGGCGGTCGACGAGGCGCTGTGTTTCGGGTGGATCGACGGGCAGGCCCGCAAGCGGGATCACGAGACCTCATGGATCCGGTACACCCCCCGGCGCCCGCGCAGTTCGTGGTCGCAGCGGAACGTGGCCAATGTCGCCCGGCTGGAGGCTCAGGGACGGATGCTGCCCCCGGGCCGCGCCGCCGTGGAAGCCGCCAAAGCGGACGGCAGGTGGGCGGCCGCGTACGCGCCGCCGTCGGAGGCCGAGGTGCCCGCCGACCTCCTCGCCGCCATCGCCGCCGACCCCGCCGCCCAAGCCATGTTCGACGTGCTCACCAAGACCAACCGGTTCGCCCTCATCCACCGCGTCAACGCGGTCAAGCGGCCGCAGACCCGCGAGCGGAAGATCGGCGAGTTCGTCGCCATGCTGGCCCGTCACGAGACGATCTATCCGCAGAAGGCCAAGCCCCGGCCCTCGCCGTAATCGACGCCGCCGGATCGGCGCGGCAATCTGTCACAGCTCTGTTCGGTTTCCGCACGACGCGAGACTTTCCTGCTCGAATCGGGGGCACCACTGGATCCGTGGGAAGGGTTCACGTGCACCGCTGGGCAGATGTGGATGTGATCTCCGAGGAGAAGAACGAGCAGGTCAGGCAGCTCGACCCGTTGAGGCTGGACGACGAGCTTCGGGTGTTGCCGAAGCTGAACATGGCCGCCGACGTGGCCGCGTTGGTGCGGGTGCTGGGCGACGCGCTGCCCTCCGAGGAAAGCATCGCGGCTTTCACCACCACGGAGTGCCTCGCCGCCATGCGGGACCTGGGCATGTATCTCGGCAGCCTGCAACGGCACGGAGTGTCCCCCTTCGAGGCTGTCCACGGAGCGACCCGGTCGTTCCAACTGCTGGGCGGACGCACGAGGATGATCCCGCGCGACACGGTGTACCACTACACCTCCTGGAACCCGGTCGGTGAACGTGAACGGCTCTACACCGGCCACCCGATGGAGCGCAGCCTGATCGACGCGGTACGCACCTGCGTGCCGAACCTCGCCCGTGCCGTCGACATCGGGAAATCGCTGCTCGACGAGGATCCGGCCGCACCCGCGCACGCGGACCGGTTGGCGTCGCTGGCCTCGCACATCGCGGTGGCCGACACGGTCATGAGCGGCATCCGGGTGAAGGTCACGCCCGAGTTCTTCGCGCGGGTGCTCAGGCCGTTCTACGAGGACGTCCGGGTCGCGGGACGGGTGTACATGGGTCCGGCCGCAGCCCACATCCCGATCTTCCTCATCGACCTGCTGCTCTGGGCATCCGACCGGGCGAGCCCCGGCTACCTCCAGTTCTGCGCCGAGGTGTCGTCGCAGACCCTGCCGCAGTGGCAGGAGCGGTACGCCGAGTGGGCGAACGCACCGTCCATCACGTCCCGGGTGGTGGCGGCCCTCGAACGTTCCGCCTCACCTGCCGAGGACAAGCACGTGGAGTCCAGTGCGAAGAGCCTGCGGCAGGCGCTCCAGACGCTCACGTCCTTCCGCGGCAAACACCTGGTGATGGCACGACGTGCCTACCACGAGGAACTGCGGCTCTACGAACTGGGCAGTGGCGGGGGAAGCGTGGGGCTCCTGGAGGAGATCCTCGCCCTCACCAGGCACAACAGCGCCATGCTCAACGCCACCACTGCGCAGTGAGTTCAGTTGCCGCGACGTACGAGGGTGAGTTGTCGACAGTGGAAATCATGATTGTTGGTTCCGGGGTCGCCGGACTGGCCACCGCGATCAGTCTGCACGAGGCGGGATTCGACCAGGTCACGGTCTACGAGTCCGAGCCGCAGCTGCGTCCACACGGCCTCGGGCTGAACATCCTGCCCAACGCCGTCCGGGAACTCGCCGAACTCGGACTGCTGGACCAGTTGCAGCAGAGCGCTGTCCGGAGCCAGGAACTGGCGCTGTACAACACCCGCGGCGACCTCATCTGGCGCGAGGACCGCGGCACGGTGGCCGGGTACCGATGGCCGCAGCTCTCGATCTCCCGCGCCCACCTCGTGACGGTCCTGGCCGACGAGGTACGGCGACGCCTGGGTGACCAGGCCATCGTCACCGACGCGCGACTCGTCGGGCTGCACAGCGAACCCGGCCGGAACTACGCGACCGTCACGGGCCGGGACGGCTCGACCCGGGTCGTCGAGGCGGACCTGATCGTCGGCGCGGACGGCATCCACTCGGCCGTCCGCGCAGCGTTCTACCCCAACGAGGGGCCGCCGCCGAGCAATGGCATCACGATGTACCGAGGGACCGCCCACGCACCGGACTTCCTGACCGGAAGCACCATGGCAGTCCTCGGAGATGACCGGCGGCGACTCGTGCTGTACCCGATCGCCCGAGACACCGCCCCGGGGAGATCCCTGGTCAACTGGGTCGCCGCCCTGCCCGAGGACGAAGCCAACCCGCTGCACCGCGAACAGATGGAGGTCGCCGACCGGCGCGAGGCGGTACTCCTCCAGTTCGGCAGCTGGGCACCTCCCGGCGTCGACCTGCCGCGCCTGCTCGAAGACACGGCGGACGTGCAGCAGTACTCGATGATCGACAGGGATCCCATCCCGCAGTGGAGTTTCAACAATGTGACCCTCGTGGGAGACGCCGCCCACGCGATGTATCCGGCCGGCTCGAACGGGGCCACGCAGGCCATCGTCGACGCCCGCGTACTCGCCTGGCACCTGGCCGCCCACGCGGCCACCGACGTGGCCGCCGGGCTGCGCGCGTACGAGGAGGAACGCCGGCCGCAGATGACCGAACTGCAACAGGCGAACCGCTCGATGGGGCCCGAGAAGGTGATCACGCTGGCCCACCTGCGCGCACCCGACGGATTCGGCGACGTCAGGGAGGTCTTCAGCGAGGAGGAACTCGCGGCGATCTCCCGCAACTACGCCCGGACCGGCAAGTTCGACCAGGACTGGGTCAACTCCCGACCGTCGCTCACCGTCACCCAACCGCATCGGGAGGCGGAAAGAACTCCCGCTCCGACGGACGACGCGACCCAGCTGACGGTACGCGAGGACGAGTCCCGGGCGGTGAAGGAGACCAGTTTCATCACCGCCGTCATCCGAGCCATGGAACACGATCGTGCCGACGCCTACTTGGCGGACCCGTACGCGGAGCTGCTCAGCACGCCGGTGTCCCGGAAGATGGCCGACGCGGCGCTGGCCGCCGGTGGCACCATCGGCTCCGTGATCGTCCGAGCCCGCTTCGGTGACATCGCCCTACGCGAGGCGATCTCCGACGGGATCACCCAGGTGGTCTGCCTGGCTGCGGGCAGTGACACCCGGGCCTGGCGGCTCGGCCTTCCCGCCGGTACCCGATTCTTCGAGATCGACCTGCCCGGGCAGTTGGAGGCCAAGGATCGGCTGCTGGAACCGGTCCGGGACCGCCTCACCTGCCGTCGCGTCTGTCTCGGCGAGGACCTTCGCCGGGAAACCTGGCCACAACGTTTGCTGGCGGCCGGCTACCAACCGGACCGACCCACCGTCTGGATCATCGAAGGGCTGCTGCCGTACCTCCAGGTCGAGGACTTCACCCGTCTGATCGGGACCGTCAGGAAGATGTCGGCCCTCGGCTCGGTGCTGCTGGTCGACGCGCCGCACGCCGACTTCTTCACGGACCCGACCAACGAGACGTTCCTGACGTTCATGAGATCGCGCGGGTCCGCGTTCCAACTGGGCCTCGACGACCTCGGCGACTTCCTACGCCACCAGGGCTGGACGGCGGAGGCGTACACGCTGCGACAGTTGCACGCGGGCGAGTGCGCGTGGTTGCCCGCACCGCCCGAACGGCTCTGCCCGCCCCACGACCATCACTGGGTGGCCCGCGCGCACCTGAGCTGAGCGTCCACGCGCCGCTCCTCAGTGCTGCACGAGCCCGCCGACCGGCACCGCAGGGACGTGGCCGGTCGGCGGACGCGTACCCGCCAGGGCGATACCGATGTCCACGAGGGAGGATCGGCGCAGACGCACCACGTCCGGCATCGGGGTCCAGACCGACTCGACCACGTTCCCGTCGGGCTCCGGGCGCGGCACACCCGAGGTGATGCGTACCTGGTAGTAGACACCCACGTTCTGGTGCACCTGCCCTGACCGCGCCTCCACAGCGGGAATCACCCGGGAGTCGATGCCCAGCAGGCGCTCGACCACCGCGTCGCAGCCGGTCTCCTCGGCGACCTCCCGGATCACCGTGTCGAACGGATCCTCCGCGTGTTCCACCCCGCCGCCCGGAAGGGTCCAGCTCGACCCACCGTCCGGCGACACGTGATGGGCGAGCAGTATCCGCTCGTGCTCGATGCACACGGCGTACGCCGCCAGCCGAAAACTCATCCCCCGCACCTCCCCACCACTAGCATCCGCCCGGCGCACTTTCGGGGGACAGCCGGGGCCGGCCCGCTCGACCACGCGACGTTTCCGGAACGTTTCCGGAAGTTGTTGACAGCACGGTCGGCGGGTATCGAGACTGACCCTCCAGTGACATGCATCTGCGTCGATTGGTGACGTCGAGCATCAAGGAGGGCCCGTGAACAGCGACCTGACGCGGCGCAGGAGATTAGCCCGGACAGCTCTGCCAGCGGCGGCGTTGTTGCTGATTGGCAGCGCCGTGGCAGTCCAGTCGAGCGCCCCGGCCGCCGCGGCCGAGACCACGCTGCGGGCCGCAGCCGCCAACGCCGGGCTGTTCTTCGGCGTCGCGGCCTCCCCCAACCGGCTCTACCCGATCGTCGGTCAGGAGTTCGGCCAGCTGACACCCGAGAACGACATGAAGCCGGACCGCATCGCCACCTCCAGCGGCGGGTTGCAGAACACCAGCGGTGCGGACACCTTGGTCAACCACGCCCAGAGCAACAACATGCTGGTCCGTGGCCACACCCTGGTCTGGCACTCACAGGCCGGCGCGTTGCAGGGCGCCAGCCAGGCGACGCTGAACACCTTCATCGGCAACGCCATCAACCGGTGGGGCAGCAGGATCGCGTACTGGGACGTGGTCAACGAGGCGCTGGAAGACAACAACACCGGCCGGCGGCGGAACCAGTGGCCGCACACCATGAACCGGGACGCCAACGGCGACGGTGACTTCTTCGACCCCGGCGACACCGACGTCATCCGGGATTCCTTCATCCGGGCCAAGCAGGTCGTGCAGGCCGGCGGTTACACCACCAAGCTCTGCATCAACGACTACGACGTCGATGGCCTCACGGTCCAGGGCGGAGTCCGCAACCGCAAAGCCGACGCGCTGTACGACATCGTCAGCAACTACCGGCAGTACATCGACTGCGTCGGGTTCCAGGCGCACTTCAACGACAACCCGAACAGCATCATCACCGACGACCTGCAGGCCAACATCCAACGCTTCGCCGACCTCGGCGTCGAGGTGCACATCACCGAGCTGGACATCGACGACGACCTGAGCAACAACGACATCGGAGCGGGTCAGGCGGAGAACTACCGCAAGGTCGTCCGGGCCTGCCTGAACGTCGAGCGGTGCACCGGCATCACCGTCTGGGGCATCTCCGACAGCGAGTCGTGGCGCTCCTCCGAGCGGGGCCTGCTGTTCACCGGCGGCAACGGCAACTACCAGAAGAAGGCCGCCTACCACGCGGTGCTCGACGAGTTGAACAAGGGCCGGAACACCACCACCCCGCCGCCGTCCGAGCCGCCGGTCGACCCGACCACCCCGCCGCCCTCCGAGCCGCCGGTCGACCCGACCACCCCGCCGCCGTCCGAGCCGCCGGTCGACCCGACCACTCCAGCGCCCACCACGCCGAACCCGACCACCGGATGCTCGGCAACCGTCTCGGCACTGGACGCGTGGACGGGTGGCTTCGTCGTCACCGTACGGGTCACCGCCACCACCGCGCCGATCAGCGGGTGGAGCGTCCAGCTCACGCTGCCCTCCGGTTCGTCCGTGACCAACGCCTGGAACGCCGACCGCAGCGGCAACAGCGGCACCGTGCAGTTCAGCAACGTCAGCTACAACGGGTCGGTGAACGCCGGCCAGTACACCGAGTTCGGCTTCCAGGGCGTCGGGACCGCCACCGGGTTGAACCCGGTGTGCACACCCGCCTGACCATCGCCTGTGCTGGGCGGGGCGTGTGCCCCCGCCCAGCACAGGCAGGACAGGCTAACGGGATCTGAGACTCATGACGGTCGAGAACACCGCGAGCGCCACGAACAGCGCGGCCGACGAGGCCACCAGGGGGTTGACGAAACCGGGCACCAGGTCCGGGCCGCACGTGGTGTCCTGTAGCGGCCACATGCTGTGCGATCCGCCAGCCGGAACGCCACGGTGATGGTCGTAGCCCGCCACCTGTCGCAGAGCACACCGGTCGTCCACGTCGGTGATCAGCCCGAAGGTGGTCGCCGCCAGCCCGTGCCCGTAGGCGGCGATCCCCGTCAATGCGGTACCCATGGTCAGCAGCCAACTGGCCCGCGTCAACGCCCCTGAGCTGTTCCGCGAGAGCCGGCGCTCACGGAGGGTGAATGCGGCCATGGCCACGAGCGCGACGGCACCGACCGCCACCACCGGCCAGGCCAGCGCCAGCAGCACAAGCGCGATGAAGATGAAAGCCATCGAGGTGCAACCTACTCTCGGCGAACCCTCCTGACTCCGGTCAGGGCCCCCGCCTTCGTGGTCCCGTCGGCAAACACTTTTCCTTCGACGTCGGGGCGGCATAGATTCGAGGCTCACGTCAGGGCTACGGAGGGTTGGGTGTGAGGGACGCGATACGGATCGGCGAGCTTGCGGCCCGGACCGGGGTGAGTGCCCGGTCGATCCGGTACTACGAAGAGCAGGGGCTGCTCGTCTCGACGCGTACCGCGAGCGGTCAGCGGATCTTCTCGGAGGCGGCGGTCCACCGGGTGTGGCTGATCAAGCAGCTGTTCGACGCGGGCTTGAGCAGTAAGCGGATGTATGAGCTGCTGCCCTGCATGACCAACCCGGACATCCGCACCTCGTGGTTGACCGACCGTCTCGGCGAGGAGCGTGACCGCCTCGTCGGGGAGATGGCGCAGCTCACCCGCACGGTGGCGGCGCTGGAGCGCATCATCGACGACATGGCGGTAGACGAGCAGTCGCGGGTATCGACGGCGGACGTCGCAGCGTGAATTGACGCCGTTGGCGGCTTGCCCCTGACACCGGTGTCAACTCATACCGTCAGGGCATGACAGCCAACCTCACCTTCTGCCCGACCGGCAGTGCTGAACTGGCACCGCTGCTGAAGCCGGTCACGTTCGCCGGGATGTCGTTGAACTCGCGCTTCGCCAT
This sequence comes from Micromonospora sp. DT48, assembly GCF_049844495.1. Lineage (NCBI taxonomy): Bacteria > Bacillati > Actinomycetota > Actinomycetes > Micromonosporales > Micromonosporaceae > Micromonospora > Micromonospora sp. DT48. The sequence goes on from NZ_JBNCLE010000009.1 coordinate 252,889, forward strand.
GGCGCCGATGACTCGCGGCCGCTCACCGGGCGGGGTGCCGACGCCCGAGGTCGCCTCGTACTACCGCCGCCGTGCGGAACACGGCGTCGGGCTCATCATCACCGAGGGAATCCTGGTCGACCATCCGAGCGCAAGCCACGAAGACCCGGTGCCGCGACTGACCGCGGGTGCCGCCGAGGCAGGCTGGCGGCGGGTGGTCGACGAGGTACACGCCGTGGGCGGCCGGATCGCGGCACAGCTGTGGCACCTCGGCAGCCTCCGGGAGCCGATCGACGGGGTCGCCGCGTGGACGCCGTCGGGGGTACGTGAGCCGGGTCGCCCGACGAACCACGCGATGACCGTCGCCGACATGGACGAGTTGCTCGCCTCGTACGCCGAGGCGGCCCGGGTGGCGGCCAGGGCCGGATTCGACGCGATCGAGATCCATGCCGCGCACGGATACCTGCTGGACGAGTTCCTGTGGCCGTTCACCAACCGGCGCACCGACGCGTTCGGCGGCTCACCGGCGCGGCGCGCAGCGTTCCCGGCCGCGGTCGTCCGCGCCGTACGTGCGGAGTTCCCGGCGAACCGGCCGGTGATCGTACGGTTCTCCCAGTTCAAGGAACGGCAGTTCGACGCCCGAATCGCGGAGAACCCGGCCGAGCTAAACCAGATCCTGACCACGTTCGTCGACGCCGGCGCGACCGCGCTGCATGCGTCTCAGCGGCGATTCTGGGAACCGGCCTTCCCCGGCTCCGAGTTGAACCTTGCCGGTTGGGCGAAGCAGCTCACCGGTCTGCCGACGATCACCGTGGGCTCGGTCGGTCTGACCCGTGACTTCCTTCGGCCCGGCCGCCCGGAGTCGATCTCCGGCCTGGTCGAGCGGGCGACGGACGGCGAGTACGACCTGGTGGCACTCGGCCGGATTCTGCTCGGCAACCCCGGCTGGGTCACCCACGCCGTTGAGGGACGCCTCGATGACATCGTCGAGTACAACAAGTCCCACGAAGACACGTACCACTGAGCTGATCTGCTGCTCGGGACGGGTGTGGCGCCAGACCGCGGTGATGCGGTCGGGCCCGGCATGCCAGCATCGGAAAGGAGGACAACGGCACGTGCCGGGCCTCGCCACGACCACCGCCGTTCAGCGGCGGAGGACGACACCTCGTCCACGGCTAGGCCGGAGCGACATACTGATCGTCCAGTCATGTCCAGCGAGGACGTGCACGCGTGGTTCACTGTCGAGCATGAGGCAGCGAAGGACTCGGCTGGTGGCGGCTGTCCTGGCGCTCATCCTGATAGTAGTCTCCGTCGCTGCCTGGCGGTGGTGGCACAACCATCCGCCGTATGGCCCGGAAACGCTGGCAATCAAGTCCTCTCTCACTTTCGTCGGCAACGAGCAGGCTCAGGCCGCCCTCGGTGAACTCGGATCTGCCCCGCTTGCCTCCGGGCGCGACCAGTTGCTGCTCGGCCGGGTCTCCTGGCAGACCCTGCCCAAGCCTCTCGACGGCGGCTACTTCGCGCTCTTCCTCATTGACAAGCGGACCAACCACAAGCCGGAGGTCTTCGGCGTAGCCGCGCCACAGGAGGCCGTCGGCATCGGGAGTGCGGGCATCGAGAACCGGATCGCCGAGCGCTATTCCTGGCTACGAGGCGCGGGCGACGCCACCTTCGGGGACGACGAGTATCGGAGCAACGGCAACAGACTTCATGTGGCAGACGGGAAGGCTTCACCACTCACCTTCGTCGCGCTCTTTCCGTACGTTGATGAGCCGGATCCGGAGCTGCCGATGGCGACCGCACCGGTTGCGATGTCCGATCTGCTGCTGGCCCTGGTTTACCTGGGGCCGGACGGGCAGGTGTACTGGGCGCAGCGGCTCCAAGGCTAGGTGATGGCCGCGCGACCCAACCGGCACGGCCCGCACCGGATCCGCCTGAAGGACCATGCCATGGAGACGTCGAACACCCGGCAGCTCGCGCCTACTTTGGTGATCATTCGGGGCAACTCCGGCAGCGGCAAGACCACGGCCGCCCGCGAGGCTCGACGTAGGTTCGGGCGCGGGCTGGCACTGCTGGAGCAGGATTATCTGCGTAGAACCCTGCTCAGGGAGCACGACAGCGCTCACATCCAGCCCGTCGCCCCGGCGTTCATCGCCGAGACTGCCCGCACCGCCCTCGACCTGGGCTACCACGTCATCCTCGAAGGCATCCTGCACACCGAGCGCTACGCCACCGTTCTACGCCAGCTCATCGACGGTCATCCCGGTCCGGTCACCGTGTTCTACCTGGACGTCAGTTTCGACGAAACCGTCCGCCGCCACCTCAACCGGGACGAGCCCATCCCCGTGACACCCGACGAGATGCTCCGCTGGTACACCCATCGCGACCTGCTCGGCGTCCCCGGCGAAACCGTCATCGGCGAAACCAGCACCTTCGTGCAGACGGTCACCACCATCCTGCACATTAGTGGTCTCACCACCGTGGCACCGCAGACTCCGTGCCCACGGCGTTGCCGGCACTGCGCCCGCGAAGCCGCCCATACCGCTGCCGCAGCAGCGGCCACTTAACACATCGTGCGGACTCCCGCCGTACCGTAATCAGTGGCCTTGCTGCCACCCCGACTGCTTCGCCGTCTGCTTCTTCGTCGTCCAAGCTCCCGACATAGACCGCCGTTCGTCCGGGAAAGGGTCCTGTGGCCGCCGTCGATCCTCTGCTCAGCTCTGTGCCCGATCGCTACTACATCCACAACGAGGAGCGGGGTGAGACCCTGCACCGATCCGCGCCAGAGGCCATCCAACGCGAAGTGACCGCCCTTGATGTACGCGAAGGTCACCACGTGCTGGAAATCGGCACCGGCACCGGATACTCGGGTGCGCTGCTCGCCGCCCGAGCCGGCAAGTCCGGGCACGTGACCAGTGTCGACATCAGCGACCACCTCGTCACGTGGGCTGACCGGCTGCACCACCAGCGCGACGTCACCACAATCACCTGCCACGTCGCCGACGGCATGACCGGCTACCCACCACACGCTCCGTATCAGCGAATCGCGGCCTGGTGCGCTCCCCCACGGCTACCCAGAGCATGGATCGACCAACTCACCCCGGACGGACGGATCGTGGCATGCCTACCCATCGCCGCACAGCCGTCCACCACCCTGATCGCGACCATCACCCTCACGGCGGGACAACCGCACGTCGAAACGGTCATCTTCGGCGGCTACGCCCAAAGCACCGCCACCGCCGCGGAAGACGCCCTGACCATTCCCGGCCGATGGGTGGACCATCACATCGACCAGCCACAACCCGTATGGATATCCATCGGCTGGCGCAACCACGACGACCCGCAACGCACCGGCGCCCGCACAGCCCTCGCCCTGCTGCTCAACCCCGGCCACACCGAGACCTACCCCCACACGTCCTTGGACTGGCTGTCATGGACGACCTACTCGGTCATCGTCGGTGGCCCACAACGCAGCATCGCCGCCCTCGACGGCGGCAAGCGCGGCATCGGACACACCACCGCAACCTCCGCCGCCGTGATCCTGACCGACGGCACCATCCTCGCCGACAACGCGAACTCACCATCCCTGACCGCACTACGGACCTGGCTACAACGATGGGAACAAGCGGGACGGCCCTGCGCCACCTGGTACAACGCGGAACTCGTACCCAACAACGACGGTGATCCTCCCGGCTGGGACCTACGAATCACCGCCCAGCAGTTCGGGACAGCGCCCCGAGGTCTCCCCAGTTCCGGGTGACCCAAGCGTGACCGTCGCGCCTGGCCGATGCCGGGCCGGCGCGGCTCTCTTGCGGGCCGTGCCGCTCCAGACAGCGAAACCATCCGGCATTCATCCGGCTGGACATTTCAGGCTTGACCAGAGGTCAAGCAGCGCCAGGCACGCTCCACTTTGACTGATCTTGTTCCCGGAACGGCGAAAGGGCCGACCTGATATCCAGGTCGGCCCTCTGGCCTGGTCGGGGACGGCCGGATTCCGACCGAACACCCCTCGGCCCGGTCTGAGTCCCCGTCAGGCCGGGCCGTTGCCGTCACCGCTGAATCCCGAACGGACTTGACCTCAACTTTCGTTGAGGTTGCACGCTCGAGCGGAACTGACATCGGACGAAGACGCGGGTCTGCGCAGTCAACAGCGGATGGGCACCTCGGCGAAAGGCGAGAACGCTGATGAACTCAACGAACAGGAGAACCGTGCGCAGTAATCCCAAGCTCATCCTCACGGCCGTCCTGCTGTCGACCGTGTCGCTGCCGATCACCCTCACCGGCGCATCCGTCGCTCTGCCCGACATCGCGGCCGACCTCAACGCCGAACTGACCTCCGTACAGTGGGTCGTGACCGGCTACAACGCCACCTTTGCGAGCTTCATTCTCGCCTGCGGTGCGATCGCCGACATCGTCGGCCGACGACGAATGTACGCCATCGGCGTCGCACTCTTCGCGGCGACGGGGTTGATCAGTGCGGCAGCGAACGACATCGTGTTGCTCGACGTGGCTCGTGCACTCGCCGGCGTCGGCGGTGCCGCCGCGGCGGCAAGCGGCTCCGCACTGCTGGCGGCGTCGTTCGAGGGACCGGCACGGACCCGGGCCTTCGGGCTGTTCGGCACCACGCTCGGGGTCGGACTCGCATTCGGGCCCACCATCGCGGGGATGCTCGTCGACACGTTCGGATGGCGAGCCACCTTTACCGCTCCGGCCCTGGTGGCGCTCGTCGTGCTGGCCCTGGCACCAGGAATCCCCGAGTCGAAGGATCCGACCGGCCGGCGGGTCGACCTGCCGGGCACCCTGACATTCACCGGCTTCCTGCTGCTGCTCATCCTCGCCGTGATGGAGGGACCAAGGCAGGGTTGGGCGAGCCTGCTGGTCCTCGGTGCGTTCGCCGCCTCGGCGGCCGTGCTGGTGTGCTTCATCATCGTCGAGCGACGCCAGGACACTCCGATGTTCGACATCGGCCTGCTGCGCAGCCGGCGCTTTCTCGCCTTCTCCGCAGCGGCGGCGACAATCCTCAGCATCCTGATTCCGCTACTGATCTACCTGCCGTCGTACTTCACCGGCGTGCTCGGCATGACCTCGGGCCAGGCCGGCGCGACCCTGATCCTGCTCACCTCGCCAGCCCTGGTGCTACCCATGGTGGGCAGTGTGATCACCCGGTGGATAACGCCGACCGCGGTGGTCGTCGCGGCGGTCGTCCTGGTAGGTCTGGGGGCGGCGTGGCTCACCATCATCAAGCCTGGCATCAGCACGCTCGCGCTCGCCGGTCCGCTGCTGAGTATCGGCGTGGGGATGGGGGTGACCACCGGAATGATCGACGGAGTGGCGCTGGCGAGCGTCGAGACCCGCCGCGCCGGTACGGCCGCCGGCATGCTGAACACCGCCCGCCTCGCCAGCGAGACCATCGCCATCGCCATCCTGGGCGCCGTGCTCGCGAGCACGACCGGTGGCCGGCTGGCCGATCCCGGCTACACCCGCGGGCTGCACATCACACTCTGGGGCATGTCGGTTCTGGCTGCGGTCACGGTCCTGCTGATCGCGGTATTGCTGCGGCCTCGCTCGACGACGGCGCTGGAGCCCGCGAAGCTTCCTGGCGGCGACAGCAGGGTGCGCCGGATCGGTAGCCGATGATCTCGGACGCCCCCGGGGGGCCGACACCGGCCCAACCCGGGAACCCACCTGAACTTCGCCGCCGCGCAACCATCCATGCGCCGTGCGCAACGAGGTATCGGACAGCAACGGATGATCTAGCCTCATTTTCAACCGGTGTGGCGAGTCCGATCCAGCTTCCAGCGCAGTTGGAATGTCAGCGCCGCGGCCATCAGCACCGCCGGGACCACGGTGAAGCCGACCAGCAGGGCGGTGTGGGCGGACTCCGGCTGCGTCACGGTCTGCCCCTCCGTGGTGGAGATGAAGCCGCCCAGGGCGAGCACGGCCGAGTACACGTACGGGCCGATTGCGGTGCCGGTGGCTTCGGTGGCAGTCCAGACACCGGTGTAGGCACCAGCCCGGACGGTGCCACGTCGCTCGGCGGCCGCGACCGCATCCGGGACCATCGAGAACGCGAACAGCTGCAGCCCGGCGAACGCGACGCCCAGGACGCCGACCACCGCGACAGCCGGCCCGGTGCCGTAGCCGAGCAGCGGCGCCAGCGAACCGGCCACGAAGACCGCCTGGCAGATCAGCAGGCCACGCTGCTTGCCGATGCGCCGGGACACCTGCATCCACACCGGGCCGGCGACGACCGCTGGGCCGAGGAACGCCCCCATGAACACGGCGGTCAGCCCGGAGTTCTCGAAGACGTACGTGGTGTAGAACGGCAGCGCTGCGAGGAACAGGTGAGTAGTGGTGCCGGTGAACAGGTAGGACAGCACCAGCGCGCGGAAGTCGGGGTCCCGCCAGGCGACCACGATGTCACCGATGGTCGAGTGGGCCGCCTGCTGATCGGGCATCCGGAAACCGGCGTGGGCAGTGAGACGCCGTACCCCGGTCAGTGCGATCAGCCCGGAGACCACCATGACGCCGGAGAGCAGCAGGGCCATCCGGCCGTAGTCGCCGCGCTGTCCCGACGCCACCAGCGCCGGTGCGGCCACACCGGCACCAAGCAACCCGAGGGTGAGGAAGAGCATCCGGAACATGAAGACCCGGGTGCGCTCGTGGTACCCGACTCGAAGATCGGACGGGGTCGTCAGGTAGGGCACCTGGAAACACGCGAAGAGCAGGTTGCCGGCGATGAACCAGCCGCCCACCCAGAGCGCCGCCGATGCGCCGGAGAAGCCGGCGGGCACCGAGAACATCGCCACCATGGCCACCGGAAGCAGCAGACCGACCCGCAGCATGCCGAGCCGGTGTCCGCTGCTGCGCGCCTCCCGATCGGATCGGCTGCCCAGCATCGGATGCACGATGATGTCGATGATCTTCGGCAGCAGCAGGGTGAGACCGGCCAGGAACGGTGAGACACCGAGCGTATTGGTGAGGAAATAGAGCAACAGCAGGCCGGGAACGGTCACCCAGACGCCCATCCCGACCGAACCGGTGGCGTACGCGATCAGGTCACCTGCCCTGCTCCGCACCTCGCCCGCCGCCCCACGCAGCGCCGTCATCGGGTCGCCTCGTGCCGTGCGACCACACCTGCGGCCAGCTCGGCGCCCTGGAACGCGCCGGAGCGGACCCGGCCGGCGAGGATGCGCGCCACGATCCGGTCGGTCAGCGCGGGCAGGTGACGGGCCAGGAAGAACTCGACCGCGCCCCGCCGGGTGGTGGTCAGGTCACGGCGAGGACGACGGCTGAGCGCGGCCCGCAGCACGGTCCGGACCACCCCGTCCAACGGCTCGTACTGGCTCATGCCCTCCAGCGAGAGCCCGGCCGCGGCCGTCGAGTCGTGGATCGGGCTTCGTACCGCCGACGGGTACACGCAGGTGACGCCGACATGGGTGCCGAGCTCCAGACGCAGCGCGTCCGCGTACGCGACCAGGGCACGCTTGGAGGCACCGTACGCAGCGGCCAGCGGCAACTGCATGACGGCCATCCGCGAGCTGAGCATGACTATCCGGCCGCGAGAGGCGACCAGCGCGTCCACACATGCGGCGGTGACCCGCCAGGTGCCCAGCAGGTTGATGTCGAGTTGGCGGCGTACTTCCGCGCCCGGTGCCAGTTCGGCCGGGGCAGGCCCACCGATCCCGGCGTTGTTGATCAGCAGGTCGAGCCCACCGAGTTGGTCGATTGCTTCGCGTACCACCGTCGGCACCGCGTCGTCGTCGGTGATGTCGCAGGCCAGGACCCGGACCGGGTCATCGGCACGGGGGGTCAGGTCCAACCCGACGACCTGGGCCCCCAGTTCGTCCAGCCGGGCACAGATGGCCCGGCCGAACGTGCCGGAGGCTCCGGTGACGAGGACACGCAAGCCGCGGGGGTTTCGGGCGCTCAAACCACACTCTCCTCGGCGGTGTAGGTGCGTCCGCCTCGGGCGAGGCGCTTCCGGCCGGCCGCGATCTCCCGGGGCAGGTCGGCGACGTACCGGTCGAAATCGATACGCATGTGCGGCCGCGCGTTCGTGCCCCACCGCTCGATGGCGGCGCGCAGGGCTCGCTGCACGGCGCGCTGCTGTTCGTCGATGTCGGGCAGGGCGTAGCCGCCGGAGAGATACGCGGCGACCAGTTTGGCCTGGACCTCCACGACCGGCAGCGCGGCACCGGTGGACTGCATCAGACCGACGAATGCCAGGCTGGGGTCGTCGAGATGGAAGACCCGCTGGTACAGCGGTAGCTGCTCGGGGTCGGGGCCCAGCCATTGCGGGGACAGGAACGGGATACTCACCCGGTACCCGGTGGCCCAGACGATCGCGTCGACCGGGTCGGCGCTGCCGTCGGTGAACATCACCCGGTCCCCGTCCAGCCGTTCGATGCCGGGCCGTGGGGTCACCTCGCCGTGGGTGAGCCGGTGCAGGATCGTGTCGCTGATCGTCGGATGGTTCTGGAACAGCCCACCGGCCGGGGCGGGTAAGCCGTACCTCTGCGGGGTCCCGACGGCGAGCCGCAACAAGGCCTCGGCGATGCGCTGCCGCAGCCGCCACGGCAGGGCGGCGAGGGCGCCGCCGGTCGCGTCGGCCGGGCGGCCGAACAGGTACTTGGGGACGATGTGGACGCCGCGCCGGGCGGAGAGCAGGACCGGCCCTCGAGCGACGTGCGAGGCGTCCACCGCGATGTCCATGGCCGAGTTGCCCATGCCGACGATCAGCACCCGCCGATCTCGGAAGACCTCCGGAGTGCGGTAGTCGTGGGCGTGCATCTGGGTGCCGTGGAACGTCCCCGGATAAGCCGGATCCGGATAGCGCGGATGCCAGTTGTGGCCGTTCGCGACCACCACGGCGTCGTACCGCTCGGTGTCACCGGACTCGGTCGTCACCGCCCAGTGCCGGTCACGCTCGACGCGGGTGACCGTGCTCCCGAACCGGATGTGCGGAACGAGCCCGAACGACTGCGCATAGTCGGCGAGGTAACTGGCGACGCGACCGGCCGACGGATAGTCGGGCCAGTCCGCGGGCATCGGAAAATCCGCGAACTCGGTGCGGCGCTTGCTGGTGTTCAAGTGCAGGGAGGCGTACGCCGAAGACAGGCCGCTGCTGTTGTCCCTGGCCCACAGGCCACCGGGCCGGTCGCCCTTCTCGTAGGCCACCACCGCACAACCGACGTCGAGCAGCGCCTTCACCGTGGCGAGACCGGCTGCTCCCGCACCGATCACCGCCACCCGACTCGAAGAAACGGCCATGGTGCTCCTCGACGGTTGTAGCTTCCGCCAAACCGTAGGGCCTGGCACCGGGCGGATACATGGCGTGGACCACGCAGTTTCGGGTTCTTGTTGTAGCGCACCACAACGGCGGAGGAGCATGACAGGATGACGCATCCGGACGGCTGGACGACGGTGGTGGACCTGATCGAACGCGTCGTGGGCGATGACGAACTGCTGCCGTCGGTGGTCGCCGGAGTCCGTACCACCGTGCGGGAGGTCTCCGCACTGCCCACCTCCGATATCGCCGCGCACACCCGCGCTCTGCTGGTGGCCGCAACCCGCGCACTGGCCGCACGGCGCGGCCCCACCGAAGCTGAGCTGTCGTTCGTCGCGGACCTCGGTGTCACCCGCGCCCGGCAGGGCGTGCCGATCGAATCGGTGCTGGGCGCGATCCACTTCGCCGAGCGGGCGATCTGGTCCCGAGCCCGGGAACTCGCCCGGGACCAAGGCGTCAGCGCCGAGCAACTGCTGGACGCCCGGGACCTTTACGACGACTGGGCCGAGGCCGTCCGGGCCCGGCTGATCAGCGCGCATCGGGCTACCGGAGCCAGCACGGATCCGCTTGCCGGGCGCCGGGAAACGGCTCTGCTGCGGCGGCTGCTCCAGGGCGGTTCGGCGGCCACGCTGGCAGCCGCCGAGGCCGGCCTTCCGGTCACCGACGGGCTGTGGGTGCTCGTCGCCCGGCCCGGGGAGACCGCCGCCGGCATCGAACGAGCCGTACGCGAGCACCCGCCGGTGCTGTGCGCAACCGTGGACGACCTGATGGTCGGAGTTCTGTCCCGGGCTCCGTCCGCCCGCCTGAAGGAGACCGGGGCCGTGGCGGGGCTCGCCGGTCCGGCCGAACCGGAGAAACTCGCGCTGGTGCAGCGGCTCGCCATCGCGGCTCTGACCGCCGCCGAGTCCACCGGCCGCACCGGGCTGATCCACATTGCCGATGTGGCCTGGCTGGCGGCGTTGACCGAGCGGGCAGACCTGGCAACGGTGCTGCTCGACCGGTACGCGCCCGCGTGGGCGGCACTCGGACCGACTGCCGAATCGGTGGCGCACGCCGTGCTCGCCTGGCTGGAGAACGACCGCGATGTCGACCTCGCCGGGGCGAGCCTTTTCGTGCACCCCAACACGATTCGCAATCGGGTCCGGCGCTTCGCCGCCGTCACCGGCATCGACCCGGCGGGCACCTTCGGCGCCATGACCGCCTGGTGGCTCTGCCGAACCTGGCTGCGCGACGCGACCTGATCTCGCGCCGTGCGGCGTTCGTCCAAGCGGCCTGGCATCCCGTGCAACGGGGATGCACAGGCGGCCGTGGTGGTCACGGACGAGGCCGGTGAGCTGGTAGTTCAGTTCGGTGGCACCTGAGCCTCGGCAGCTACAGACGAGGCGGGAACATCGGCGATACCTACGGCCCGCTCCCCGGCAGCGTAGGCTCAGCCACCCGGCTGCCAGCAAGCGCAAGGCCGGTCAGCGCGGCGTTGACGATACTCCCGGGCAGCAGATCATGTAGCTCGTAGAGGTCGGTGACCATGCCTGACTCACCGAACCGATCGACGCCCAGCGGCACCGCCGGAACACCGAGTGCCGAGCCGATCCAGGACATCGCATGTGACGCCGCGTCATGCACGGTGACGACCGGCGCCCGCTCGCCGAACGCGCAGTGGAAAACCCCGGGCAGGTCGGGCAGTGCGGCGGTACGCACCGAGCGGCGCAATGACCGCTGCCAAGCCTGGTACAACCGGTCCAGGCTCGTCACGTCGACGACGTGCGCGGCGACCCCCTCCTCGGCGAGTTCGGTGGCGGCCGCAAGCACCTCGGGCAGCACCGCCCCGCAGCTGACCAGGTGCACCACGGGCGCTGGCGCCAGTCCGTCGCGGCGCAGGTGCGGATACCTGTCATAGGCGTCGAACAGCCGGTACGCGCCATCGAGCACCTGCCGGCGCAGCGCCGCGTCACCGATGCGCCGGCGGGCGGCCTCGTACGGCTGCTGATCGATCGGGCGGGTGGTGAGCCGAAAGTAGTAGCTTCCCTCCGCCTCGGCCGACGCGTCCGACCCCGACGCGTCCGCCTGGCCGCCACCGGCCGCCGCGCCGATCCGCGTCAACGCGTCGCAGAGCAGCCAGTCGAGCGCACCGGCGTAGGCGGGCTCGAGGAAGGTGACATTCGGTAGCTCCATCCCGACCGAGGCGGTCATCGTGGACTGGTGCGCGCCGCCCTCGGCCGCCAGCGACACCCCGGACGGGGTGCCGGCCACCACGAACCGTGATCCTGAGTAGGCGCCGTAGATGAATGCGTCCAGGCCGCGCAGCACGAACGGGTCGTACACCGTGCCCACCGGGAGCAGCCGCTGTCCGGACAGCGGCTCGGCGAGGCCGAGTTGACCCAGCAGGAGGAAGAGGTTCATCTCAGAGATGCCGAGCTCGATGTGCTGGCCAGTGGGTCCCTCGCTCCACCGCAGGATGCCGTCCTCGATCCAGGTGCGCTGGGGCGTCGGGGCGAACACGCCGCTGCGGTTGATGAATCCGGCGAGGTTGGTGGAGGTCGCCACGTCCGGCGCGGTCGTGACCAGGTACGGGGCGACGGTCTCGACGCGGGCGAGGTTGGTCAGGATGCGACCGAACGCCTCCTGAGTGGAGATCGGCCGGCGGGCGCTGACGCCGGTCTGCGCCGGCACGATGATCGGCGCCGAGGTTTCGGCGGTACGGCGGCGCAACTGTTCGGCTCGGCCGGCGGCGAGCGCGCCCGCGCGGGTCGCGGGGTCGAGGCGATCCCATTCGGTCTGCGCGGTGAGGCCGACCTGCTCGCGGAGCGTGTCGATCTGCTCCCCGCTGAGCAGGGTTGAGTGGTTGCGGGGATCGCCAGCGGTGGGCAGTCCCCACCCCTTGACCGTGTACGCGAACACCACGCTGGGCCGGTCGGTGACCGCGTCGCACTGCCGGTACGCCGACAGCAGCGAGTCGAGATCGTGACCGCCGAGGTCGGTCACCAGCGGGCCGAGGTCGTCATCGGACACCTCGGCGAGATGGTCAGCAAGCTCGGCCGGGGCGCCGTCGAGCAGCCGTTCGCGCAGCGGCTGACGGGAGAGGCCGAACAACGACTGGTACTGCTCGTTGGGCATCCGGTCCAGCCAGGCACGCAGGTGATGGCCGCCGGGTCGGGCGAACGCCTGCTGCAGCCGACGGCCGTACTTGACCTCCAGCACATGCCAGCCCGCCGCTTCGAACTGGCCCCGCCACTGGTCGATGCGCACGCCGGGCACCACCCGGTCCAGCGACTGCCGGTTGAAGTCGACCAGCCACATCACCTCGCCGAGGCCCCGGGTCGCCGGGTCCGCGACGGCCTCCCAGATGTTGCCCTCGTCGAGTTCGGCGTCGCCGAGGATGGCGACGAAGCGGGACCGGGGCCGGGCACCGAAGTGGGCATCGACGTAACGGCGTGTGGCGGCGGCGAACAGTGGCGCGGCGGCACCGAGGCCGACCGAGCCGGTGGAGAAATCGACATGGTCGGGGTCCTTGGTCCGGGACGGATACGCCTGCAGTCCGCCGCGGGCGCGCAGGCGGGTCAGGTACGACCGGTCCAGGTTGCCGAGCAGGTACTGGATCGCGTGGTAGACCGGGGCGGCGTGCGGTTTGACCGAGACCCGGTCCTCCGGGCCGAGATGGGCGAACCACAGCGCGGTCATCGCCGAGACCAGCGATGCGCTGGACGCCTGGTGGCCGCCGACCTTCACGCCGTCGTGGTTGGGCCGTTCCCGGTTCGCGGCGTCGACCATCCGTACGGCCAGCCACAGCACCCGGCGCTGGATCTCGTCGAGTTCCTCGTACCCGGCGGCCTGACCGGCCGTTGGGTGGGGCGGGGCGGGGATGGTCCTCGGCATCGGGGCTCCCAGGGTGTGGTCGGTGGTGGACGATCAGGCGGCGTCGGTGGGGGGCCGCGCCGGTGATCAGCGGATCAGGGGCCAGTGGGCGTAGCGGTCCGGACCGATGGCGCCTTCGTGCCGGCGTGCCTGGTCGGCGACGGCGGCGCGGATCTCGTCCGCGTCGAACCGGGTGAACCGCCCGCGGTCGTAGAGGATCTCGCCGTCGACGACAACGGTGTCGACCGTGCGGGCGCCCGCGTAGAAGATCAACCAATCGACCGGATCGTCGAAGGCCGGTAGGGACTGGGGGTGGTGGGTGGAATGGATCACCAGGTCGGCGCGCTTGCCCACCTCGATCGAACCGACCTCGTCGGACATGCCGAGCGCACGGGCGCCGTGCAGGGTGGACATCTCCAGCACCTGTTCGGCGGTGAGGGTGGGCAGCTCGTCGCGCAGTTCACGGAAGACCATCGCCGCCAGGTACGCCTGACGGGGCAGGTCGCGTGGGCCGGACAGGCCGTCGGAGCCGAGTGCGACGGTGACACCGGCGGCGACCAGTTCGGGGAACTGCCCCTCGCGAAGTGCGCCCTTGGCCCGGCGCAGCGACGCCGACGGGCAGTGCACCAGGTTGGTGCCGCTGCGGCGGACCAGGTCACGTTCGGAGTCGTCGGTCTGAATCATGTGGACGAGCGTGGTGCGTGGGCCGAGTAGACCGAGGTCGTGCAGGTGGGCGACCGGCCGCACGCCGTGGGCGGCGAGGCTGGCGTCGACCTCGGCCCGGCTCCACGACTGGTGCATGATCAGCGGTACGCCCCGGTCGTCGGCGAGCTGCCCGGCGGCGCGAAGCAGGGCATCGCTGTTGAGGCCCATGCCGACCAGGGTCACCGCGGCGCGTATCCGGGCCGTCGGCTGCCAGGGGTAGCGGTCCAGTTGGTCACGCAGTCGGGCCAGGCAGGTCTCGGTGTCGGCGGTCACCTCCGCCAACGCCCCGTCCTGCGGCACGTCGACGATGAAGTGACCGGGGATGCCGCGCATCCCGACCCTCGCGATTCCTCGGGCGGTGGCCTCCAGGTGCACCGAGCCGCCGGTGTCGGCGAAGAGGGTGGTGCCGCTGGAGACCATGTCCATCGCGCTCAGCGTCGCGGCCAGTTCCTCGTCCAGTGGTGTCTTGCCGCGGAACGCGACCTCCTCGACGGTGTCCCAGTCGCCGGCGCCCTTGGGTGACAGACCACGGACGGTCTCGGTGCCGGTGTGCACGTGCGCGTCGATCAGACCTGGGTGGACCACCGCGCCGCGCAGGTCCCGCTCGGCGGCGTTGGTCGGCGGCCGGAGCCGGTCCGGGCCCACCCAGCTGATCCGGCCGCCGTGCACGACGACCGTGCCGTCGGTGAGGATGCGCCGCTGCGGGTCCATGGTGATGACGCGGCCGTGGCGCAGCACCAGATCGGCGGGCAGCGGCCGGGCGGTGCCGGACGGCTGCGGCACGCTCTCCCCCGGTTCAGCCATGGCCGGTCCCGCCCAGATGCAGGATCGTGCTGCGGATGGTGGACAGCTCCTGCAGTGCGTACGGGATTCCGACCCGCCCGACGCCGCTGCTGGAGCCGGGGTGCCCGCCGGCCGGCAGGTGGGTCTCCCAGACGTTGGAGTGATCGTTGATGATGACGCTGCCGCAGGGCAGTGCCTGGGCCACCCGGAACGCCCGATCCAGGTCCGCGGTGAAGACGGCCCCGCTGAGGCCGTACTCGCTGGCGGCGACCAGGTCGGCGAGCGCGGCCTCGTCGCGGAACGGGGTCAGCGGGATGACCGGGCCGAACGTCTCCTCGGTGAACACCATCGATGCCGGGTCCACGCCGTCCAGGACGGTCAACGGCCAATACCGGTCGGTCGGCGCGTCGGCCAGGGGGGCGCCACCGGCCACCAGGCGGGCGCCCCGGGCGGTGGCGTCGGCGAGGTGATCCCGCATGACGACGCCGGTCTGCGCCAGGTGCAGTGGGCCGAAATCGGCGTCGGGGTCCTGCGGGGCACCAACCCGGCGGTCGGCCGCCACCGCCGCGATCGCGTCGAGAACCTGCCGATAGTGGCTCTCCTGCACCAGGACCCGCTCGGTGGCGGCGCAGCTCTGCCCCGAGCAGAAGGTGGCGGCGGTGACGACGGCCTCGGCGACCTGCTGCGGGTCGGCGTCGTCGAAGACCACGGTGGGCCCGTTGCCGCCAAGTTCCAGCAGCAGCTTGCGCATCCCGCCGACGGCGGCGATCTGGTGCCCCACCGGGCTGCTGCCGGTGAACCCGACGGCGGCGAGCCCCCGGTGGGCGGCAAGCGCCGCGCCGGTCGCCGGGCCGCCTTCGACGAGGGTGACAGCACCGTCGGGCCAGCCGGCCTCGGCGATCGCGGCGGCGACGTGGGCGCTGCTGCCCGGGGTGCTCTCGGCGCCCTTCCACACCACCGTGTTGCCCATCGCCAGTGCCGGGGCGAGGTACTCCAGCGGAATGTTGACCGGGAAGTTCCAGGGTGTGATCACACCGATGACGCCCAGCGGGATCCGGTCGACGAAGACTCGTTTGGCCGGGTCGGAGATGGCGGGCATGCTGCCGTCGAGGCGGCGCGCGTACTCGGCGGTCATCCGCAGCGCGTGGATCGCGGTCTCCACCTCGGCCTCGGCCTCCCGGCGGACCTTGCCGTGCTCCACCAGCAGGCTGTCGACGACCTGCTCTCGCCGGACGGCCAGCGCCGCGGCGGTGGCCTGCAGCAGGTCGCACCGCTGCCACCGGGACAACGCGGCCAGCCGGGGCAGAGCGGCCGTGGCGGCGCGCACCGCGTCGTCCACGCCGGCGGCGCCGGCTTCCGACCAGGCGCCGATGCGTTCCCCGGTGGCCGGGCTGAGCAGTGGGGTGATGGTCATGTTGGCCTCCTACGGTCAGCATCCCGGCGCAGCACACGCCCGGCCGGTGGTGATGCGCTGGCGAGCAGTTCCCCGTGGCTGGCGACCCCGTTGACGAAGACCTGGCAGACTCCGGTGGGGGCGACGGTGGCGTCGTCACCGCCGTCGTGCAGCGCGGCGAGGTCGACGACGGCCAGGTCGGCCCAGTTCCCGGGAGCGATGCGGCCCCGCCCGGTCAGCCGGAACCGGTCGGCGACGGCGGCGCTCTGCCGGCGTACCGCGTCGGCGAGCTGCTCCGGCTGGTCCCCGGCGGCGCGCAGGGTCCGCACGAAGGTGGCGAAGTTGCGGGGGTGGGCGCCGGGAACGGGGTCGATGACCCAACCGTCGGAGCCGATCATCGCCGCGGGGTGGGCGAGGACCCGCTCGACATCGGCGGCGCTCATCGCGTCGACGAGCATGGTGGCCTCGGCCGCGTCGTCGGCGAGGATGTCGAGCAGCAGCGCCGCCGGGGTGGTGGCGAGGTCGGCGGCGGCCAGCGGTAGGGGCCGGCCGATCACCGGCTGCCAGCGGGGCGAGGCGTGGGAGACCACGACCTCGTCGAGGCCGACGTAGCCGGCGCCGGCGGAGAGTTCGGTCAGCAGCCGGGACCGGCCAGCCGGGTCGGTGACCAGTCGGCGGATCGCCTCGGCCCCGCCGGTGTCGGCCCAGCCGGGCAGCGCGGCGGTCAACGTCGTCGCGCCCATCGTGTACGGGTACATGTCGACGGTGACGTCGAGCCCGGCGGTGCGGGCCTGGTCGATGCGGGCCAGGGTCGTGCGGGTGGAGCCCCAGTTCGCCCGCCCCATCGCCTTGAGGTGGGAGATCTGGGTGGCGACGCCGGTGCGTGCGGCCAGGTCGAGGATCTCCTCGACCGCGGTGACGCAGCCGGCGCGTTCGTCGCGCAGGTGCACGGCGAGGACGGCGTCGGCCGCGGCGGTCAGGGTCGCCACGTCGACCAGTTCGTTCCGGTCGGCATCGCGGCCGTCCGGGTAGGCGAGGCCGAGGCTGACCCCGGCGGCGCCCTGGGCCAGGGCGTGGGCGATGGCCCGCCGGATCCGGTCGCCGTGTGCCGGGGCGTCGCCGTCGGGACGTGCCGTGGCGGCCCTGACCGAACTGTGCCCGACCATCGGCGCGACGTTGACCTGGACTCCGGTGGCGGTGAGGGCAGCGCGATAGTCGGCGAGGTCGGACCAACCACGGCGCAGGCGCGGGTTGAGGAAACCGCCGCTGGCGGGCGGCCCGCCCGCACGACGCACCGGGAACGGCGAGAACCCGCAGTTGCCGGTGACGACGGTGGTGACCGCCTGCCGCAGCAGCCCGGTGGCGTGCGGCGCGGTGGGCAGGGTGAAGTCGGCGTGTGAGTGCGCGTCGATCGCGCCGGGCAGCACGTGCAGGCCACGGCAGTCGACCTCCACGACGTCCCGGGCCCGCCCGACCGTCCCTACCGCGCTGATGCGGCCGGCGGTGACCTGCACGTCGGCGACGACCGGCCGGCGGCCGGTGCCGTCGACGACGGTACCCCCGCGCAGCAGCACGGCCCGTCCGGTGCTCGGCCGGCGGCTGGTCACCGGCCACCCCCGGCAGCGGCGACAGCGACGGTGTCCAGCACGGCGTCGCCGTCGACGAAGTACAGCTGGCGGGTGAGGTTGGCGGCGACGCAGGCGTGGTTGGGCACGAAGCGCAGGCGGTCGCCGGGGGCGAAGCGCCCGGACGGGTCGCTGACGACACCGTGTTCCTCGGAGAGCCAGGTCAGCGTCGCGCCCCGCTCCGGGTCCTCGCCGTAGCCGTCGATGAGGCTGACGCCGTGCGCGCCGCGGTCGAGGCCGAAGACCTTGGAGCCGGCGTCGACCACGGCACGGCCCGGGCCGGTGCTGACCACGGTGCAGAGCACGGAGAGCGCGCACTGGTCGAGGGTGGCCACGCCCAGGGCGACCTGGGTGCGGTCGAGGAGGGCATAGTTGCCGGGTCGGGTCTCGGTGACCCCGCGACGATCGGCGCGGGTCAAGAACGTCGGGGTCGAGCCGATGCTGACCACCTCGCAGGTGGTGCCGGCGGCGCGGATGTCCCGGGCGGCATGTCGTACCGCGTCGACCTCCTGCTGGGCGGCGCGGGCCAGCTCGGCGGTGTCGCGGGCGCCGTAGGCGTGGCCGGCGTGGGTGAAGACACCGGCGATTCGCAGACCGGGCCGGCTGGCGGCCATCTGCGCCAGGTCGGCGGCGACGTTCGGGGCGACGCCGCAGCGGCCGAGCCCGCTGTCGATTTCGATGAGCACGTCAAGGGTGATGCCGGCGCGGGTGGCGGCCGCGCTGAGTGCGTCAGCTCCGGCCGGGCCGTCCAGCGCGGCGAGGATCCGCGCCGTCGTGCCCGCCACCAGCTCCACCAGGCGCGCGGTTTTCACGGTGCTGACCAGCGGGTACGCCAGCAGGTAGCTGGTGGCGCCGGCGGGGCGCAGCGCGTCGAGTTCGTCGAGTTTGGACACGGTCAGCCCGGCGGCGCCGGTGGAGAGCTGACGGCGAGCGATCTCCACGGTCTTGTGGGTCTTGGCATGGGGGCGCAGCGCCAGCCTGTCCCGGTCGGCGACGTCGGCACCCCGGCGGAGGTTGGCAGCGAGCCGGGGCACCTCCACCAGCGTCACCGGGGTGTCGAGGTCGGCCAGGCGGCGTGGGACACGGGTAGGGGTGTGGGACGCGGCGCTCACGCTGATCGGCTTCCCCTCGTCGGTCCGGGCTCTTGTCCGATGGTCGTCCAGGCCCTACTGTGACGGCAGATACTGTGACTACGAATGCACAGTAGGGATGAGGCGGGAGGCTGTCAACGGATGGACGCCGGGAGTCCGATCGCGCACTGGATCACCACCGAAAGGTCCACATTCGAAGAGCGTACCCCGGCATCGGCGGCGCTCTTCCAGCGCGCCTGCCGAGTCATGCCCGGCGGCGACACACGCTACTCGCTGGCTATGCATCCGTATCCCTCATACGTCGAGAAGGCCAGCGGCACCCGGCTGTACGACGCCGACGGCAACCGCCTGCTCGACCTGATCTACAACGCCACCTCGTTGATCCACGGGCACGTGCATCCGAGGATCACCGAGGCCATCCGGGAGCAGGCCGGACGCGCCACCGCCGTCCTCGCTCCCAACGCGGTACAGGTCGCGCTCGCCGAGCAGCTCTGCGCCCGGGTGCCGTCGCTGCAGCGGCTGCGGTTCACCAACTCCGGCACCGAGGCGACCATGATGATGGTCAAGACCGCCCGCGCCTTCACCGGTCGCGACCTCGTGTTGAAGATGGATGGCTCGTACCACGGCACCTTCGACGGCATGGAGATCAACGCGGCGGCGCCCGGCTCGGCACGCGGCGTGCCCTACACCGCCGGCGTACCGGCCAACCTCGCCGACAACGTGATCGTCGGGTCGTTCAACGACACCGACGGCGTGGTCTCCCTGATCGAGCAGTACGCCGACCGGCTCGCCGCCGTTATCGTCACCCCGATGGCGTCGATCGGCACCTGGATCCCCCCGACGCCCGGCTTCCTCGAAGCCATCCGGACGGCGACCGCCGCACACGACGTGCTGCTGCTCTTCGACGAGGTCATCGCCTTCCGGGTGGCACCCGGCGGCGCCCAGCAACGCTACGGCGTCACCCCCGACCTGACCGCGTACGGCAAGGTGGTCGGGGGCGGTATGCCGGTCGGCGCGTACGGCGGGCGGGCCGACGTGATGGCGGTGACCGACCCGGCCGGCGGCCCTCGGCTGGCCCACGCCGGCACCTTCAACGGCAACCCGGTGACCGCCGCTGCCGGGCTGGCCACCCTGGAGCTGCTCGACGCCGAGGCGTACCAGCGGCTGGAGCGCGTCGGTAAGCTGTTCGGCGACGGGCTGCGCGACGCCTTCACCGACCTGGACCTGCCGCTGGCGGTACGCCAGGTCGGCTCCCTGGTCAGCGTCGCCACCACCGACCGGACCCCGACCGCGTGGGCCGAGGTGAACGCCGCGATGCGACTGGCCCTGCTCAACCGTGGGGTCTGCGGCTGGGGGGTCTTCGCGCTGCCCACCGTCATCGACGACGCCGAGATCGACGAGGCGGTCGCGGCCATCCACGACGCGTTGCGGGTGCCGGCGGCGGCGCTGCGGGAGGTGCCGGTCGGATGAGCGCGGGACGGATCATCACCGTGCTGGGGGACATCGACCCCGCCGAACTGGGCACCACCCTGATGCACGAGCACCTCTACATCCGGCTGTGGGAGATCGCCGGCCGCTACGACCTCGCCGGCCTGCCCGACGACGACGACCTGCTCGTGGAGGAGTTGGCCGGCTACGTCGAGCAGGGCGGGCAGGCACTGGTCGAGCTGACCGTGCCCGGCATCGGCCGGGAACCGGCCCGCCTGGCCGCGCTGGCCCGGCGCACCGGCCTGCACATCGTCATGGGCTGCGGCTGGTACCGGCAGCCCTACTACCCCGCCGCCGAGGAGATCGACCGCCGCAGCGTCGACCAGTTGGCCGACCGCCTGGTCACCGAAATCCGTGACGGAGCCGACGACACCGGCGTACGCCCCGGCATCATCGGCGAGATCGGCGCGGACAAGTCGTGGATCTCGGCCCAGGAGGAACGCTGCCACCGGGCAGCGGCGCGGGCCAGCCTGCGTACCGGGCTGGCGATCACCACCCACTCGGTCGGCAGCGACGTCGGCCTGCGGGCGCTCGACCTGTTCCAGGAGGAGGGCGTGGCGGCCGACCGGGTGGTGATCGGCCACGCCGACAGCCACCCGTCCCTGGGCTTCTACCGCACCGCCCTGGGCCGGGGCGCCTGGCTGTCCTTCGACAACCTGGGCGCGTTCCCGCCGGCGTACACGGAGCGGGTGCTGGACGCCATCGCCACCCTGATCGGCGAAGGCCACCACCGCATCGTGCTCTCCCAGGACGTCTGCAAGCGGGACATGTTCGCCCTGTTCGGCGGCAACGGCTACCGCTACGTCCTCGGCACCGTGCTGCCCGCGCTGCGCGAACGCGGAGTCACCGACGCGCAGCTGCACCAACTGATGGTGGGCAACCCCCGTGAGGTGCTCACCGTGGCGGCGGTGGGCTGATCCCGGCGCCCACCGCCGGCCGCCGTCACCCGCCCTGCTGGAGGCGGCGCCACCGGGCTCCGCCGTCGAGCACCACCACGGTGCCGTTGCCGGCGGTGCCTCCGATCAGCTCCACCGCCGCCCGCGCCACCTCGTCAACGTCGACCTCGGCCGGCACGGCAGCGTCGGTCCCGCCGGTGTGCCGGGCCGTCCACGGGGTGTCCATCCAGCCCGGGGCGACGGCGCTGACCGCGACACCGGCTGGGGCGACGGCGGCCAGTCCCCGGGTGAAGGAGACCAGCGCCGCCTTCGACACGGCGTACGGCAAGCTGCTGCCGGCCGGTTCGAACGCCGACGTCGACGCCACGTTGAGCACCCGTCCCCACCCGGCGTGGGCCATCGCCGGAAACGTCGCCCGGGCCAGCGAGACCGGGGCGAGCAGGTTCACCCGTAGCAGCGCCGTCCAGACCTCGTCATCGGCGCTGTCCAGGTCCTCGAAGGGGATGAAGCGGGTGGTGGCCGCATTGTTGACCAGGATTTCGACGCGGCCGAGGGCCGCCGTCACCTCCTCGACCAGCCGTGGCGCGGCAGCCGGGTCGGTCAGGTCGGCGGCGATGGCGATCGCCTCGCCACCGGCCGCGCGTACCGCCGCCACGGTCTGTGCCGCGCCCTGCGCCGAACTGCCGTAGTGCACCGCGACCCGGACGCCGGCGGCACCGAGCCGCACCGCGATCGCCCGGCCGAGGCCGCTACCGGCGCCGGTGACCAGCGCGACCCGTCCGGCGACGGTCACCGGCTGCGCTGCCTGTGCCATACGTCGATGCCCTCCAGTAACCGGTCGATGTCGTCGTCGTCGTTGAACCCGTGCGGGTCCACCCGCACCCGACCGGACGGGTATCCCCACACGTCCACGCCACACTCGCGCAGGTGGGCCGCCAGATCCGGGGCCCTGTCAGCGGCGAAGGAGACGACGCCGGCGCGCCGCTGCGGGTCCGTCGGGGTGACGACCGCGATGCCGCGAGCGGCCAGCCCGTCGACGACCCGCTGCACCAGCTGCGCCACCCGCGCGGCGATCGTCTCGACGCCGGCGGCGCGGACCAGCCGGATCCCGGCGGCAGCCGCTGACAGCAGCGGCAACGCGACCAGTCCCACCTCGGTGCCCGCCGCCCCGGCGGGCACCTGGGGCAGCTCGGTGAGCTGGTAGGAGTCCCCGATCCGGGCGCTGACGTAGCCGATGTCCAGCGGCCCGCCGCTGGCGGCCTGCCCACGGACGGCGAGGAAGCCAACGCCCGGCGGGCCGAGCAGCCACTTCATCGCGGTACTCACCAGGGCGTCGACGCCGTCCCGGGTCATGTCCACCGGTATCACGCCGGTGGACTGGGCGGCGTCGACGAAGAGCCGCATCCCCCGCTCGGCGGCCAGGCCGGCCAGCTCGGCGAGGTCATGGCGGTACCCGTCGAGCGCCGCCACGTGGCAGACGGCCAGGCAGCTGACGGTCGGGTCCGCGTGAGCGGCGAAGGCGTCGACCGCCCGCTGGCCCGGTGCGCGGTGCACCTGGCGGACCCGCAGGCCGTGCCGGAGCGCGGCCCAGGCCATCGTCGGATAGGTGGTGTCGTCCACCAGCACCGTGGATCCGGCCGGCAGGCCCAGCAGCCGCAACGCCAGGTTCGTCGCCCGGGAGGTGTTCTCGGTGATGGCGACCTCCTCCGGTGCCGCCCCCACCAGCTGGGCGAATGCGTCGCGCAACCGGTCCCAGCCGCTGAAGTAGTCGCCCCGGTGGACCAGCGGGTCGCTCGCCCACTGGTCCACCCACGAGGTCAGCTCAGCGCGAACCGGTTCGGCGAGCGGCGCTATCCCGCCGCTGAACAGGTACGCCCTGGTGGCCAGCAGCGGGATCGCGGCGCGCAGGGCGGTGAGCCCGCCGTCGCTCGGGTCAGCCATCCGTGCCGCCTTCCCGTGGCCGCTCGGGCATCGCCGCCGTCCCGGGCTCGCCGAGATGGACGATGACGTGCTTGAGCCGGGTGTACTCCTCGAAGCCGTACCGCGACAGGTCACTGCCGTGACCGGACTGCTTCACCCCGCCGTGCGGCATCTCTTCTGCACCGACGCCGAAGGAATTGATGCAGACCTGCCCCGCGTCGAGGTCACGGGCGAACCGCATCGCCCGGCCGACGTCGCGCGTGTAGACGGCGGCAGCCAGCCCGTACGGTGAATTGTTGGCCCTGTGCAGCGCCTCCTCCTCCTCGTCGAAGGGTTGCACGGTGACCACCGGACCGAAGATCTCCTCGGCGACGATCGGCGCGTCGTCGGGGACACCGGCGAAGACGGTGGGCGCGTAGAACGCGCCCTCGGACAGCCCGTCCGGATGCACGACCCCGCCGCCGGTCAGCGGCGTGTGGCCCGCCGCCACGGCCTCCGCGACCAGGGCCGCGACCCGATCCCGGTTGGCGCGGTCGATGAGCGACCCGAGGTCGACCTCGCGCAGCGGATCACCGACGGTCAACTGGGCGGTCCGCCGGGCCAGCATCTCGGCGAACTGCTCGTAGCGCGAGCGCTGCACCAGGAACCGGGCGGCGGCGGTGCAGTCCTGTCCGGCGTTGAAGAATCCGAGCGTGACCGCGGCCTCCAGCGCGCGGTCCAGGTCGGCGTCGGCGAAGACCACGAGCGGGCTGTTGCCGCCCAGTTCCAGATGGGTACGGGCGACGTGCTGCGCGGCCGCTGCCTGGACCCGCCGCCCGGTGGCCGTGCCGCCGGTGACCGAGACCAGGTCGATGTCGGGGTGGGACGCGAGTGCCTGCCCCACCTCGGTCCCGCCGGTCACCACGTTGAGCACCCCGTCGGGCAGGCCGGCCCGGGCGGCCAGCGGCCCGAGGGCGAGCGCGGTCAGCGGGGTCTGCGGTGCTGGTTTGAGCACGATGGAGTTCCCGGCGGCCAGGGCGGGCCCGACCTTCCAGGCCGCCATCAGCAGCGGATGGTTCCAGGGCGCGAGGCCGGCCACGACACCCAGCGGTTCGCGGCGCAGCATGCTGGTGTGCCCGGGGACGTACTCGGCGGTGGCGACGCCGTCGAGGTGGCGGGCGGTGCTGGCGAACCAGCGCAGGGCGGCGGCGCTGCCGGCAACGTCAACCGCGTGGCGCAGCCGCAACGGTGAACCGGTCTCCGCGGTCTCGGTGCGGGCCAGTTCCGTTCCATGCTCCTCGATCAGATCAGCGAGGCGGGTCAGTACGGCGGCGCGGGCGGCGGGGGAGGCGCGACGCCAGGTGCCACCAGTGTGCCGCTGGCGGGCGACCTCGACGGCGAGGTCGACGCCCGCCGGTCCCGGCCCGGCCAGGTGGCGCAGCAGCCGACCGCGTGCCGGGTCGATGACGGGCTCGACGACATCACCGCGGTGCCAGGAACCGTCGATCCAGGCCCCGGTGGCTTGGGCGAGCAGGCCGGTCACGGCACCACCACCAGGGTCGGGCCGCTGGCATCGAGTCCACCGGCCACGGCGGCGGCGAACTCGGCCGGGCTCTGCGGCTCGGCGTACCGACAACCGAAAGCGGCGGCCAGTGCCGGATAGTCGGGCGCCCGCTGCTGACAGCCGACCGGTCCGGCGCCCTGCTCCTCCAGCAACCGGGCGATCTCGCCGAAGCCGCCGTTGCGCCAGACGACGGTGACCAGTGGGATGTCCCGTTCCGCGGCGACCAGCAACTCGGTCAGGGTGAACATGAGCCCGCCGTCGCCGACCAGCGCCACGGTGGGCCGTCCCGGGGTGGCCACCGCCGCACCGATGGCCGCCGGCACGGCGTAGCCGAGGGTGCCCAGCCCGGACGGGTTGAGCCAGCCACGGGGGCGGTGCACCGGGAACAGCGGTGTCGCCCCGTAGTAGTTGGCGCTGGTCGAGTCGACGGCGAGACAGGCGTCGTCAGGCATGCTCCGGCGCAGCGCCGCGATCCACGGGGCGTACGGCGCAGCGAGCGGCGCCGCCTCGTCCAGGATCCGCTGGCGGCAGGCGGCGGCACGCTCGACGCCGGATCGGTGTGCCGTCGGCAGCCGTTCGGCCATCTCGGCGAGGACGGTGGCGACATCCGCGGCGACCGCGATGTCGGCGGGCAGGTGCCGACCGATGGCCACCGGGTCCACGTCGACGTGGATCAGCCGACCGGTCAGCCGCGGACGGGATGCCCAGAAGTCGGTCGGGCCGAGCTCGGTGGCGACCGCCAGCACCACGTCCGCGCCGGTGAGCAGGGCCTGCGCGGCACCGTGCGAAACACCGTACTGCTGGGTGACGATTCCGGCGTGCAGCCGGTGCCGGGCGTCGATCGTGCCCTTGCCGTTGAGGGTGGTGAGCACCGGGGCATCGAGTCGTTCGGCGAGGGCGCGCAGGTCCTCGGCCGCACCTGCGGCTCCCCCGCCGGCGACGATCACCGGCCGGTGGGCGGCGGCGAGCATCGCCACGGCCTCGTCGACGGCACCGGGATCGGCCGGCAGCGGCCGGCGCGCCGGGGCGACGCTCGCGCCGGGGCCGGGCGGGTCGACGGGGGCGTCCCAGAGGTCCTGCGGGACCTGGACCACGGCCGGGCCGGGACGTCCCCACCGGCGTGGGGTCAACGCGTCGTGGACCGCTTGCAGGACGTCCTCGGGTTCGCTGGCCCGGGTCACCCGGTCGGTGACGGCGCGGAGCAGGGCGTCCTGGTCACGCAGTTCGTGGGCATGTCCGCCGCGGCCGCCCCGTTCCGTCCGGGACAGGTCACCGGCGAGCACGAGCATCGGCACCGCGTCCGAGTGCGCCTGCCCGATCGCGGTGGCCACATTGGCTACCCCGGGACCGCAGATGACCGAGCAGACCGCGACCCGTCCGCTCGCGCGGGTTGCGCCGTCGGCCATGAACCCGGCCCCCTGCTCGTGTCGAGCGGTGACGTGCTCGACACGAGCGGTGTCGAGCGCCCGGTAGAGACCGAGGGTGTGGGAGCCGGGGATGCCGAAGATACGGTCCACTCCCCCGGCGGCCAGGGCACGCACCACGGCGGTGCCGAGGGTTGTTCGAACGGTCATCGCCACTCCTGCCGCAGGGGTCGACGGTCATGGTTGAATCCGCCATGCCCAGGCGGCTCGGAATACGTATGCATGGTGCTATGATGCGTTGGCCGTCGTCAAGACCACCCCACCGCGACATCGCGGGCCTGACCGGCCAATACAAGCGCACGGACCACTGATGCGATGGATGACGAGATGACTAGTGGACCCGATGTCGCGGCCCCGCCACCCGGACAACGCCGGAAGGTGAGCAGCCACGACATCGCCAGGCTGGCGGGCGTGTCGCAGTCGACGGTCTCCCGGGTGCTGAACAACCATCCCCGGATCACCGCGGTCACCCGCAACCGGGTTCTCGCCGCAATGGAACAGCTGCGTTACACGCCCAACGCCGCGGCCCGGACCCTGATAACCGGCCGTAGCCAGCTCATTGGCCTGGTGGTCTCCAACATCACCAACCCGTTCTATCCCCAGCTTATCGAGGCGATCGTGGCCACCGCCGCCGAGCACGACTACAACGTCGTGCTCGGCAACACCCAGGAGAGCCCGCGCCGACAGATGGACTACCTCAAGCTGCTGGTGGAGCACCAGGTCGATGGGGCGATCCTCACCTCGGCGCTGCAGAGCGGCGCCGACGACCTGCAGCGGGTGATCCGCGCGGGAACACCGGTCGTACTGGTCAACCGGACCCTGCCGGGCGGTACGCTCGACAGCGTCCACATCGACAACCAGCGCGGCGGCGCGATCGCCACGGAGCATCTGATCCGGCTCGGCCACCGCC
The DNA here is from genome assembly GCF_049844495.1 of Micromonospora sp. DT48. NCBI lineage: Bacteria > Bacillati > Actinomycetota > Actinomycetes > Micromonosporales > Micromonosporaceae > Micromonospora > Micromonospora sp. DT48. The sequence continues at coordinate 279,787 of NZ_JBNCLE010000009.1, forward strand.
GGATCGCCTTCGCCGGCGGGCGGGCGGACACCTCGACCAATCAACTCAGATTCGACGGATACCAGCAGGCGATGATCGAGGCCGGCCTGGACATCGACCCCGATCTGGTCGTACACGGCGACTTCACCCACCTCAGCGGAGGGATCACGGCGCATCGGCTGGTCACCACCGCCCAGCCGCCCTCGGCCATCGTCTGCGCCGACGACGTCATCGCGCTCGGCTGCATCGACGCCCTGCACGACCGCCGGATCCGGGTGCCGCAGGACATCGCCGTGGTCGGCTTCGACGACGTGCCGGTGGCGGCGTTGAAGGGAATCGGGCTGACCACTGTGCGCCAACCGGCGCCCGAGATGGGGCGTCGCGCCTTCGACCTGCTGATGCGCCGCATCGGCGACGACCGGCAGGGCCCGGCGGTCGACGAGGTACTCCCGGCCGAGTTGGTCATCCGCGACACCTGCGGGGCACGCGCGGGCGGACGCGGTTGAGCTCTGCGTCCGCCCGCGCGTGAGCACTGACCGCCGACCGGACCCGGCGCGGTGCACCGGTCCGGTCGGCGGTCAGCCGGTCCGCACCGAATCCGCCGCCGTGATCGCCTCGGCGAGCCGGTCGACGAGCTGACCGAGCTGCTCGTCGGTGAGCACAAAGGCTGGTGACAGCTGCACGCTGTCGCCATTGATCACCCGGGTCAGCACGCCTGCGGCGCGGGCCTGCCTTACCACGCGTTCGGGCAGGGCGGGATCCCGGACGGTGTCCAGGGCGATCGCGCCGAGCAGTCCCGCGCAGCGAACCTCACGCACCCCGGGCAGCTCGGCCAGGCGGGGCAGTCGCACGGCGAGCTCCTCAGCCAGCACGGCCGCCCGGGCCAGAAGGTCCTGCTCGACCAGCAACCGCAGGTTGGCGAGCGCGGCCGCGCAGGCGACCGCGTGGCCCGAATAGGTGTAACCGTGGCGGAAGACCCCCGCCGTGGCGTCGGCGAACACCTCCCAGAATCCACGGTCGGCGATCACCCCGCCCAGCGGCACGTAGCCGGAGGTGACGCCCTTGGCGAAGAGCAACAGGTCCGGTTCGATGCCGTAGCTGGCCGAGGCGAACCAGTCGCCGGTACGACCGAAGCCGGTGACGACCTCGTCGGCGACCAGCAGCACACCGGCGCTCCGGCAGATCTGCGCCACCTCGGTCAGATAGCCGGGTGGTGGCGGGTACACACCACCGGCGCCGATGATCGGTTCCACGAAGAAGGCCGCCACCCGCGACGAACCCAGTTCGTCGATGACGCGCCGCAGTGCCCCGGCGTCGTCGTGCGGCACCCGCACGAACTCCGGGTCGGGCGCCGTGCCGTAGCCGGCGTTGTTCGCGGCGATCCCGGCCAGGGACGTGCCGTGCCCGTGCATGCCGTGGTAGGACAGGCTGCGGGAGACGATGACGCTCCGGTCGATCTCGCCGCGCAGCGTCCAGAAGCGCCGGACCATTTTCACGGCGGTGTCGACCGCGTCCGATCCACCGGAGGTGAAGAAGACCATCGGGTCCGCCGACGGAGCGAGATCGGCGAGTTGCTCGGCAAGTGCCGCCGCCGCCGGATTGGACATGTCGCCGAAGGTGGAGTAGGCCGCGAGACGTCGGGCCTGTTCGGCGATGGCGTCGGCGATCGGGGCCTGACCATGGCCGACGTTGGCGTACCAGAGCGCCGCGGTGGCATCGAGGTACCAGTTTCCGTCCTTGTCGCGCACCTGCGCGCCCTTCCCCTCCACAAGGGTCAGTTCGCTGGCGCGGGTGCCACCCAGGCTGGAGAACGGATGCCACAGTCGGGAGGCGGCCGGCGGCCGGTCGGCTGCGGCGGGCGGTGAGATCCGGCTGGACGATGTCGTGGTCACGGGCAAGCTCCTTGTCGACCCGGACGCCGCGCTGACCCCACTTCCGGACAAAGTGGCCCACACCGGCACCGGCGCACCTGCCGAAAGGCGCGGGCGAGCGCGCCGGCTCCGACGGGCAGCGACCGGAGGAGGTGGGGATGAGGGGCGCGGCGTGGGATGGCGTGGTGGCAGGGGTGGTCCGTCGGGGCGGTCGCATCCTGCGACCGCCCCGACCACGGTCAGCCGGCGATGAAGCTCTGGAACCGTTCGTTGACCACGTCGTAGTTGCTGCGGTCGGTGCCCGCGTACGGCTTGTACCAGAAGAAGGAATCGATCCGGAAGGTGATGTCGTTGGGTACGCCACCCAGCTCGGGGACGTCGTTGGTGGATGTCGTCCAGCGGTCGGCGAGCTTCTTGTCGGCCGCGTCGTAGATGGCGGTCGAGGGGATCGGCTGCCGCCAGGCCTCACCGATCCGGGCGCCGATGCTCGGCTCGAACCGGAAGGCGATGCTGGCCATCGACGCCTTCGCGTTCGGCGCGCCCTTCGGCACGGCGAGGAAGTCCACGTGGGCCAGGGCCTGGTTCAGGGTGTACGCGACCTTGGCGCCCTGATCGATGAGATCCTCGATACGAGCGTTGGACATGGCGACCATGGTGGCCTCACCGGTGGCGAGCAGTTGCTGCGCCTCGGTGCCGGAACCCCACCACTTCACGATGTGCGGCTTGATCTGCTCCAGCTTGCGGAACGCCCGGTCGAAGTCGAGCGGGTACATCTGCTCCGGTTCGACCCCGTCGGCCAGCAGCGCTGCTTCGATCACCTTGACCGGCTCGAAGTTCTGCAGCGAGCGCTTGCCGGGGAACCGCCCGACATCCCAGAAGTCGGCCCACGACTTGGGCTGCGACTCGGCATTCGGGTACGCGTCGAGGTTGTAGGCCAGGACGATCGACGCCTCAGCGTACCCGACCGCCTTGGGCAACTTGTACTTGTCGTCCATCGAGTCGAGCACCGACTTCGGGAACAGCGAGTAGTCGATGTCCTCCAGACAGCACTCCGCGAACTGCTCGTAGTTGCCGGCGGTCACACTGAACTGGTCGATGTCGACCCGACCGGCGGCGACCTGGCTCTCGATCCGGTTGTAGATGTCGGTCGACCACGGCACCTCGACCACCTCGACGCCGGTGATCCCGGTGAAGGGTTTCCAGACGTGGGTGAACTCGGCGTCGGAGAAGGTGCCACCGAAACCGACGTTGGTGATCTTCCCGCTCAGGTCGCCGGTGTTCCACGGGCGATCGTCGAAGTCACCGGCGGCGGGTCCGTCCGCGCTGTTGCCACCGCCGCACGCGGCCAGTACGGTCACCGCCGCCACCGCGGCGGCCAACTGGCGTACGGTCCGGCCGGACCGACGGGGGTGTGAATATCGTCCGAAAGGTAGGGTCATCTCGATCGGCTCCACTTCATCGCTAGGGCGCGTTAGTCCAGGTGACTGGCCCGCCCGGTTCGTCTGGTAGCGACGTGACTTCTGATGCGTGACTACTGCTGCGGTGTGGGCGACGGCAGGCCGGACGGGCGGCCGTGCCAGTGGGTCTGGATGTTGGCGAACTCGCTGATCCCGTCGGCGGCGAGTTCACGGCCGATACCGGAACGACGGACGCCGCCGAAGGGCAACCGCCAGTCGCTCTGCACGATCTCGTTGACGAAGACCATGCCGGCGTCAAGAGCTCCGGCGAGACGGTCGGCGCGTTCCGGCGACGCCGTCCACACGCTCGCCCCCAGTCCGTACTCGTCGCTGTCGGCGAGCCGGAGCAGTTCCTGCTCGCTGTCGGCGACCAACACCGGCGCCACCGGCCCGAAGGTCTCGTCCCGCCACACGGGTGCGTCGACGGGAACGTCGGTGAGGATGGTGGGCGGATAGTAGAAGCCGGGCCCGGCGACCGGTTCGCCGCCGGTGAGCACCCGGGCCCCAGCGCGGACGGACTCCCGGACCTGGCTGTGCAGCAGGTCGCGCAGGTCGGCGCGGGCCAGCGGGCCGACGGTGGTACGGGGATCCGCGGGGTCGCCGACCCGCTGTGCGGCGAACTGTTCGGTCAACGCGGCGAGGAATGCCTCGGCGACCGGCCGCTCGACGATGAACCGCTTGGCCGCCACACAACTCTGCCCGCCGTTGCCCAGCCGGGACCGGGCGGCAGCGGACGCGGCGGCGTCGACGTCCGCGTCGGCCAGCACGATGAACGGGTCGGACCCGCCGAGTTCAAGCACGACCTTCTTGACCGCCGCACCCGCCACGGCCGCGACTGCCGCACCCGCGGTGACGCTGCCGGTGACCGAGACGCCGGCGACGGCCGGATGCGCGATCACGTCGGCCACGGCCGACTCGGCGACGAGCAGCGGCGACAGCGTCCCGGCCGGCAGCCCGGCCCGCGCGACGACGTCGCCGAGGGCGAGTGTGGACAGCGCGGCGTTCGGCGCGGGTTTGATCAGACAGGCGTTGCCGAGCAACAGGTTCGGCACCGCGAAGCGCAGCGTCTGCCAGTACGGGAAGTTCCACGGCATGACGCCGAGGATGACTCCGGTGGGACGCAGCCGGATGCGCGCCGGCAGGTCCCCGGCCAGGGGGCGCCGGTCGGCGAGCAGGGTCTCGGCCTGGTCGGCGAACCCGTCGCACAGTGCCCGGCACTTGTCGACCTCGGCCGCCGACTGCGCGATCGGTTTGCCGATCTCGCGTACGAGCAGACCCGCCAGTTCGTCCCGGGCGTCGCCGAGGGCGTCGGAGAGGGCACGTAGCGCCTCGACGCGCTGCGCCGTGGGACGCTCACGCCAGTGCCGCTGAGCGCGGGCGGCCCCGTCGATGGTGCGGGAGGTCTCGTCGGGGGTCAGGGTCGGGGTGCCGGCGATCGGTTCGCCGCTGCGGGGGTCGATGCTCAGGTAGTCACGGTTCACAGGATCGATCCCTTCATACCGGTACGACGCTGGCGCAGGCGCATCATCAGCGCGACCACGCCGAGCACGGTGATCACCACGAGCATCTCGGCGACGGAGACGACGGCGAGGATCGGCGAGAAGCGCACATGCAGGTCCTCCCAGAGCCGCAACGGGAGGGTCCGCAGCCCGGTGCCGGCGAGACTGATCGTGAAGACGAGCTCGTCGAAACTGGTCAGGAACCCGAAGAAGGCGGCGACGAGGAAGCCCGGACGCAGCACCGGGAGGGTGACCGTGAGGAAGGCCCGCAGCGGGGACGCGCCAAGACCGCGGGCGGCCTGCTCCAGGCGGTAGTCGAAGGCGCGCAGGTTGGCCACGAGGATCAGGGTGACCAGCGGCACCGCAGGAATGGCGTGCCCGATGACCAGCCCGGCGAAGGTCCCGTCCAGCCGCAGATTGAACAGCACCAGATAGAGCCCGAAGGCGAGTGCCACACTCGGGATGATCAGCGGGGTGGCGATCACCCCCATGATCAGATCCTTGCCGGGAAAGGTCCCCCGAACCAGCGCCAGCGCCGCGAGAGTGCTGAGGGTGGTGACGACGAGCGCCACCACGACACCCAGCCGGATGCTGGTGAGGAAGGCGTCCACCCACCTCGGGTCGGCCAGGAACTCCCGATACCAGTCGGTGGTCAGATCGGTCGACGGGAACTCGGCGAAGGTCGAGCGTTGGAAGGACATCAGCACGGCGGCGAGCATCGGTACCAGACACAGCGCCAACCCGACGCCGGCCAGCACGTGGCCGGGGGCGCGGTAGACGATCGACGGTAGCCGGCTGATGCGCATCAGCAGGTTCACGCGGCGCCAGCCCGCGTCCAGGGCACGGCCGGAGCGGCGGGACACGGCGGCGCTCTCCGGGCGCCAGATCGCGCTGAGGGGCACCACCCGCGACACGGCCAGCAACACGATGAAGGAGGCCACCAGCAGCACCATCGACATGGCGGAGGCGAACGCGGGTTCGCCGACGGCGGTGGTGAGGGTCCGGTTGAGCAGGACCGGGTAGACCTGTTCACCTGAGCCGCCGAGCAGGTCCGGAGTGATGAAGAAGCCCAGGCCGAGCATGAACACCAGCACGCAGCCGGCGAGCACACCGGGGATGCTCAGCGGCAGGAAGACGAAGGCGAAGGCGGCCGGACCACCGGCACCGAGCCCGTTCGCCGCCTGCGTCAGACGCGGATCGATGCGGCGCATGACGGTGTAGAGCGGCAGCACCATGTACGGCAGCAGAACGGCGATCATGCCGAGCAGCACCGCCTGCTGGGTGTACATCAGCTGCACTGGCTCATCGACCACGCCGAGGCCCAGCAGCAGCTTGTTGATGGGCCCGTTGCGGGCGAAAATGGTCATCCACCCGAAGGTCCGCACCAGCAGCGCGACGAAGAACGGGATGACGATGAGGGTGGTGACCACGGCCCGGGCCAGCCGAGGTCCGTGCGACATCAGATAGGCCAGCGGATAGCCGATGATGAGCGCGCCGAGCATCGCCACCGAGGCATAGATGAAGGTGCGGCCGAGCGCTTCCAGGTAGAGCGGCTCGGTGAGCAGGGTGCGATAGTGGCGCAACGGGTCGCCGTCGGGAACGCTCTGGGCGGCTAACCTGACGACAGGGTAGGCGAGCGTCAAGGCGTAGAAGGCCAGCACCGGCACGAGCAGCCAGGCCAGCCGGTCGATCGGCGATCTGCGGGCGGGTGGCGGCGAGGAGGACGCCGGCTTCTCCTGCGGTGCCAGGGTGGCGCCGGCCTGTGGATCCGGGGCTCGGACGGGGACGCTGGTCACCGCAACACCACCGCTTCGTCGGCGGCCCACCGCAGGACGATGTCGTCGCCGGCCGCGTAGCTGGCCACCCCGACGGTGTTCTCCCGGATCAGGTGCAGCACCGAGCCGCCGTCGATCTGCACCGTGTAGCGGCTCCGTTGCCCCATGTACAGCACCTCGGTGATCTGCCCGGACACGCCGGCCGCCTCCGTGCCGTCCGCGGCCGGCGCCAGGGTAATCCGCTCGGGCCGCACCACCACGACCGCCTCGTCACCCACGGCCAAGCCCGGGCCGTTGCGGCCCTGGACGTGGACGCCGTCGGCGCTCCGCAACGTGCAGATGCCGTCGGCGATCCGTTCGACACGGCCCCGGAACTCGACGGACTCACCCATGAAGGTGGCGACGAAGGCGTTCGCCGGGCTCGCGTAGATCTCGCGCGGGGTGCCGACCTGCTCGATCCGCCCCTCATTCATGATCACGATGCGGTCACTCATGGTGAGCGCCTCGTCCTGGTCATGGGTGACGTAGATGATCGTCGAAGCGATCTGGCGGTGCAGGTTGACCAGCTCGAACTGCACCGCCTCGCGCAACCTGCGGTCCAGCGCACCGAGCGGTTCGTCCATCAGCAGCACCGGCGGCTCGAACACGATCGCGCGGGCCAGCGCCGCACGCTGCTGCTGGCCGCCGCTGAGCTGAGTGGGGTACTTGTGCGAGTGCGCGCCCAGCTGCACCAGGTCGATGGCGTGGGATACCCGGCGGGCCAACTCCGCGCCGCGGATGCCGCGCATGCGCAGCGGGAACGCGACATTGCGCTGCACCGTCATGTGCGGGAAGAGCGCGTAGCTCTGGAACACCATGCCGATGTCGCGCCGCTCCGGCGGTAGCCGATCGAGGCGCTGCCCACCCAGGTGGATGCTCCCCGCCGTCGGTGACTGGAAGCCGGCGACCATCGACAAAACGGTCGTTTTACCGCTGCCGGAGGGGCCCAGCAGGGTGAGGAACTCGCCTCCGCGTACGTCGAGGTCGAACCCGCGCACCGCCTCGAAGTCCTGGTAGCGCTTCGTCACCCCGGTGAACCGCAGCTGCCGGCCGTCCGAGCCGCCCGCCTCCACAGGCGTACGCAGTGCGGCCGGTGATCCGTTCGTTTCGGGTGCGGTGGCAGCACCACCAAGCTGGGCCCGGCTCGACACTGCTGCTCCTCTGTGCTGGCGACGAGTGTGCATACGTATTCGTAGCATGTGAACTACCAGCAGCGAAAGATCCGATCAGCAAGTGATTCGGCTCCATCGGCGATCGGGCACCATGCAGCTCAGGGCCAGAACGTGGCGATCCGCCGCCCCCTCACGGGCGGCGAGGCTCTCACGCGTTCCGCGTGCATAGCTAGCCAGCTCGGGCGGTTCAGCGACGCGCTACAAGGGTTACGTCCAGGGAAGTGGTGTACGACTTGCCCGTGATGGGCGTGTTGCGTAGATAGGAGACGGCCACCGCGCGATCCTTCGAGACGGCTAAGTCCGGTGAAGGAGAGTGATGCGCGATGGCCACATCTGAGATGTGAACCCCTGTTGACCTGCTGTGCGAGCAGGTCGCGGGCGCGTCGCCGGACGTGTTGCAGGCGATGATGAAGACGTTCGCGCAGGCGGTGGTGTCCGCCGAGGCGAACGCTGGGTCGGTCATCTGCACCCGGCGAGACAGCAGAAACCCGGCTTGCTGCCGTTGTTGGCCAAGAACTTGGCCAACAACAGCCAACAGAGCCTTGAGCTGCACCAATAGTCGACCGCTGTCCACTCGCTTGAACTCCGGCCGTTCGTGGCCTGCGCCGGACTGTCGGGCGGTCAAGGCCCCGACCTGCACCCAACACGCCCGTACCCGAACACCCACCACTCACTCTCCATCGGAGTGATCGACGCCGACGACGCGAACATCATCGCCGAAACCCGACTCGAAGGCGTCACCGTCCAGATCGCCGCCGCCCGCTGCGGCATCCACGGCCAACTCGCCTCACACTGGCGCGACCAAGCCGAAAAACGCCTGATCAACGCCATCCGCAAGGGCGAACTCGCCCACGTGCGGCTACGGCCACATCCCGCCAAACCCGTCCATCGGACCACGCTGAGGGCATGGCCCGGCGAATAGACCCACCCCGGAATGCGGAACGAGGCCCTCTCGGTGGTGATGTCGTCCAGAGCAGCAACGGCCGAGCCATGTGCCGTCCGCCGGCCGCCATAGGGCGAGCCCAATGGCGGCGCTGGCGCAGCCTGAGATCCACGCGACCTGTTGCTTCGTTCCTGGCAGCCGTCGGATCGCCGCGCTGCCGTGGCTGCCTACGCCGACCCGACCATTCCCGGTATCCCGCGTCCAGCAGCGGCTTTACATGCTCCGATGCAACAAGCTCGTCGCCGATCGATGCTGTCCGGGCCGGAAGACGCGGTAAGCGACGCAATCTTGAGAAGGACCCAGCGACGTGACCGCGAAAACCGATCACGCCGTCCCTGATCAGGGCAACCGCCAGCGGCAACGCTGGTGCGGACCTACACCAGTAGAGCGCCTATCCCTGGGAAACCTGGTGCAGTGATGCGGATCGAAGCTGCGACACTTGCTTTCATGAAGCCGCCGCTGTGCCTCGTCTGCGGATCAACCGACAGCGCTACCCAATTCACCGTGGTGAACTTCGCCGTCAACGACCAGGAGCGAGCAGGACTCGAAGCACGAGCAGCCGTCGGTTGGGTCGGGCACCCGGAGAACGCCTACTGGTTCTGCGCCGAACACCTCCATTTCGGCACCGAACGCCAGTCGATGCACTGGCGCGACGCCGTCGCCGAGATCCGCGCCGTCACCGACGGGTTTCCCCGTCGCCTACCGGGATCCTAATCACCCTCGCCGTCCTCGAGCTCTCGGACACCGCAGGGCGGTCCTCGGTCACGGAATCGCGGCACGTCGACGCACGGGCCGCGCCGGTCGGCGTCAACGCCCTGCAGGCGTAAACGGTTGGCGGCAAGGTGATCGGCGTCGCTACGATGCGTCGTGGTGGGGCCTGTAGCGCAGAGGTAGTCGCGCCGCCATAGCGTGGCGGAGGATGCCGGTTCGAGTCCGGTCGGGTCCCACCCCCGTCGCCTGGTCGGTAGCGCAGAGGTCGACGCGCCGCACTGCTCGTGCGGAGGACGCCGGTTCGAATCCGGTCCGACCACGCCGACGGGTTGGGAGGAATGATGGACAGCGCCGAGGTCGAGCAAGTTCTGCGGGTGCTCGGCGAGATCCGCGCCTTGCCCGTCGACGACCCGATCCGGCAACGAGTCCAACGCGCCGTCGACGGGCTGCTCAAGGACGCGCAGCGCCAACGCCGCGCGGATCGACGGCGCAGGACCGCCGCTGCCGACCGGGCCGTGATCGCCGACGCCGCCACGGCAGCCGCCGACCGCCCCGAAGGCGTACCGGTCGCAGATCCCGCAGTCGTCACCGGCACGGTGGGGGTCGGACGAACTCGGCGGGACCGCCGCTGCTACGCCTGTCGCGACCGGTTCCGCACCGTCGACGCCTTCTACCACGCGCTCTGCCCCGCCTGCGCGGACCTGCACCGGCGCCACCGGCACGCCCGCACCGACCTGACCGGCCGCCGCGCCGTGGTCACCGGAGGCCGGGTCAAAATCGGCTTCCAGACGGCGCTGAAACTACTCCGCGACGGGGCCACCGTCACCGTCGTGACGCGGTTCCCCGCCGACGCCGCCCGCCGCTACGCACACCAACCAGACGCCGCCGACTGGCTCGCCTCGCTGCGCGTCATCGGCGCGGACCTACGCGACCCCTGCCAGGTCCTCGACGTCGCACAACGGCTGGCCGACGACGCACCCCGACTCGACATCCTCATCAACAACGCCGCCCAGACCGTACGCCGACCGGACTGGGCCTACCAACCCCTCATCGCCGCAGAACTACACGCCGCACCCCACGGCGTCGCCATCGAATCCGCAGCCGGTTTCCGACCGGGCGCCGCACCACCCGACTGGAGCGCCCGCCTGTCCACGCTTCCGGAAGCCCCCCGCCAGGAGCTGACCTCCATCATCGACGCCACCGGCGCCCTCATCGTCCCCGGCACCACGAACTCCTGGACCGCAACCATCGGCCAGATCGACCCCGTCGAACTACTGGAAGTGCAACTCGTCAACGTCGTCGCACCGTTCCTCCTGCTCGACCGGCTCCGCCCCGCCCTGACCGCACCCGGCCCCGACAACCGGTACGTGATCAACGTGACCGGCCGCGAAGGCTGGTTCTCCGAAGACAGCACCGGCCCCACCCGACACCCCCACACCAGCATCAGCAAGGCCGCCCTCAACATGCTCACCCGCGTCGGCGCCACCGACCTCGCCCGACACCACGTCCACATGAGCGCCGTCGACACCGGCTGGATCACCGACGAGAACCCCACCACCATCAAAGCCCACCGCGCCGCCACCGGCTGGCAACCACCACTGGACGTCACCGACGCCGCAGCCCGCATCTACCACCCCATCATCAGCGGCGAAAACGGCACACCCCTACACGGCGTCCTACTCAAGAACTACACCGTCGTCCCCTGGTAGCAGCAAGGTCAACGACAGGGCCGACCTCGACGTCGGGTTGCGGTCGTCAACCGTCACGGCAGGCGGGCCGCAGGGCGTGACGGGTGCCGCCTGCGGTCCCGGCGGGCGTACGGCGTACCTGCCGCCGAATGCCTGCCGTGTTCGGGTCAATCTGGTTCGGGCATCAGGCCCTGCGCCCGGAGTTGTTCGACCTGACTGGCCGGCGGTGGTAGCGGGTCGTGGTCTGATTGGCCGTTCCGCCGCTGTTTGCCACCCTGGCTCCGGCGCGGAGCATCCTCATCGCCGGAGCGGGCGGCGGGTTCGACGTGTACGCCGGCCGGCCCTGGGGGTTCGCCCTGTGGCCCCGCGGCGCGCAGGTACATCTGGCCAGCCTGTCCTTCTCCCAGCTCGAGTTGATCGACCGTGACGCGTGGATAGCGGAGCACGTCGCGGCAGTGCAGCCGGACACCACCAGCCCGGACTGGTACTTCCCCGAACGGACGCTCGCCCGGTGGCTGGCGGCTCAGGAACTGCCGTCGACCGTGTACGCCTTTCCACCGCTCGGTGTCCAGCCGTTACGGGCGGCGTACCGGTACCTGGTCGACCAACTCAACATCGATGCGGTCGTGCTGGTCGACGGCGGCACCGATGTCCTGCTGCGCGGCGACGAGGGCGACCTCGGCACCCCGGTGGAGGACATCACCAGTCTGGCCGCCGTGGCCGCGCTGGACGTGCCGGTCAAGCTGGTGACCAGTCTCGGTTTCGGTATCGACGCCTACGACGGCGTCAACCACGTTCAGGTGCTGGAAAACCTCGCCGCACTCGACCGTGACGGCGGCTACCTCGGTGCCCTGTCCATCCCCGGATCGAGCCGGGAGGCGACGCTGTACCGCGATGCTGTCGCCGACGCCCAGGCCGCCACCCGGACCGGCCCAGCATCGTCCAAGGACAGATCGCCGCCGCCACCAGCGGCGCGTTCGGAGACGTCCGCTTCACCCGGCGCACCGGCGGCGGCCACCTGTTCGTCAACCCGCTGATGGCGATCTACTTCACCGTCAGCCTCGACAAACTCGCCGCCCGATGCCTGTACCTCGACCGCATCGAGAACACCGTCGGCAGGCGACAGGTCATCACGCGCATCCAAACGTTCCGCGACGAACTCCTCAGCGCCCGCGTCCCCCGCGCATGTCCCCACTGAACACCCCGACTCCGGCAGACCCGGACATGTACGGCTTGTTGCTCCGCAAGTCGTTACAGCAGGTCCAGCAGAGTCTCTATCCGGGTGGCCAGCACCAGATCCATGGTGCCTTCGACGCGGACACTGACCACTGCACCACCCGGTGGCTGCGCCAGCCGGATGACCAGCGGGGGCGTGCCTGCCAGCGGGTATTCGAACCAGCCGTCGGCCGCTTCGTGTCATCGAGCGCACCGGTCAGCGCTGCCTCGTCCAGGTCGTCATACGCGTAGCCGATGTAGGAGCTGATTTGCCGGAGCAGCTGCACGACGTGTTCCTCGGCCACCCATCCGCAGACCTGCGCCACAACCTCGCCCCGGACCGTGCCGTCCGGGGACAGCGACCGTGCCGTCAGCAACTGTTCCGATTGCGGGTCGTACGAGTCGAGCCCGTAGGCACCGGCCAGAAACGGCAGTGCGCTGGTGCCTTCCCAACCGTAGGGCAGAGTCACCCCGACAAATCGATCGGCGAGGTCAGCGCGACCCCATGGCTGCCGGCCGCCCAGATCGTGGTGCCACGGAGCAATCATGTCGACAAGGTCCGGCCAGCGGCGTAGCAACTCGGCGCGGAAAGCCAGAACGCGCTCATCCGCTACCAGAGCATCGGCCCGCTCGTCGGCGAGCCGATCAGCCAACCGGCGGGGATACTCTGCTGCCCCGGACGGCCAGAAGTACAGGTCGTAGCTCACCCACAGCAGCGTAACGACCTCCAGATCGACCCATCCTCCTCCGCAGAGCCGAACCTCCGCGCCCAGCGAGTCTCGGCTACCGGCGGCGACGGCTACGCGGCCTGCCTACGCGCCGAAGCGGCAGATCCGGATGGGTTCGAGGGCGGGTGTGCGAGGGTCGCGTAGTGGCATCAGCTCTCGCCGCTGCACTGGTCGACCGGTCCGCGAATCACTTCACCGGGTGGGCCGACGTGGTGATATTCGCCGCCTGTACCGCCGCTCGAATCGGCGAGGTTTCCGGCGTACGGGCCGAGGACATCGACCGGGAAACCTGGATGTGGACGGTACGCCGCCAGACCGCACCCAGCCCCGGTGGCCTCATCGACAAGGGCACCAAGGGAAAACGCGCCCGGACCGTACCACTGATCGAAGAGGTACGGCCGATCGTCGCTCACCGCCTGGACGCCGCGACCAAGCCCGGTTCCCGGCTGTTCACCGGTCCACGCGGTGGCCGGATCAGCACCGCCGTGCTGCGCGACGCAACGCATTGGGATGAGGTGGTCACCACGCTCGGATACGAACACCTACGCCGACACGACCTGCGGCACACCGGCCTCACGTGGATGGCCGATGCTGGCGTACCCGTTCACGTCCTCCGCAAGATTGCCGGACACGGGTCGCTGACCACCACCCAGCGGTACCTACACCCCGACCGGCAATCGATCACCGATGCGGGAACCGCGCTCAGCGCTCACCTGAAGGCCCGTCGGTCCCCAGGTGGTCCCCAGCTACGCGCCGTCTAGATCAGCAAATCCCTACTATCCACATACAGATTAGAGGCCGTTGACCAGGGCTTTTACCCTGGTTGACGGCCTCTTTTCGTGCTGTCGGGACGGCCGGATTCGAACCGACGACCCCTTGACCCCCAGTTTTACAACGATTCTGTCACGCCATGTCGGAACAGCTCGATACGTCCGCATACCCGGACAGAACGGCAGCAGGCGTCACGTCTCAATGCCATCTCATGTCGGCCACTCCTCCCCTGGTGGGCCGTCACCGTTACCGGGTTCGTTACGGCGAACGGTCAAGGACCCGCCCTGCCGTCCCGTACAGCTGCACGGATGACGAGAAACACTACTTGTAGTGCGTCCTAGGATAGAACTGCTCAAACTCCACCGGGCGCTCTTTGCGTCAGCACGCTCCCAAACGCTGCGGCCGAGCTGGCCTTGGTTGCCGCCGAAGAGCCCTGCCCCGCTAAGCAGGGCGTGACGAGCATCAGCTGCACCAGCGACTGCTCAATCGTGACCAACCGATTCCCAGCCACCGCCACCTTCAGCCGAGCTGTTGTACCCCCTTCCGCAGGGCCGGTTCTCGGTACGTCAGCGGCGAGCGCGAACAACGCCGCCTCGGCGACCCAGTCCTCGACGCATAAGCAGAGATCCACCACCACGAACCTCAGGCTGGGCCGCGGTCCACCACAGCTCGTCCTTGACGGAGTGCAGGATGACGAGGCACACCCACGCTGCATCAGCCGATACCAGTCCGTCAGCGTCGGCTTGGTCAGGTGCTGCCAGCGCCGCGTATCCCGCTGCCGTAGCGGTTCATGTCAGAGGACAGGTGCCGGCTGTCGGCGTACGAGTCGCAGTGCAGAGCCGTATACGCCATCGAGTAAACAGCAGCTATCGACATCCGTAAGGCCGAGCGGCGAGCAGGCTTCCGAGGCGCCAGAGTCGTCGCCGCTACACATAGTGATCGGCGCCGACTTCCCATGCGCCCGGATCTGCCGATGTATGAGACGGCCCTGGGAAGCGTGCCGAACGCCTCGCCGTCGGTGCACCACCACACCACCGTGGGCGGTAACCGTCGTATGGCTCAAAGGTGGGACCATTGCGACCCGGCAACAAGTTCCGAACGAGAGAGGGCGAACCTATGGCAAGCGAGTCCTGCCCCATCTGCGGCGAAGAGGCCGACGCCGACGAAATCGACCCGCACGGCCACTTCTCGGGGGATGACGAGGGCGACCTCGACGAGGACGTGGTCGTTCACCTGCTTATCCTTGGATCGCGACGGGACAGGATCGGCTGCGGCGAAGACACCGACAACGGTAGCGACGGGGCAAGCACGGACGAGGGTAGCGTGACCTGCCCCGAGTGCCGTGCCGTTATGTGACCCGGCAGAGACGGTGAGGGGCGGCCTGGGCGCCCGCTCATGGCTCAGCCGCGAGCCGAGCACCCAGCCTCACGCTCGTCAACTACTAGGCGTGAGTGTCGGATAAGGCCTGCTCGGCTGGCCGTCGTCGCTGCGCCCAGAGGGCTTCCCGCCCAGAACCTCTGCACATTTGGCGTGCCTGGTTCTGCATTGGAACCCGTACGCCGACACTGACCATCAAGTCATGATTGTCGGTCACGACGAACTACAACTGGCGCCCACATGTCGATTCGGTTTCCGGCTACGACGAGGCTCTGTTGGGTCGCGGTGGGTGGTAGCGCGAGCGGCAATCGGCTGAGGCTCTTCTTGCTGATGCTGGATCGGGATCCGTGCAAGGTGTTGGCCTCTAGCCATCCCTGCACCTGAGGTCGGCCGAGGTACCAGGCCAGGTACTCCGGCATGACCCCGGAACCAGGGCGCACCCGTATGCAGGTGTCGCCCATCAGCCAGCCGGCTTCTTTTTCGGTGACGGTGCCGAACCGTTTGGTATCACCGACCCGGACCAGCAGGATGTCTCCGCGCCGCAGCTGGTATAGCTGCTGCAGCCGCCGGACGGCCTGGTCGCTCACCCGCTTCTTCAGGTTTGGTTCGATGCCACCGTCGCGGATGCCTCCGGCCATGACCACCGGAACACCGTCCGGCAGGTAGTCCGAGTCGCGAAACCGGGTAGTCGATGGGCCTGGTTGGATCTCACATCGCTGCCACAGTGGGCCTACCCACCAGTCAGCAGGCACGGCACCGATGAGACTGTCCCAGGTTGTTTCCGCCCCGGGTGCCGGTTGGTAGTCGGGGCGGTCTCCGGTCGGTGCTGGTCCGCGGAGATCGAGGACTTCGGCCGACGCCCGTTGGTTGGCCAGCGCCGATGCCGCCAAATGCGGACGCCGAGGCTGATAGGTGCCGGGGTGTAGGGCGTACTCATGGTCGCGAGCCTCGTCCCGAGTGACCGCGATCGCGGTGACCAGCGAACCGCCCTGGGATAGGGCAGCCGAGCCGGCCAACCATCGCCGGTGGGCGTGGAGAATGGCGGCGCACCCGGCTTCGGTCAGCATCCGGTAGCTCCGGTCATCCCGCGTCGCCTTCCGGGCGTCGATCAGCAGAATGTCCTCGCGCGGCGCCTGTCCGGGGTGCGCCAGGATCCACACCGTGACCGGAAGCGCGGTCTCGCGGAACAGGTTCCTGGGTAACGTGATCACGCACCGCACGAAACCGCGCTCGACCAAACCCCTGCGCACCGCTGCCCCCTGGCTGCTGAGGCCGGACGCGAACGGGCTCGGCATGATCACCGCGGCCCGACCCCGCGGCCCCAGCGCCGCTGCCACCGCCTGCAACCAGGCTGAGGCGGTGTCATACGGTGCCGGTCGACCACACAACCACCTCTCCCCGCGGCGCGATGCCGGAACACTCCACTCCGCCTTGCCGAAGGGCGGATTCAGCAGCACAACGTCATACTCGCCCAGCCCAGCGTCCACCTCGTTGGCGTCGGCTGGCGGCCCATCGCCCAGATCACATCGCACGCCGTGGATCGCGGTGTTGAGGGTGGCCAACTGCCAAGTCCGTTCGGTTGTCGCCCGACCGGTCAGCACAATCGATTCGCCACCCACGGCCGACTCATCGATCCTGGCCAGGTGGCGGCCGGCCTCCACAACCAACGTCCCGGGACCGCAGCACGGATCATGTACTCGCTGCCCTGGCCGGGGATCGACAAGGCGCACCATCAATCGAGCCAAGGCGGCGGGTACCAAGTATTCGTCCGGGCTGCTATGCCGGCGACGGGCGAACTGGTCCAACAGAACGTCGAACGCGTCGGCGGCCGGCATTGGAGCCGCCGAAAGCTCCTGGACCAATCTCGATAACTGGCCCGGCCACCAGTCAGCCGGCAAGCCGCGCAGCTTCTCGGTCGCCGCCGTCAGCGGTTGCGGAAGCCGCTGCGTCACCTCGATGATCTTGGCCTGGATGCCTGCGCACGATGCTCGTTGTAGTTGAGTCCAACCGACAGGATCTACCTCTCGCACGCACAGGAGCGACAACACAACCGTCTCAAAGGTTGCCGGGTCCGTGGCCACTGGCAGCTGATCCGCCCAGGCCCGCAACCGCTGCACCGGCTCGACCGGCGACCGGTTCACCCCATATCGGACATTGGGCGCGGCGGCCAGCCCGGCCGCCGAGCGGAAGCGCTGCCCGTAAGTGATGTCACGAGGATCGTCCGCGCGCCGAGCCCTCTGATGGATCTTGCGCCCGTCCAACCATTCAGCCACCGCATCGACCTGGTAACGCAGCCAGCGACCCTCCCTGATCGGGTGGGGGAAGGACTGGGGGTGCCGGCTGGCCCAGAGGCTGACTGCTTGCTCCTCCACCCCAGCCGCCTGCGCCACCTCCGCGCGGGTCATCCACCGCCGCTCCGTGACTACGTTCCTGTCATCACCGGCTCTGACGCTGGGTCGTCCGGTCATCGCCGGCCGGTCCGCCATGCGCGGATCAACTGGACCAAATGCCGCGTGCGCCGCTCACTCGTGATCACCCAGCCGACGAACACCACCAGTACCCCGATGGCCATGAACAAGTAGAGCCTTGGCCAACCCTCGATCAACCATGCCAGCCAGTCCATAGCTGACCTCCTCCCTGCGGTCCGTTGGGTTTGACCGTAAGTCCACGTAGGGCATCGTGACGCACGCGGATACAAAGAAGGCCGGTTTTGTTTCGTAGGAACAGGCGGACTGCGGTAGTCGAGGTGGAAGCGTTGTTCCTCCCAGGGAGACGTCCGTGTAGGTCGCCGACCCTGCGTCGTCAGGGCCACCTCTGACGTCTCCAAAGGCAGCTTGGTGTGGCTCGGCGAACTGCTCGGTTAGGGGTTGGCGAGATCCCTGAGGATGATGCTCGGGGTGGTCGCCGCAGTGGATGATGCCACCTGGCTGCTCGCCGTACCGACTGATCGGAGCCTCGCCGGAGCGCTGAGCCGACGGCGAGGGTAAGCAGCGGCGCACCTGGACAGCAGCCAGCGCGCCTACGCTGATTGCAGTTGCCCATCCGGCTCTGGCGTCCAGCCGACCAGCGCGACAAGATGCGCGGATGGCCGTAAACTTCGTCCTCACCGGGGTGCGCGATCTGCCGCCCGGTGACTCGCTCGCGCGCAGCTGGGTGGGATGGAAGGCGACCGCGACCGACGACGAACTTTGGGAGGTCAACCGCGGTCTGTGGAGTCTCGGGAGCCGCGTAGACGGTGAGCGAATCGCCACGCTATCGTTTGATGGCCGTGTGCAGGTCGTCGCGGAGATTGACGGTCGAACCCGCCACGATGTTGACGGCGTGACGAAGTGGGCGCTGGTCGGGCGCGTGCTGCGCCCCGGCGACCCAGTCCATGATGCGTTGAAGGGCGCGCCGGCGCCGCGGTACCGCAATCCAGTGAGCTACTTCGACACCGCAAGGCTGGATATGCTCTCGGCGGCCGAACGCGCCAGCATTGATGGGCGCGAGCGGACCACAATGGTGGTGACGTGGAACCCCGAGCGGTGGAACCCGGACGGCTGGGCGGAGAACGTCTACCCCCGTGACGTCGAAGCGGTCGAGCCGGGCCGGCTCCTGCGAGATCGATGGGCCACCGGGAATCGCAAGGCCGGCATCGAACCGGGCGACCGCATCTTCTTCCTGCGACAGGGACCAGAGCCCCGGGGCATCATCGGCAGCGGCACTGCCGCCAGCCGAATCTTCTCTGCTGAGCAGTGGGACGACAAGCGCGCGGAACAGGACGCCAACTACGTACTGATCGACTGGGACACGCTCGTGCTGCCGGAGGACGGGCTGCCGCACGCACTTTTGGTCAACCACATTCCGGAGGGCGGCGCGTGGCGACCGCAGAGCAGCGGATGGGTACTGCCGCCGCGCGTCGCAGCAAAGCTCGAAAAGCTCTGGGCGGACCACCTCGGCCATCCGGCTCCCCTGCCGACTCGCGGTTCGCCTCGGCAGGGCTGGCAGCTGGATCCCGCGCGGCGCCGGAAAGTCGAAGATGCCGCCCAGGACCGGCTGATGGCGCACTTTCGTGACCGTGGCTGGATTGTGCGGGACGTCCGGTTCGGCAATCCCTACGACGCCATCGCCACCAGGAACGGCCGGACGCTGTGGCTTGAAGCCAAGGGCACCGAGACCAAGGGTGCGGCTGTGATCGTCTCACGGCGCGAGGTGCAGTGGGCGCGGGAACACGACGGAGACTGCGTGCTCGGCATCCTGTCCGATGTCGTGTTTAGGCCGGACGGCGAAGTCGACCCGGCGAGCGGGACGTTCCGGGTCTTCACCTGGAACCCGGACGGCGGCGCGCTCTCGGCTCGTGACTACGACTTCACGCCGGCGGAGGACGACCGACAGGACTGATGCGGGCTGCTGGCGTCCGCCTACGGTGGCGGTGGCGCGCTGCTGCGATGCCAAGCAGGGGCTCGTTACGTGTTCGTCTCCTCGTCCTCGGTCCTGTAGTCGGGGTGTGTGAGGTCGGCGCGGATGGCCAGGTGCAGCGGCATGGGTGCAAGGGTGCGGTCGTCCCAGGTCAGCGTGTGGTCGCATAGGCGGGCGGTGAGCAGGACGAGGGACCGCTCGGTCCAGATGCCGGTCTGCGGAACGGCAATCTCGGTACCGGTATAGGCGTGCCAGTCGTCCCTGACCAGGTGTCTGAGGTTCTCGGGAAGAGTCCAAGGCGTGTATCTGGCGCCGATGCTGCCGCCTTTGGCGCGATAAATCCGCGACGATTTGGGGAACAGCCAGACGTTACTGTCGGCTAGCTGATACACGTATCGATCGGGGGCGGCCGGTTGACGGGGATCACCGGGCTGGTGGCCGCCGTGGCGGTGGACCGGCCGGGGCACCTCACGGCTCGTGTTGCATCGAACGATCGCGACATCACGCTGAGCGGTAAGGCTGACTGCAGGCAGCACGCCGACGCCGAAGTGGTGGTTCTGCAGTCCGGGGTAGATGGATCGCAACGCCGTCGCGTCGACCATGATGACTACGGGGCCGGCAGGTAGCGCATCGAGGATCGACTCGATGTGGAGACGGGCTTGGACGGCCTTGGCGCCGCGGCGGCCGTGCTGGGCCGAGCCGATCGGTCCGGCGTGGAAATGCGCGATGCCGGCAGGTTGCGGTACCCACCGGTTGGCGGTGCCGCTCCACATGCGTACCTGCCAGAACCGTTGCGGGTCCTGGTGGGCGTGGATCGCGGTTGCGGTAGTCACGAATTTCGGGGCCGCGCCGTCACCGGCGGAGTGCTGCAGGCGGGAGTGCAGCCCCACCAGGTGTACCGACGAGTGTCCGGTGCCATCAAGGAAGTCGTGGAGGATGTCGCGAGCTAGGTCCGGATGCAGAACGCCGGCGCTGCGCAGCAGCAGGTCAGCTGCGGCCGCCATTGCGGGATGGTCGGCCTTGGCAGTGGTCGCCGTCGTGGTCTTGCCTGCGTGGCGACCTGGGGGGTCAGGGGTGGCTGGTGGTGGGGGTGTGGCGAGGAACTGGACGGTTATGTCGAGGCGGGACAGGAGACGGCGTACCGGGTTCTTGGCGTCGTCGGTGGCCTTGCCGGTCTTCGGGTCGTACTCGGTCTCAGCCCATGCAACGACCGTGCCGGTCTCCTGTTTCGCGATCACCTCGATGTCGCTCGCCAGTGCGACGCGGTCGCGGTTGCCATGTTCAAGCAGTTCGGTGACCCGGTGGAAGGAGACGACGAGGCCGGGATGCACATCGACGGCTTGATCGTCGAGGGCTACTGCCGCTGCCGGTGCGACGGCGGCCAGTTGGGTGGCCATGCGGTGGCGGGCCGCGGACGTCGCGTACAGGCACAGCAGGCGGAGCCGGTGCGATCCCGCAGCCGCCACTGCGCCGGTGATGACGTCGGGTGTTACCCGCAGGGTGGTCTCGGTGCCCCTGTCCTTGGGGTCGGTGAGGACCTGGCGTCGAGGCGTCTTGACCTTGGTGTGCTTGTCCTTGGCCCACTCCAGCGGTTCGAGCTGTGGGCAGGTTCTGGTGATGTGTTCGGCTAGGCGCAGCATGAGTCGCGCGCCGGGACCCTTGCCGACGGGGTGGACGCGAGGTCCGGGGACCAGCGGCC
Organism: Micromonospora sp. DT48; assembly: GCF_049844495.1. NCBI lineage: Bacteria > Bacillati > Actinomycetota > Actinomycetes > Micromonosporales > Micromonosporaceae > Micromonospora > Micromonospora sp. DT48. The sequence continues at coordinate 301,109 of NZ_JBNCLE010000009.1, forward strand.
GGGTGCGTCCGGGCCGTGGTGGGAGGTCTTGGTCGAGGTCGAGTCGCTCCATTCCGCACGCCTGCGCGATCGCGGCGGCGTGGTTGGCGACTTCTGTGATCCACCGGCCGCCGTCCGTTTTGGGTGGCACGTTCTTGACGGGCACCCGCAGGACCGGCAGGTCTGGCTTGTCGCGGTCGATCCAGGCGTTTTTGGATCCGCGCCATTGGTTGTTGATCCTGGACAGGTGGGCGTCGAAGACGACGGCAAGGTCTGACACGCGAGGCAGGGTGATGATGCGGGCGGTGACGCGCAGCATCGCGTAGCCCGTGTAGTCGGTGCCCCACTGGTTGCTGACGAGTTCGTCCCAGGCGAGCAGTGACCCATCGGTGTCCATGCGGAGCGTGAGGTGCGGCCCGTTGTCGTCCAAGGGCAGCTTCCGTGAGCCGACCCGGGCCATGATCGCCCAAATGGCGGAGTCGAACAGCCAGCCGGGGGCGGTGGCGGTGCCAGACTCCGCGACGGTGATGTGGTCGCGGAATGTCCGGGTGGTGTCGGCCAACGGCAGTGCAGGGGCGAGGGTGTTGAGGTCCTCGCCCTTGCGGAGCTGCCGCTCGAAGGTGCGTAGGCAGGTGGCCAGGCGGAAGGAGTTGATCGGATCGGTGGTGAGGATCATGCCCTTGATACCGGCGGCGCGGTCGTCGTCGGATAGCTGCCAGTCGTCGATGATGCGTACTGGCTGGCCGTGGACGGCGGTCAATCCGGTGAGCAGTTGCCGGTAAGGCGGGGTGGCGGGTGCGCCGCCACGGCGCGGCGTGCGGGGCAGGCGCTGCCAGGCGCTGGCGAAGTCGTCGCCCCACGGATAGACGGTGACCTGTCCGAGGAGGTCGGTGACGTGCTCGGCCGGGATGCGGTATCCCAGGGTGGCGAGCATGGTGTTCCTTTCCGTCAGGCGAGGAGCTTGGCTTCGTCGTCGGCGTAGCGGAAGAACTCGGCCAGCGTGGTGCCGTAGAGCTCCCGCATTCGGGGCAGCTGGCCGGTCTGCTCCCAGTGGTCGCGTAGCCTGCGGACGAGCGTGCCGAACGTCGGCCCGCCGCTGGGGTCCAGCATGGCGCCGTCGGCGAGGTAGATCGTGGCCGGCGTGCCGCCGCGCCGGGCGCGACCGACGAGCTGCACGATGCCGTTCATGATCTCCGCAGTGACCGAGAGCTGGACCTCACGGGGCATGGTACGGAAGTAGGGCAAGCTGGTCACGATCTGTTCGAAGTAGTGGCCGGCGACCTGCTTACGGGCGTCGAGGACGTCCGCGGGCCGGTGCTCCAGGTCGCGCAGGACGCCGTCGTTGGCATCCGGGGCGAGCGGGTGGGCGTTGACGTGGGCGACGAGCTCGGTGGGCTCGTCGATGATCGGCACCGGGCGTACCAGCAGCCAGATCGAGCCCAGCGCGGACCGATCGCCGGCGCCGATGATGTTGACGCCGCGCTGAACCCGGGCCAGCGGGGCGATGAGGACGTCCACGCCCAGGCCGGGAGCCTCTTCGAGTCGGTCGGCGGCCAGTTCACGCCACCCGGCCTGGTCGGGCCGGTCGTCGCCGGTGTCGCCAATGTCCGGTGCCTCTTGAGGGCGGACCGCAAGGCAGATGCGGCGGGGGTCGGCACCAGCCCGGACCAGACCTTCCGCGGCCGCCCGCGCCCCGTCGTACGAGGTGGTGGCCAGCAGCACCAGACGCCGATCCGGGTCCTCATCCGCTAGGCGTCGCAGTTCCGGTTCCAGGCGGGTGCGCCACAGCAGTTCGGCGAGGCGGCGCAGTGCCTCCTGACGCCGCGCTCCCTCGGTGCCCGACACCCGCACCAGCACCTGCTCGTTGCCGATCTGCTCGTTGACGTAGGCGGGCAGGATCTGGACACCTTGCGGATCGTCGTCGGTGACCCACCAGTGTGGTTCGAGGTGGACGTGGTGGTGCGGCGCCTGCGGGAAGAACGCCGTGGCAGACAGTCCCAGCACTGCTCGGCGCGTCCCGGCTCGGCACAGCGCGGTGATGTCGGCGAGGGTGGTGGTGTAGACGTGCGGGTCTCCGCCGAATGCGGCCGCGTTGAGCCGGATGGGCAGGCGCCCGGTTGGGTCGATGTGGTGGCTGAAAGCGAACAGCAGCCGACCGAGCGGGCCGTTGGGCAGTGCGCGCCAACGGCTATAGGGACCGAACGTCTCGGCAATCTCCCGGGCGGCTGGGACACCCGCGGCGGCCAGATGCGGAGCGTCGAAGACGAACTGGCGCAGGTGCTGGCGCAGCCGGTCAAGGATGGCACGTTGCAGCAGCCGGTTGATGGCCTTGGCCCTGTCCTGCTCGTCGCGGATGCGCTCGATCAGCAGCTCGTCGAGCTGTTCCCGGCTGTCCTGCAGCCTGGTCGCGCCACTGCCGACCTCGGTCACGGTGGCCAGGATCTGCCGCACTGCGGCGAACTCGGCGGGTTCGTCGGCCTGTGGCGGTTCCTCTCCTGGGAACAGCGACCGGAACCCGCTGACCATGTCCGGTGTCAGCGGTTCGTGCTCGGCCAGGTCGTATAGCTGCGCGGTGAGGGCGCCGTCCCAGCGGCGGGGCACCAGCCAGTACCGGCCAGTCGCAGCTCCTGCGGTGCCCTCGACGCCGATGGTGCCGAAGTACAACGCGGCGGTGTACAACGAGGCCAGGAATTTCGAGTGGTGCACCATGTCCCGGACGCTGGACTCGACCTCCCGGTTAATCCGGCCGGCTGCCCGCACGTACTCGGCCTCCAGCTCATGCAGCGGAGTGCGGGTGCTGCCCCGGCGGTCCAGGACCAGCCCGCGGGCGGCCTGCGACACCACATTGCTCTGGAAGGCGTCGATCTCGTCTATCACGACTAGGTGGCTACGGCGGAACACCAACTCCTCGACGGTCATTCGGTCGGTCAGTCCATGCTCGTCGCGGACCGGAAGGTGCAGCCGGCCGCTGTGGAAGTTGGCGTGACTGGTCAGGATCACCGCGGCGTTGACCGCGGCGCGAGCGAGGCGGAACTTCCCGCACGTCGTCCGCCACGGACAGGCCCGACGGGTCGTGGTCTCCTCGCCAGTTGGCTGCAGGCTGGTGCACGGTTCCGCCCCAGGCGTCCAACCGTCGACTAGTCCTTCGATCTCCGCAGCCGCGGCCAGCGCACACCCGTAGCCGAGTCGGTCCAACGTCCACTCGCCGTCGGGGTCCCAGGTGGGGCGCGTGCGGACCACCTTCTGGGCCACCTCGAACGTTGCCGATGGCGACATCAACGCAGTAGCCGTGGCATCCAGGCCCAGGGACTCAAGGTCTTGTTCCACGGCTCGGGCGAGCTTGAGCACGTCCGCATTCGTGGGCACCACGATGGTGACGACCATCTCGTGGGCGGCCATCCAGCAGGCGACCACTCCCATGATCACACTCTTGCCGATGCCGGTCGGCGCGTTGAGCAATCGGGTCTCGCCGGCGGGCAGCCCGAGGATTCCGTCGATTGACACCGTCCCGTCGGCGGTCCGGAGTCGCTGGCACAGCTTCGTCACATAGCGGGCGCGGTAGCCGGCACCACCACGCGCGGCGTCGATCTTGCCAGCTAGCTCGACGAGTTCATGCGCGGGAATCATGATCTCGCTCACCGGCGGGGAGGTGCGCACCACTGGAGCCGCCGGTTCCGCCGTGGAGGGGTAGGCCGGCAGGACGTATCGCTGGTCCACGACCTGGGCCGCGCCACTACCGGCCGCAACTCGGACGGTGGTGTGGTACCTGCCGGGGCTAGCCACCGGGGTGTTTCCCCGGCCGACCGCGCTGCGCCGCTCCAATTCACGCAGCGCTCCGTCTACGTAGTCACGCAGCGACATCCCCGGCGCGCAGGCCACGGTTAGCGCGTCGTCAGCGTCGGTGACCAACCGGCAGGCGGGCAGCGCGTCCTCGTCCAGGCCCTGCCGCAGCGCACGGCGCACCCATTCGCCGTCGGCGTGCTCCGCCCGCCGCATCCGCAGCAAGCGCACGATCCGCTGCGTGTCATCCCCGCTCAGGGTGCGCCAGGCGGGCCACACGTCGACGTGCCCGTCGAGCAGAAACGCTACGTCCCGGCTGGACACGAGGATTGTGCCTGCGTCCGCCTTGAGCGGAAAATGCGCTGCGGCCAGCCCGACCGCCGCGCGGAGCAGCAGCAGGCTGTTCTGCTCCAGACCCCCGTCCTGCCGCTGGCGAATCACGACGCGCTCCGCTTCTGGCGCCGCACCGCGCCCTTGACCTGGCTCACCAACTGCCCCTCGGTGAGGATCGTGTAAGTGGGCAACGCCTCCCGCAGCGCGTGGATCTGCCCCGCGTGGGTGTCGGGCAGGACGACGTGCCGCGCCGATGGTGGGTTCTCCCTGATGTGCCGCAGCAGCCCTTCCACGGTCGCGTGTTCCTTCACGTCGACGTCCCAGCGTCGGCCACCCACCGCGATGTCCAGGTCGTAGCGGTCGCAGCCCGGATACAACTGGACCGTCGCCCCGGCCCCAGTGAGCAGTCCAGCCAGCCGCAGCTCGGTGGCCCCCGGAACCACGACGAACCGCCAGACCGGCTCCTCCACCTGCACCGCACCGTCGGCGTCGTGCCGTTCCGGTAGCCCGCGCCCCACACCGGCGGGCAGTCGCCGGTCCACGGCCATCAGCCCCGGGCCACCCTTGCCCCGGTCGGTCACCTGGTACGTCGCCGTGTGGGGGGGATAGCGGCAGCGCACCAGCCGCCCCCGCACGTCCATCGGCCATCCGCAAACCCGGCAGGGCCACCACCATCGGCGTTCACCGCTGTGGTGGGACTGTCCGTCGGTCACCGGCACGTAGCGGGCCACTCTGTGCGCCTGCCGCCGGTTGCACTCCTCCACCAGCAATTGCTCAGGACCGGCGGGACGCTCGACCACGAACTGCCGGGCCGTACGGTACGCGGCCTCGTCGGCGGTGGCGATGAGCCTTGCGAACAGCTCGTTCTCGACGTCGTTGGCCCGCATCCATGACCACGATGGCAGCCAGTCCCGCCCCGGGTCGAGTCCGCTGATTACCTCACGGACGTAGTCGGACCCGATCTCGTACGCAGCGTCGGCCAGCGCATCACTGTCGTCGAGCAACACCACCTCGTCAACGCCGTCGCCGTACCGGCCGTCATCGTCATTTGGAATCGGGGGCAGCAACGCGCCCAATGGCCGACGAAGACAACGCACCAGGTCCAGCGGCGTCACCGGATCCCGACCGGGCCCCAACTCGAACATCACGACCCCGGTCATGCGTGCAACCTCCTCGAACGCCCGCGGCTCGCGGCCGCGCACAGACCAGGCGTATGCCGCCCGCAGGGCGGCCGAGGTGATCCGGGCACGACGATCAAGCACGCTGGCGTCGAGCCCACCCCGTGTCGTCATCTCGATTCCGCCCCTTCTGGCGATCGTGCACAACAAGATCCATCTCTCGGCCTCGGTCACGACGCACACCGTGTCCGTCAACGCCAGTGACCCTCGCCGGACCAGCGGCCGCACACCGCTGGGCGAACTCATCGCGCAACTGGTGCAGCGGCGATCGCGCGCCCAGCAACCCGAAGAACTCATCGACCCTCCAGGTCGCCAACCAGCCGACTCGCGACATGTAGAACGCCAGTTCGTCGAACCGATACTCGTCGTCGTAGTCCAGCAGTACGTACCCCGCCAACTGCCAGATCGCCTTGTCCGTAAGCACCTCCGGTCGGGAGATCGACTTGATCTCTATCAGGCGCCTACCGACGACCAGATCCGCATCGGCGCCACCAACATCTCCACTGCCCGCGAACGTCGGCGCAGCCCGGCAGACCGCCACTTCCGCAGCATCCCGCAGCCCTCCGAGAGCACGCTCGGCCAGCCTCACCTGCACCTGCAGGTCCATGACCGCGTAGTCCGGAACGCATGCCAGCAACGCGTCCAAGTCGCCGTCGCCAGCCATCCCAGCCAGCGGCCCGGGGGCGACTGCGCCATCTCGGAAGACCCGGTCGAACCAGGCCAGAGCAAAACACATCCGGTCCAGGCGCGCCTCAGCCTCTCGCTCCAGTAGCCAGCGGCGCCCGCGCATGTGGGGCTCGAAAGTGCGCAGGTGCTTTAGGTACTCGTCGACTAGGGCTTCGCCGACACGCCGTGCTCCGGGCCCGCCGACCGCGCCGGCCAAGGCTACGCCCGCGACGGCCGATGGCGGCGCCTGCAGCACGAATGCGCAGCGCAGGCGGAAATCCACCGCTACGCCCAACAGATCCCACCGCACGACGGTGCGACCCGCCGCCACTGGTCGTTGAACCCGCCGCACGGGTAACGCAGCGGTGTAACTGGCACGAACCGCCGCCGTACGCCGAAGGTGTACACCCAGCCAGCGAGTCAACGGGTGATCATCATCAGCGATGACCGACGTCAGGCTCACGAGTCCTGAGGGTAGGAGCCACCACCGACAATCCAGCTGCACCCATGCGTGTCGGAGGCCTTTACATCATCTGGCGCAGCGCCGCCGTTCGCGCATCATTGAAGCGCACCCCTTTAGATCAGCTTCGCTGGTTCTCGGCGGAGCCGGCAGGAGGAGCTCTTTCGCGGGTCTAAGAGGACGTCTGATTCACGTATTTTGCGTGTGTTGTGGTTTAGTCGTCTCGCCAGGTTGGGGTGGTTTCGGTG
>NZ_JBNCLE010000010.1:0-111731 GCF_049844495.1 Micromonospora sp. DT48
CCCTCGGCGCGCGCCGCGCGCCGAGGCGTGGGGAGGCGTGGGAAGGCGCGGGGAGGCGACAACTTCGGGGAAACTGCGCGGATCTTGTGGAGCCGGGGTGGCGGGGTGGTTCGCGGCGGGAGCGCTCGACCTGTTAGCCTTGTCGCCGGCCCGCCCGGTGACAGCCGGGTGGGACCGACGCCGGTCGACCGGCGGAGGGGCTGTGGCGCAGACCGGTAGCGCACCTCGTTCGCATCGAGGGGGTCAGGGGTTCAAATCCCCTCAGCTCCACCCACACCATCAATGACCAGCGGAAACGCTGGCCATTGATCATTTGGCACAGATCCGGCACAACTCAACCCAAAAACGCGGCCTCGAGCGTGCTTCAGATGTTCGGCCTTGGGTCATGACGCGGTGAGTCAGTATTTCCAGGTCGGCGATCTTGTGTTGTGGAATCCGTCCAGCACAGTCGCGCAACTGTTCGCCCGCATGACCGCAGCGATGGTGCTGATCGCTGGGCGCCCGTCAGGCGTCGGACCCGGCATCCGACGGGACGAGTACACCATCGACCCGGACGTCTTCGCGGCGTTCGTGGACGCCCTGACCGCGCAAGCCCAACCGGGAAGCGATTCCGCACGCTCTACACGCCGACGGCGAGCCGCCGAATTTGAGAGTCCTGTCGGAAGACTCACTCCCGGACATCGGGTCGGCTGTGGCGGTCGGTCGGTTCAGGCTCTGTCGCCCCAGCGTCGCGCTGGGCTGTGGGATGGCTGAGGTCGGAAAATCAGGTTGCCTGAGGGGCGACGGGTTTGAGTAGTGTTTGCGTCATGTCGAGCCCTGAGGCATCCAAGGTGGGGGCTTTCGGTCACGCCGTCAGCCCCCTGAACCACTGAGTTCCTAGGTCGCTGCCCAGCAGTCTGCGCTGCTGGGGCATGCGCATGCGCGCGTACGCCTGTTGGGGCGCTGGCCGCGGTGACGAGACGCCTTCCCTTCCTCTCGCTCACCTCGGAGTTGTCGATGCCTCTTCCGCTCTACCTGCTTGCCGTGGCGGTCTTCGCCATGGGTACCTCGGAGTTCATGCTCGCCGGCCTGGTGCCGGACATCGCCGCGAGCCTCGACGTGTCGGTCGGGGCTGCTGGGCTTCTGACCTCGGCGTTCGCCGTCGGCATGGTTGTCGGCGCGCCGTTGATGGCGTTGCTGGCGCGTCGCTGGCCTGCCCGGGCCAGCCTGTTGACCTTCGTGCTGGTCTTCGCCGTGGCCCATGTCGCGGGCGCTCTCACGACGAGTTTCGCGGTGCTGCTGGTCAGCCGCGTGATCGCGGCACTGGCCAACGCGGGCTTCCTGGCGGTGGCCCTGACCACGGCCGCGACGCTCGTCGCGGCTGATCAGAAAGGGCGCGCCCTGGCGGTGTTGCTCTCGGGTACGACGGTGGCCACCATCGCCGGAGTACCCGGCGGCGCGCTGCTCGGCGCGATGCTCGGCTGGCGGGCGACCTTCTGGGCGATCGCACTGCTCTGTCTGCCCGCTGCCCTCGGCGTCGTGAAGGGCATCCCCGCCCGCGTCGGTGGGACCGATCTGGACGGTGTGCCCACCTCGTCACTGTGGGAGGAGGTCGCCCAACTCACCAGGCCGAGGCTGGCCCTGGTCATGCTGCTCGGTGCCCTGGTCAACGCCGCGACCTTCGCCACGTTCACCTTCCTGGCGCCGATTGTGACCGACACCGCCGGGCTGGGCGAACTGTGGGTGTCGGTCGCCCTGGTGCTCTTCGGGGTCGGTTCCTTCGTCGGTGTCACCGTCGCGGGGCGGTTCTCCGATCGGCGTCCCGGGATCGTGATCGCAGTCGGTGGCCCGGCGCTGTTGCTCGGCTGGGTCGCGATGGCGAGCCTGGCCGCTCGGCCGATGGCGCTTCTGCCGCTGGTGTTCGTGCAGGGTGCGCTGTCGTTCGCGCTGGGCAGCACCCTGATCGCCAGGGTGCTGTACGAGGCGGCCGGCGCACCCACCATGGGTGGTTCGTATGCGACTGCGGCGCTCAACATCGGTGCTGCCGGCGGGCCTGTCCTGGCCGCAGCGGCTCTCGGCGCCGATTCCGGCGACCTCGGCCCGGTGTGGGTCAGCTCCACTTTGGTCGCAGTCGCGCTGCTCATCGCCCTACCGCTGCTGCGACTCGTCGCGCGGAGCCCCGAGCGGGCGGTGCTGGCCGGCTAGGCGAACTGTGGCGGCTCGGCGGCGACATCACGTGCCGCCGAGCCAGCCCAGGTCACCGACGGGTGGAACCGGCCGAGCAGCGCGGCCCGGGTGAGTTCGGCCTTGTTGCTCACGCCGAGCTTGGCGCGGATGCGTTTGACGTACGTGTCGACGGTGTTCGGGCTGAGGCCGAGCCGGGTCGCGATCTGCCAGTGGGTCAGGCCGTGCGAGATCTGCGTCAGCACCTGACTCTCCCGTTCGGACAGTGCGCGGCCGGGCGGGGAGTCGTCGACGTGGTCCGTCCCACCGAGGGTGCGTACCGCGTCGACGATCTGGTCGGCCGGCGCGTGCCGGTCGACCACCCCGAGGGCACCGGCGCGTAGGTAGGCCGTGCGGTCGTCGGCCGGGCCGCCGTCGAGCACGAGTACGCGTAGCCGCCGGGCGGCGTCGGCGATCGCGCCGACGCCGTCGGAGACCGGAAGCCCGTCGAGGTCGACGATGGCGGCCTCGGCTGAACCGGCCGGTTCCTCGGCGGGTGAGCGACGTACGCCCACGACCTCGACTCCGGCGGCGGCGAGCGTGTGGACGAGACCGATGGTGTAGATGGGAGAGCGGACGAGCAGATCGGTTCGGATCACGTATCACCTGCCTCGATGCCTGCTCCGGCTTATCTGGGTACAGGTGTCGCAGGGGCGGCGGCAAGCCGTACGAGTCGTCGCGGTCGCCGTTCATACGCCCGGCGCTGCCTGACGGCGGGGGTGATCGGTGGCATCATCGCCATCGTGACCCTCCCCGCACAGCAGAACGTGGGCCGGCTGCGCCAGCGGCAGGAGTGGCAGTTCTTCGCCACGACGTTCCGGGCGCGGCCGGGGCTCGCCGGGCTGTGGTGGGCGATCGTGCTGCTGCGTGGCGCGCTCCCGGCGGGCTTCGCGGTGGTGATGGGGTGGCTGATCGGGGCGATCGACGACGGCGCGCCGCTCACCGCTCCGCTGGTCGTCACCGGCGTGATCTTCCTGGGCATGCAGGTGCTCGGCCCGATCCACATGGCGCTGAGCCGTAACCTCGGTGACCAGACCGCCGCCTGGCTCTACGACCGGCTGACCGACTACTGCCTTGAGCCGCCTGGCCTCGGGCACCTGGAGAGCCCGGAGTTGGCCGCCGACCAGGCGGCAGCCCGGGACTTCGATCTCGGCCAGAGCGCGCCGCCGCTGCGGCTGGCGATGGGGTTCATCGCCGACGGCATCGTCTCCTTCGTCAGCGGTGTCGCCTGTGCGTTGGTGCTCTTCGGCTACGCCTGGTGGGCGCCACCGATCCTGGCCGGTTGCTGGTTGGCCACGCACTGGCTGCTGCGGGAGAGTGGGGTCTGGCGGGACCGCAACACCGACGTGGTGCGGCGAGCGCAGCAGGAGGCGGAATACCACTACCGGTTGGCCGTTGATCCCGCCCCGGCCAAGGAGATCCGCCTCTTCGGGCTGGCCGACTGGGTGCTGAATCGGTTCGTACTGCGTCGTCGCAGATTGCACGAACTTCAGTTCGAGGCCACCCGGCTGCGCGAGCGGTCGGTGTTGGCGAGCCTGGCCGTCGTGTTGGCAGGCAACCTGATCGTGTTCGGCGCGATCGGCCGGGACCTGGTCGGGGGCGGGCTCGCGCTCGGCGCGGCGGTGACGTTCGCCCAGGCGGCGATCGGGGCGGTCGCGATCGCGTTCGGTGGGCTCAACTGGTCGCTCGACTCGGCTGCCGCCCCGGTCGCCGCCGTGCTGCGGCTACACGCGCCGATGATGGCCGCCGGTGCGCTACCGGGCCCGCCTGGTTCGCTGACCCCGCAGCCCGTTTCGGGCAGCGGAGAGTTGCGGCTGCGCGGCGTGACCTTCAGCTATCCGGGCACCGACACGCCGGTGCTGCGCTCGCTGGACCTGACGGTGCCGGCCGGCTCGTCGGTGGCGATCGTCGGCCGTAACGGCGCCGGCAAGACGACACTGGCGAAGCTGATCTGCCGCCTCTACGACCCTGACGAGGGCAGCATCGAGTACGACGGCGTCGACATCCGACAGTTCGACGTCAGGCAGTGGCGCGAGCACATCTCGGCGGTGTTCCAGGACTACATCCGGTTCGAGTGGCCGCTCCGCGACAACGTCGCGCCGACCGGTGCGCCGGACAGTGCCGTGTCGGCGGCGTTGGCCGCAGCCGGGGCACATGGCCTGGCCGACCTCGACACCGTGTTGGCCAAGGGCTATCCGGGTGGCATCGACCTCTCCGGTGGCCAGTGGCAGCGCGTCGCGTTGGCCCGTACGTTGGTCGCGGTCCGTGGTGGTGCCGGGGTGGTGCTGCTCGACGAGCCGACCGCGCAGCTCGACGCCCGCGGCGAGTTGGAGATCTTCTCGCGGGTGCTGGCCGAGACCCGGGGCTGTACCACCGTGCTGATCTCCCATCGGTTCTCCACCGTCCGGATGGCCGACCTGATCTGCGTGGTCGAGGACGGCGCGGTGGTCGAGGCGGGCAGCCACGACGAGTTGATGCGGGCGAACGGGCGGTACCGCACCATGTTCGACCTACAGGCCCAGCGTTTCGACGACCCGCAGGAGGCCGGTGACGATGTCCTCGCCTGAGCGGGAGGTCCCACTGCCGCCGCCGTTGCGGTCGATGTGGCGGGTGTGCCGGTTCGGTCTACGCCACGAGCCCCGGTTGATGCTCGCCGCGCTGGGGATCGCGCTGCTGGCGGCGGTACCGGATGCGCTGTTCGCGCTCTGGCTGAAGCTGCTCAGCGACGGTGTGCAGACGGGTGACCGGCGATGGATCTACGCGGCGCTGATCGGTCTGGGTGCGTCCGCGGCGCTGACCTGGTTCCTGTCGGTGATCTCGGCTCGGGTACAGCGCCGGTTCCGCGATCGGGTGACGATCGAGCTGGAGTCGCACGTCGCCCGGCTACAGGCCCGGGTGTCCACCATCGCCCACCACGAACGGCCGGACTACCTCGACCGGCTGGCCGTGCTGCGGGACCAGGTCTTCGTGCTCGACCACATGTACCTGTCGGTGTTCACCACGCTGGGCTGGATCCTGCGGCTGGTCATCACCCTCGCGCTGCTCGCCTCGATCAGCCCGGTGTTGATCCTGCTGGCGGTGTTCGCCGTTCCGACCCTGGCCATGGCCGGCTGGCGTCCGGCTGTCGAGCAGGCCGCCCACGAGCAGGCCGCCGCCGCCGGGCGGCTGGCCCGGCACCTCTACGTCACCGCGACCACCGCCGGGCCGGCCAAGGAGGTACGGGTCAGCGGCGTCGGCCCACGGCTGAGCCGGGAGCGCCGCGCGGCCTGGGACAGGTGGTACGCGATTGTCGCCCGCCCCCGGAACAGGTCGGCGGTGTGGCACTCGTTCGCCTGGATCGTGTTCGGGCTGGGCTACGTGGGCGCCATCGCCTACGTCGCGGAGGTGCTGCGGGCACCGGCGGGCGATGTGCTGTTGGTGCTGGCTGCCGGTGCCCGGCTGTCCGCGTACGTCAGCGCGACGGTGGGGGAGATCGGCTTCCTGCGCGGCATGTGGATCGACGGTGCCCGTCGGCTCAGCTGGCTGGAGGACTACGTGGCGTCCTTCGACCGGGATGCCGAGGCTCCCGCTCCCGATCGCCTCGTCGACGGGATCCGACTGGAGAACGTCTCGTTCGCCTACCCCAACAGCGACCGGCTGGCGCTCGAAGACGTGACGTTGACGCTGCCGGCCGGGTCCGTGGTGGCGTTGGTCGGCGAGAACGGTGCCGGCAAGAGCACCCTGATCAAGCTGTTGTCGAAGTTCTACTCGCCGACCAGCGGCCGCATCCTGGTCGACGGCCGTGACCTCGACACCATCTCGGCGGAGTCCTGGCGTACCCGGCTGGCCGGTGCGTACCAGGACTTCTACCGTTTCGAGCTGCGCGCCGGGCAGGCGATCGGCGTGGGTGACCTGCCCCGGGTCGAGCAGGAGCCCGCGATCGTCGGCGCGGTGGCGCGGGCCGGTGCCGACGAGGTGGTCGCCGCGCTGCCCCGGGGCCTGGACACCCAGTTGGGTAAGGAATGGCCGGACGGCGTCGAAGTCTCCTTCGGACAGTGGCAGAAGGTCGCGCTGGCGCGTGGGTTCATGCGGGACCAACCGTTGCTGCTGGTGCTCGACGAGCCGACTGCGGCGCTGGACGCGGAGACCGAGCACGCCCTGTTCGAACGGTACGCGGCCGGCGCGCGCAGCGACACCGGAACCGGACGGGTCACCGTCCTCGTCTCGCACCGGTTCTCCACCGCCCGGATGGCCGACGTGATCGTGGTGCTCAACGGGGCCCGGGTGGCGGAGGTGGGCAGCCACGAGGAGTTGATGGCCGCTGGCGGCCGGTACGCCGAGCTGTACGCGATCCAGGCGGCCGGCTACCGCAGCGGCTGACCCCGACGAGGTGGCCGGAACCGTTCGTACGCACGGATTCCCGCACACGCACAGTGTCGCCTAGCATCGGCCGCCATGCGGCTGCACGATGACGAGCAGGAGGCGGAGTTCCGGAAGAACCTGCTGGTCTGGCTGCGTGAACACCTGCCGCCCGCGCCGGAGGTGGGCACCCGCCGATGGACCCCGGAGCAACTACGCGCGTGGAACCGGACGCTCTGGGCAGGCGGGTACGCCGGGCTGGCCTGGCCGGTCGCGTACGGCGGTCGTGGCGCACCACCGGCCATCCAGGAGATCTTCGTCGCGGAGTCGGCCCGAGCCGGTGCACCCGACCACGCCAATCTCGTCGGACTCAACATGGTGGGGCCGACGGTGATCCGCCACGGCACGGCCGCCCAGCGCGACACCTACCTGCCGGGGATCCTCCGTGGCGACACCCTGTTCTGCCAGGGCTTCTCGGAACCGGAGGCCGGCTCGGACCTCGCCGCCATCCGCACCCGGGCGATCCCGGCTCCGGACGGCGGCTACCGCATCACCGGGGAGAAGGTCTGGTCCTCGTACGCCGACAGCGCCGATGCCTGCATGTTGCTGGCCCGTACCAGCGGGTCGGCGGGTCGACACGACGGCCTGACCTGTTTCCTCGTCGACATGTCGACGCCGGGCGTGACGGTCCAGCCGTTGCGTCGGATCTCCGGTGACGCCGCCTTCAGCCGGATCACCCTCACCGACGTGGCGGTGCCCGAGTCGGCGGCGGTCGGCCCGGTGGACGGCGGCTGGCGGGTGGCCATGACCACCCTCGCCCACGAGCGCGGCACCCTCGCCGTGACCCTCGTCGCCCGGCTGGCCGTGCAGTTCGACCGGCTGCGGCGGACCGTGGTGGCGGCCGGTGTCGACCGGGACCGTTCGGTCCGCGAGCAGGTGGCGGCCCTGTACGTGGAGGTGGAGGCGCTGCGGTGCACCGCGCACCGGGCGGTGGCCTCCGCGCAGGGCGGCGATCCGGCTCCCGAGGCGACGGTGCTGAAACTCCGTTGGTCCGAGGTGGACCAGCGGGTGTGCGCCCTCGGCTTCGAGGTGGCCGCACCACGGTCGCCCTGGCGGGCCCACTGGGAGCGGGAACTGCTGTGCAGCCGGACGTCGACGATCGAGGGAGGCACCTCCGAGATCCTGCGCGGCATCGTGGCCGAGCGGGTGCTCGGCCTGCCCCGGTCGCGGTAGGGCCTGGTGGAAGTCCCTGGCCGGCTTCGACACAGGAGCTAAGCCCGACAGGCAACGAGGAGCCGGAGGTGGACTGGTGGATCTGACTCTCACCCGCGATCAGCTCGACCTGCGGGAGGCGGCGCGCCGGTTCCTACGTGCGGCCTGTTCGCCCGCGACCGTCGCCGTACTGGCCGACAACGGCGGGTGGGCCAGCGGCACCTGGCCCGAGTTGATCCGGCAGGGGTGGGTGGATCCCGAGCTGTCGGCGGTGGAGCTGACCCTGCTGGCCGGGGAACTCGGGTACGCGCTGCTGCCGGTGCCCTGGTGGACGACGGTCGGGCTGGCGCTGCCGGCGTATCACGCGGCGGGTGAGTCACCGCCCGGACCGGCGACCATGGTGGACGGTCAGGGCGGCGGTGCGACGGTGCCGGCCGCGAGCCGGGACTCCGGTGGCTGGCGGATCGACGGCGTGGCGTCGGCTGTCGACGCCGCCCCGGCGACCGAGTTCGTCGTCGTCGCCGTCGCCGACGGCGAGGTGGCGCTGTTCGCCGTGCCGGCTGGCCCGACCGGCCCGGTCTGTGCCCCGGCCGAGGGCATCGATCCGTTGCGGGTGGTCAGCGATCTCACCTTCGACGGTACGCGGGCGCGGCTGCTGGCCGGTCCGCCCGACGCCGCCGGTTTGCTGGCGCGGATCCGGGATCGGGCGGCCGTGCTGCTCGCCGCCGAGGCGGTCGGGGTGGCTGAGCGGGCGCTGGAGTTCGCCGTGGAGCACGCCAAGGTCCGTACCCAGTTCGGTCGGCCGATCGGCTCCTACCAGGCGGTGAGTCACCGGTTGGCGGAGTGCTACGCCGATGTCGAACTGGCGCGGTCACTGGTCTGGCGGGCCGCTGCGGCCCACGACGGACCGGCGGGGGGACCGGCGGACGCCACCGCCAGCGCGGTCGTGGCCGCCCGCCGGGCAGCGGTGCTGACCTGCGAGGCGGCCGTTGGGGTGTTCGGTGCGATGGGAGTCACCTGGGAGTTCCCGGTGCACTGGTGGTATCGCCGGGCCCTGTCGACCGGCGGGTCGAAGGAGTCGCTGGCCGCGATCGCCGATGTCGTGTTCGCGGGTGAGGCGCGCTGAGCGACAGCGGGGGAGCGTCGGGACCTCGGCGCTCAAGCGGTACGGGCCGACCGGTGGGCGAGGTTCTTCGAACACCTCGTCACCGGCGGCCCGGTCCGTTGGTTCTCCTACGTCAGGAGAGAGCTTTCATGAACGACCAGAGGTGGCCCTCCGGGTCCCGCGCGCTGTACTCGCGGTAGCCGTACTCCTGGTCGACCGGCTCGTGTTCGATCGCGGCACCCTTCTCGCGGGCGTGCCGGAAGTGGGCGTCGACGTCGTCGACGAGGATGGCCATGCTCGCGGTGGCCGCGCCGACGGAGCTGGGCGGGGCGAGCTTCATGTCCTCCTGCACCGGGTGCAGCCAGATGACACCGTCGCCGGCGGTCACCTCACCGTGATCGACGCGGCCCTGGTCGTCCCGGATCACCACACCGGCCTCCAGTCCGAAGACCTCGACCAGGTAGTCATGGGCGGCCGCGATGTCGTCGTACATCATCAACATGATCCGGCCGCGTACGATCGTGTCCGGCATGGTCGGTCCTTCCCAGTCGGGGCAGTAGCAGGCCGTCACCGTACGGCCGGCCACCGGGAAGGCCGCAAGCGTCGCTGCCGAACGCGGGCCGACGCCGCCGGGCCGTTCGACTGCCTCGGCTGCGCAGTCGAACGTTCACCTTGACCGCCGGTACCGGTCCCGGTTGAGCATGGACGCATGAGCATCGAGTCATCTCTGGTCAGATCCCGTGGACTCGTGAAACGTTACGGCGACCGGGTTGCCGTGGCCGGTATCGATCTCGATGTCGCCCGCGGCGAGGCCGTGGGCATCCTCGGGCCCAACGGTGCCGGCAAGTCGTCCACCATGCGGATGATCGGCTGCGTCACCGACATCACCGATGGCGAGTTGACCGTCCTCGGGCTCGATCCACGTCGTGACGGACCGGCCATCCGGGAACGCCTGGGGGTTTGTCCCCAGGAGGACAGCCTCGACATGGACCTGTCGGTTCGGGACAACCTGGTCACCTACGCGCGCTACTTCGGCTACTCGCGCTCGGAGGCACGCCAGCGGGCGGACGCGCAGCTCGAATTCATGCAGCTCGCCGACCGGGCCGACAGCCGGATGGACCAGCTCTCCGGCGGCATGCGCCGCCGACTGGCGATCGCGCGTGCGTTGGTCAACGACCCCGAGCTGCTGATGCTGGACGAGCCGACCAGCGGTCTGGACCCGCAGGCCCGGCACCTGCTGTGGGAACGGCTGTTCCGGCTGAAGCGACGCGGCGTGACGCTGCTGCTGACGACCCACTACCTCGACGAGGCCGAGCAGCTGTGCGACCGGGTGATCGTCATCGACGAGGGCCGGATCGTGGCCGAGGGGGCACCGGCGGCGTTGGTGACGGAGCACGCCCCACGGGAGGTGGTCGAGCTTCGTTTCGGCAGCGACGACCTCGACGCCCACGCCGACAAGCTGACCGACGTCGGCCAGCGGGTCGAGGTGCTGCCCGACCGCATCCTGCTCTACGTCGACGACGGTGACGCCACCGTGCCGGCCGTCTACGCCCGTGGTGTCGCCCCGACCGGGGTGTTGGTCCGGCGGGCCAGCCTTGAGGACGTCTTCCTCAAACTGACCGGTCGCACCCTGGTGGAGGCGTAGATGGCGACCAGCGCCCTGACCCGTGGCCGGGCGGTCTTCGAGTACCACGTGGCGTGCTACCGGCAGACCTGGCGCGGCACGTTGGCCAGCTCGTTCCTCACCCCGGTGCTCTTCCTGCTGGGTCTCGGCGTGGTCCTCGGCGAGTACGTCGACCGTACTCCGGTGCTCGGAGTGCCGTACGCCGAGTTCGTCGCGCCCGGTCTGCTGGCCCACACGGCGATGCAGGTGGCCATGATGGACTCGGCCACCCCGGTGATGAACAACTTCCGGTGGCAGCGGATGTACCACGTCATCGCGGCGGCCCCGCCCGGACCGTCCGACCTGGTGGTGGGTCATCTGGCGTACGCCGCGCTGCGGGTGCTCGTGGCGACGGTGTCCTTCCTCGTGGTGATGGTCGTGTTCGGCACGGTCTCGTCGTGGGGCGCGTTGCTGGCCCCGCTGGTCGGCCTCCTGGTCGGTCTGGCGACGGCGGCCCCGATGTGCGCGTTCTCCGCCACCGCCGAGGACCCCGGGGTGATGGCCATGGTCAACCGGTTCGTGTTGCTGCCCATGATGCTGTTCGCGGGGATCTTCTTCCCGGTCTCCGAGATACCCGGGGTGTTGCAGCCGTTGATCTTCGCAACGCCGTTGTGGCACGGAGTCGAGCTGGCACGGGCCGCGACCGCGGCCACCGAGACCGCCTGGCCGGTGCCGGCGCACGTGGGCTACCTGCTGATCTGGGCGGTCGGCGGCCTGCTGCTGGCCCGGCGTCAGTTCGCCGAACGTCTGGGGGCGTGATGCTGTCGACCGCGATCCTGGCTCGATCCGCCGCGGTGACCGGACGCAACGTCCGGGTGCTGCACACCAAGAAGGGCTACTGGCTCCTGGTCGCCTCGGCGTTCGTCGAGCCGCTGCTCTACTTCGTCGCACTCGGGTGGGGTGTCGGCTCCCTCGTGTCGACCGTGCCGCTCGGTGACCGTTCGGTCTCCTACCTGACGTTCATCGCCCCGGCGATGCTCGCCGCCTCGGCGATGAACGGCGCCGTCGCCGAGGCCACCACGAACTTCTTCACCAAGGCCAAGTACGCCCGGCTCTACGAGGCGGCACTCAACACCCCGCTGCGGCCGGTGGAGGTCGCCTGGGGGGAGCTGGGCTGGGCGACCATCCGGGGCACCCTCTACAGCACGGCGTTCCTGGTGGTGATGACCGCCCTCGGGGTGACCACACCGCTGCGGGCCCTGGTGGCGCTGCCGGCCGCGGTGCTGGTGGGAGTGACCTTCGGCGCGGTCGGGCTCGCCCTGGCCACCTACATGAAGAGTTGGCAGCACTTCGACTACGTGACGCTGGCCCAGATCGCGCTGTTGCTCTTCTCCGGCGCGTACGTGCCGGTGAGCACCTACCCGGCGGTGCTGGAGGCCCTGGTGGCCTGCACCCCGCTCTATCACGGCATCGAACTTCTGCGTGGCGTCACCGTCGGCACGCCGGGGTGGAACACCGTAATCAGCATCGGCTACCTGCTCGTGCTCGCGCTGGTGGCGGTCGGCGTGGCCGGTCGCCGGACGGCGCGGTTGCTCCGCCGCTGAGTCGCGGCGAAACCAACGGCGCGGCGAAACCAAAGGAGAAGAGAATGTCCTCGACAGTCATCCACGTCCTGGCCTACCACGACGCGCCGAAGGCGATCGACTGGCTGGTGGAGGCGTTCGGATTCGAACGCCGCCTGGTGATCGACGCGGGGCCGAGGAAGGTGGCGCACGCCGAACTGACCTACGGCCCCGGCATGCTGATGATCGACTCTGTCGGTGACGACGCGGCACCCCTGGACGCCGACCAGAACCGGCCGGGCGGCGTCTACGTGATCGTCGACGACGTCGACGCGCACGCGGCGCGGGCCGTCGCCGCCGGTGCCCGCATCGTCGACGAGCCGACCGACCAGCCGCACGGCGGTCGGGCCTACTCGTGCGCCGACATCGAGGGATACGTGTGGGGGTTCGGCTCCTACGACCCGTGGAAGGTCTGACGGCTCAGGCCATCAACCGGTAGAGGCGGTGGAAGCGGTCCGGGACCGGCACGACCACGGTGGCGGCGTAGCCGGCCCGGGCGGCCATCGCGCGTACGTCGTCCGGGCGCAGCACCGTGCCGTGACCACCGCCCTCGACCGACCGCGCCGCCGGCAGGCAGTGCAGCACACTCGTCGCGTACTGGAACTGCTCCACGTCGTCGCCGGGCGCGGTGAAGGCCGGTGCCACCTTCGCGTCCATCACCAGCATCGTGCCGTCGGCGGCACACAACTCACGACAGGCGGCCAGCACGCCGACCGGGTCGGTCAACTCGTGCAGCGCGTCGAAGAGGCAGACCAGGTCGTACCCCTTCGTGCCGTGCTGGGCTGCGGCGTCCCCGACGGTGAAGCCGACCCGGTCGGCCAGCCCCGCTCGGGCGGCGTTTCCGGTGGCCAGGGCGATCGCGCTGGCGCTGATGTCGATCCCCGTCACGCTCAGCCCCGGATAGGCGCGGGCGAGGGCGATGCTCGACCAGCCGACCCCGCAGGCCACGTCCGCCACCCGCCGGCCCGGCTCGCAGAGCCGCGCGTGCAGGTCGGGCAGGTAGGTCTCGATCCAGCCGGCGAGCTGATGCCGGTAGAGCGCGCGGTTGGCGCCGGAGTGGCCGTGCAGCCAGTCGTCGCCGAAGACCTCGTCGGCGACCCGGCCACCGGTGCGGTAGGCGTCCAGCAGGTGCGGGAGCGCCATGGCGATACCGCCGACGGGGAGCACGGCCAGCGCCGCCATGGACGCCGGATCGTCGGATTCGGTCAGCACCGTGGCGTGGGTGGCCGGTAGCGCGTAGCGCCGCCGGTCGGGGTCGGCGTCACCGGGAGCCGTGACGGCGACCAGGATGCCCGCCGTGGCCTGCTGCTCCAGCCATTCCCGGGCGTAGCGGGGGTCGACCTCGGCGGCCTCGGCCAGCTCTGCCGGAGTGCGGGGATCACCGTCGCGCAGGGCGTCGTAGAGCCCCAGCCGGACACCGAGGTAGACGGTGAACATCTCCTGGGTGGCGAGCATCGTGCGGAACAGTCGTAGCGAGAACGCCAGGGTGCGGGGATCGGGTTGCGTCATCACGGCCTCACGGATTCCCGGACTAGGGTGTCCACCGTGCACCAGCGCCGTCGATACGACCAGGGTAGCGAGGTGGACGATGACCAACCGACCCGTCACCGTCGATGTCCCGCCGGGCGCGGGCGACGTGGAGTGGGTACGGCACCGACGCGGTGAACTGCGGACGCTGCTGCACACCACCGGGGCGGTGTTGCTGCGCGGACTGTCGGTGCGGGACGCCGCCGACGTGGCCGGGATCCGGGCGGCGCTGGTCGACGTCGCCGTGGGATCGCACGAGCCGTTCGCGCCCCGCCCCGCCCACGGACACGACGTGCACGGCGACTTCCAGTGGCCCGCCGACCGGGAACTGTGCCCGCAGCACGAGCAGAGCTACCGGCTCAGGATCCCCCGGGTGGCGCTGGTGGCCTGCCGTCGTCCGGCCGACTCCGGCGGGCAGGTCGTGCTCGCCGACGCCCGCCGGGTGCTCGACCGGGTCCCGGCCGAGGTCCGGGACCGCCTGCGTACGCAGGGCTGGCTGTTGGCGCGTACGTTCCGGGAACGGATCGGGGTCGGCTGGCGGGAGGCGTTCGGCGTCGACACCCGGGCGGACCTGGCCGAGGCGCTGCGCCGCGAACTCGTCGACCATCGCTGGCTCGACGGGACGACCCTGCGGACCGTACGGCG
Organism: Micromonospora sp. DT48; assembly: GCF_049844495.1. NCBI lineage: Bacteria > Bacillati > Actinomycetota > Actinomycetes > Micromonosporales > Micromonosporaceae > Micromonospora > Micromonospora sp. DT48. The sequence goes on from NZ_JBNCLE010000010.1 coordinate 14,255, forward strand.
ACGGGCCGCCGTGGTACATCACCCGGAGACCGGAGAGCCGTGCTGGTTCAACCACGCGGGGTTCCTCAACGAGTGGGGACTCGACCCGGTCGAGCGGCAGGTGATGCGCCAGGCGTTTGGGGACGACCTGGCGTTCAACACGCAGGCCGGTGACGGGTCGCCACTGACCGCCACCGAGGTCACCGGCATCGAGGCCGCCTACGCCGAGGTCGCCGTCGAGGTGTCGCTGGCCGCCGGTGACGTGCTCGTGCTCGACAACATCCTGACCGCGCATGGTCGGCGTGCCTACCGAGGTCGGCGGGACGTGCTGTGTGCCTGGGGCGAACCGCTGGACGTCGCCGATTGCCGACCGACGACAGTGGTGTCATCACCGGTGATCTGCTTCGATACCGAGTGACCAGGGCGGCGAGACGACTTGAGGTGCCGACGTGACCCTCCCCGTGCCCAATCCCTCCCAGAACCTGCGGCGGTTCGCCGAGATCGCGGCCGAGCTGCCGGAGTCCGAGTGCGTGGTCGTCGAGGGCTGGGGCGGCGAGCCCACCTTCCGGGTACGCGGCAAGGTCTTCGTCTTCGTGTCACCGCCGGGCACCACGATCTGTGTGAAGCTGCCCCGCGACGAGGCGGAGGCGGTGGTCGCGAGCGACGAGTCCGTGGTGCCGATGCGCTACGGCCTCGGTCGGCACGGCTGGGTCCAGGTCAGCGTCCGCGCCGACGAGGACGACGAGAAGCGCTGGCAGGAGATGTCCGAGTGGATCCGGATCTCCTACACCCTGGTCGCACCGAAGAGCCTGGCCCGGCGCGTCGACGGCCCGCAGTCCAGGTGACGGGGGGTCGGCATGTCGGTCGTCCAGTTCACCGCCGAGTCGCCCTACCTGCGTCGGGCCCGGCGGGCCGCACCCACCCACCGGCTGTTCTGCCTGCCGTACGCCGGTGCCGGTGCCTCCGCCTACCGGGACTGGCCGGCCGCCCTGCCCGACCACGTCGAGGTCGTGGCGCTCCAACTGCCGGGACGTGAGGACCGGCTCCGGGATCGGCCGTTCACCCGGATCGAGCCGCTGGCCCGGGCGGTCGCCCAGGTCGTGCGACCCTACCTCGACCTGCCGGCGGTGTTCTTCGGGCACAGCAGCGGCGGGTTGCTCGCGTACGAGGTGATGCGGGTGCTGGCCGGTCGGGTCGCGGCCGACGGGCCTGATCTGCGGCTGGTCGTGTCGGGCTGTCCACACCCGCGACGTCGCTCCCTCGGCCGTCCGGTGGCGGATCTGCCCGAGGACGAGCTGGTGGCGGAGATCGCCGCGCTCAACGGCACCGCCATGGAGGTCATCGACAACCCGCAACTGCTCAGTCTGGTGGTGCCCGCGTTGCGGGCCGACGCGGCGATGACGGAGTCGTACCGGTTCCGAGCCGGGGCGCTGCTGCCGTGGCCGGTCACCGTGTTCGGTGGCGAGTCGGATCCGCACGTCGACCCGGCCGACCTCGCCGGTTGGGCGGACTACACGAGCGCGCCGTCGCAGGTGCGGTTTTTCCCCGGAGGCCATTTCTTCCTGACCGAATCCGCCGCGGCGGTGTACGCCGCTATCGCATCGGAGTTGACGTGAGCGAATCGTCGTCCCAGCCGGAAGCGGTGACCGTCGACCAGGTCGCCGCCGAGATCGTGTCCCCCGTGTTGGGCGTGCCGAGCGTCGCGCCCGACGAGGACTTCTTCGACCACGACGCCACCAGCCTGCACCTGGTGCGGATGGCTGCCGACGCGTACCAGCGCTACGGCGTGGAACTGCCGCTGCCCGAGCTGTTCGACGAGCCGACCGCCCGCGGCCTGTGCCGGCTGATCCGGGAAGAGCTCGGAGCGGCTGCCGGGACGCCGTGATGAGTCTCGCGCTGTACTGGTTCATCCCGGCCCACGGCGATGGTCGTGACGTGGCCAAGTCGGCCTCCGGTGAGCCGCTGGCCCGCCCGCCGCGACGCGACCCGGACCTGGCCTACCTGACCCAGGTGGCGCTGGCCGCCGACGGGTTGGGCTTCACCGGGGCGCTGGTGCCGTTCGGCATGTTCTGCGAGGACCCCTGGCTGGTCAGCGCCGCGTTGGCCACGCAGACGACCCGGTTGCGGTTCATGCTGGCGCTGCGCACCGGGCTGATCGCGCCGCCGCTGGTCGCGCAGATGGCCGCCACCCTGCAACGGATCAGCGGCGGGCGGCTGCTGTTCAACGTGGTGACCGGCGGGGACCACGACGAGCAGCGCCGCTACGGTGACGCGTTGCCGCACGACGAGCGCTACGCGCGTACGGCCGAGCTGCTCCAGGTCCTCGACCAGGCGTGGGCCGGGCGTGAGTTCGACTTCCGGGGCGAGCACTACCAGGTCGAGCGTGGCCGGTTGACGCGTCCGTACCCGCTGCGTACCCCCATCTTCGTGGGCGGTTCGTCGCCGGCCGCGCAGGCGGTGGCCGCCCGCCACGCCGACGTCTACCTGGCCTGGGGGGAGTCACCCACCGGCCTGGCCGAGCTGATCGGCGCGGCCCGGCGGCTCGCCGAGGAGCACGGCCGGACGCTGGCCTTCGGCACCCGCTACCACGTCATCGCCCGGGACACCGCCGACGAGGCATGGCAGGTCGCACAGGAGTTGCTCGACGGCATGGAGCCGAGCCGGATCGCCGAGGCGCAGGCCCGGTTCCGGCGCTCCGAGTCGGTGGGGCAGCGCCGGATGACCGCGTTGGCGCAGAGCGCGGTGGGGCTGACCTCGCACCCCAACATCTGGGCGGGTTACGGCCTGGTCCGGCCGGGGGCGGGAGCGGCGCTGGTCGGCAGCCACGACGAGGTGGCCGACCGCATCGCCGAGCTGCACGCGTTGGGCGTCGACCATCTGATCCTGTCCGGTCAGCCGCACCTCGAAGAGGTCTACCGGTTCGGCGAGGGAGTCCTGCCCCGTCTGCGGGCGCGTGGCCTGGTGACCGAGATGGAGCCGGCGCGATGACGGCGGTCCGCGCCACGGTGAGCCCGGCGGCGTCCACCGTGGTGGCGTCCCCGCCCCGGGTGGGGGTGGTGGTGGGCAGCGCCCGGCCCGGGTCCCGGACCCGTGGCATCGCGCTGGCGTTCGCCGCCGCGATCCGTGCCGGGCTGGAGCCGTCGAACGGCGACCCAATGGCCCAGTGCGACGTGATCGACCTGTCCGACCTGCTGCCCGCGCTCGGCCTCCACGTGCCCGGGGTCGATCCGGTCGCCGCCGACCCGGTCACCCGGGCGCTCGCCCGTACCCAGGCCGCGCAGCTGCTGGTCGTCGCCAGTCCCACGCTCAAGGGCAGCTACTCCGGTGTCCTCAAGCACTTCCTCGACCTGCTGCCGAGGGCCGGGCTGACCGGCACGGTAGCGGTCGGGATGATGACGGCCGCCAGCGCCGAGCACCGTTTCGCCGTCGACCTGCACCTGCGGGCCCTGCTCGTCGAACTGGGGGCGCGGGTGCCGACCCGGGGTCTGTCCGTGCTGGAGCGTGACTTCGAGCGGTTCGACAGCCACCTGGACCGATGGCTGTCGGAGAACCTGCCGACGTTGTCCGCCCTGCTCGCCGGGGCCCGTTGACGGGGGCGGTGAGCCCCGGCGCGATCTGTGCGGCGAGGCCCCGCCCGGTCCGACTGGTCAGGCCCTCGCCTCGGTGACCATGGCGACCAGGGCGGCCTTGTCGATCTTGCCAACTCCGGTACGTGGCAACCCTCCGACGACGACCAGGCGGTCGGGCAGCTTGTAGTCGGCGACTCCGCGTCCGGTGAGCCAGTCGCGTAGCGCCGCGAGCGTCGGCGGTTCACCGGCGGCCACCACGGCCGCGCAGGTCTTCTCGCCCAACACCGCGTCGGCGATCCCGATGACCGCCACCTCCCGCACCTGATCGTGGGTGAGCAGGTGTTCCTCGACCTCCTCGGGTGGCACCTTCTCACCGCCCCGATTGACGACGTCCTTGATGCGGCCGAGCACCACCAACCGGCCGTCGGCGTCGAGGCGTACCCGGTCACCGGTGCGCAGGTACCCGTCGGCCGTGAAGGCGCGGGCGTTGTAGTCGGCGGCCCGGTAATAGCCGCGCAGCACGGTCGGCCCCCGGGCGAGCAACTCGCCGCTCGCGCCCGGTGACACCGGGCGGTCCTCGTCGTCGACCACGAGGATCTCGTCGGCAGCGGACAGGGGAAGGCCCTCGGTGCTCGTACGGACCTCCAGCGGGTCCTCGCGCCGGGTGAAGACCAGCAGCCCCTCGGCCATGCCGAACCACCGGGTGATCGTGCAGCCGAGCGCCGCCTCGGCCCGCTGGGCGACGGCCGGTGCCAGTGGCGCACCGCCGACCTCGATGGTCACCGCCGACAGGTCGGCGCCGAAGACACCGGCCAGGTCGGACCAGAGCGGCAGGTACGCGGGCATGAGGGTGGTCAGGGTGACCTGCTCCCGGGCGACCAGCGGGAACACCTCGTCCGGGCTGGGACTCGACGCCAGCACGGCCCGTCCGCCCACCCGGAGCGCGCCGAGCAGGCCAGGACAGCCGAGCGCGGCATTGTGACTCACCGGCAGGGCGGCCAGGTAGACGCCGTCGGCGTCGAAACCCATCTCGGCCGCCGTCGCCCGGATCTGGAAGTCGTAGTCCCGATGGGTACGCGGGATCAGCTTCGGCGTGCCCGTGGTGCCCCCGGAGAGCAGGAAGAAGGCCACCTCGGCCGGGTCGACGTCGACCCGCACCGGCGGGCCGTCCACGGCGGACAGCGGGGTGAACTCCCCGGCGTCGTCGTCGGCGATGAGGATGTGACGCAGCGACGGCACCTCCTTGCGCACCTCGGCGGCGAGCCGCCGATGGTCGAAGCCGGCCACCGTGCCCGAGGTCAGGTAGGCGACGGCGTCGGTGTGTGCGCAGAGGTACGCGATCTCACTGCGGCGGTGGGCCGGCAGCGCGAACACCGGAAGGGCACCGAGCCGGAACGCGGCGACGGAGACCGCCGCGAACTCCGGGACGTTGGGCAGCTGCACCACGATCCGGTCGCCGCGCCGGATGCCGAGACGGTGCAGACCACCCGCCAGGCGGTCGGCCCAGGCATCCAGGTGGGCGTAGCTGACCGTCCGAGATCCGCAGACCAGCGCCACCCGGTCCCCGTCGGTGGTGGCCACCTCCCGGAGCAGATCGGCGAGCGTCGCGTCACGCCAGTAACCCGACCGGCGGTAGCGTTCGACCGCCTCCGGTGGCCACGGCTCACAGCCGTCCAGCACCGCGCACCTCCTCGATCGGTTGCCGGGCCGATGCCGACAGGACCCAGCCCAGCGCCTCCGGTAGGTGGTCCTGCCAGGTGGCGAACGTGTGCCCGCCTGGACCGGCCACATGACGGACCGGATTGCCGGCGGCGGTCAGCGCGTCGGCCAGCTGTACGCTCCAGGCGCGGATACGCGGATCGTCACCCTCGGCCGCGTACACGTGGAACCGGGTGCCCGGGGCGGCGTCGCTTCGACGCAGCAGCCAGCCGGGCTCCTCACCGGCTGGCGACCACCACAGCGGACCGGACAGGGCCAGCACGCCGTCGACCATCCGTGGGTGCCGCACGGCCGCGGTGACGGCGGCGACGGCACCGAGGCTGGCACCGGCTGCGACGACCCGTACCCGATCCGGGTCGAGCCCGAGCCACTCACAGGCCAGCGGCACCGCCTCGGCCATCAGCGCGTCGACGAAGGCGACCCCCTCCGACAGTTCGGCCTGGCGTGTCGACCAGTCGGGGTGGGAGACGAACAGCGCCGGAGTCGGTGGTATCCGCCCGGCGTGGGCGAGGTCGTCGAGGACGCCCGGCGCCCGCATCACGTCGACGAAATCCGACCCGTCCGGGGCGACCAGCAGGGTGTCTCCGGCAGCTGGCGAATAGCCCGGCGGCACGTACAGGTCGACCCGCCGGAGGGTGCCCAGCAGTTGGCTGCGCCACTGTCGCCGATGGACGACACCGGTCGGCCGCTCGCCGTCCTGCCGCAGCCGCTCCAGCGCGGCGGCGTACCGGGCCACCGACGGGTGGTCGAAGAGCAGCCGCAGCGGCACGTCCCAGCCCAGGTCGGCGCGGAGCCGATCGGTGGCGTGCACCACGAGCAGCGAGTGTCCGCCAGCGGCGAAGAAGTCGTCGTGCACCCCGACCTGCCGGCCCAGCACCGCCGACCAGACCTTCGTGACCTCACCCTCCAACGAGGTACGGGGTGAGCCGGAGTCCGGGGCCGCCTCGATCCGGGGCTCCGGCAGGGCGTCCCGGTCGAGCTTGCCGTGGATCGACAGCGGGAGGGTCGGCACCGTCTCCACGACCGCCGGCACCGCGTACGGCGGCAGCAGGTCGGCGAGGTGGCGGCGGATCTCCTCCGGATCGGTGGTGGTGCTGTCGTCCTCCGGCACGAAGTAGCCGACGAGGACCGGGCCGGTCTCCGCGCGGTGCACCTTCGCGGCGGCGAACCGCACCTGCGGGTGCGACCGCATCGCGTGCTCGATCTCCTCCAACTCGATGCGGTACCCCCGGATCTTCACCTGGGTGTCCGCCCGGCCGCCGAACTCCATCACCCCGTCCGGACGTTGCCGCCCGAGGTCGCCGGTGCGGTACATCCGGGAGCCGGGGGGACCGAACGGGTCGGGCAGGAACCGGTCGGCGGTCAGGTCCGGTCGGCCCAGGTAGCCACGCGTGACCCCCGCGCCGCCGATGTAGATCTCGCCGCGTGTGCCCCGGGGGACCGGCCGCATCCGGGAGTCCATGACGTACCAGTGCACGTTGGCGACCGGTCGACCGATCGGCACCGGCCCGGTCATCTCCCCGTCGTCGAGGTCGTCCCCGGTGAGGACGGAGGCGATCACCGCGGTCTCGGTCGGACCGTAGACGGGCATGAGACGCCGTGGTGGCTCACCGCAGTGCAGGGTGTTGAAGCTCGACGTGGCGATCACGTCGCCGCCGGAGACGATCCGGCGCAGCGGGGCCAACCTGGCCACGCCCCGGTCGATGGCCAGGTCCAGCAGCGGCGGGACGAGGAAGACGACGGTCACCTGGTAACGGTGCACCAGCGTGGCGAGATCATCGGCGAGCACGTCGACCGGCGCGCTGATGGTGGCCGCGCCCGCGCACAACGGCGCCAGCAGTTCGAGAGTGGCCACGTCGAAGGTGTGCGGGGCGAGCTGGAGCATCCGGTCACCCGGTGCCAGGGCGAGCCAGTGCCGGGCACCGTGGAAGAAGTTGGCGAGAGCGCCGTGCGGTACGGCCACCCCCTTCGGCGTACCCGTCGAACCGGAGGTGAACAGGACGTTGGCCAGGTCGTCCGGGCCCAGCTCGACCTCGGGTGGCGTCGGCGGTTGACCGGCGACGGCCGGGTCGTCGGGTTGGTAGTCGCGCACCGGCACCTCGTCGGTGGCCAGCAGCGAACCCAGGTCGTCGGCGACCAGGAGCGCCGGGCGGGCCTGCTGGAGCGCATGGTGGATGCGGCGCGGCGGGTGGGTGGGGTCCAACGGAAGGTAGGCGGCACCGGCCTTGAGGATGCCCAGCAGTACGACGACCCGGTGGACGTCGCGTCGTCGGCACACGGCGACCACGTCGCCCCGACGGATCCCCGTCTCACGTAGATGTCGGGCGTAGCGGTTGGCCCGCGTGACCAACTCGGCGTACGAGAGGCAACCGGTCTCGTCGACCACCGCCACCGCGTCGGGATGCCGGGCCGCCTGGTCATCGATCATGGCGACGGGCGAGTGGAACGGGACCGGTTCGACCGGCCCGGCGGCCAGCCGTGGTTCGGGCCGCTCCACCGGGCGGACGTCGGACAGGGCCCGGTCGGGCTGCTCGACGACCGCGACGGCGAGGGCGTTCATCCGGTCGAGCAGGGCCCGCATGTCGGCGGTGTCGTAGCTGGCCGACCGGAAGATGACGACGAGCGCGAGCGTGTCGTCGAGCAGTGTGGTGTGCACCTCCACGCCGAAGCGCGGCCCCACCGCCATCGGTGGCTCGTCGCCAGGTCGGTCGAGGGCCGCCGCCAACTCGTCGCCGGAGTGAGCGGTGTGCACCAGCAGCACGTCGGACAGCGGGTTGCGTCCGCCGTCGGACTGCCCACCCATCGTCGGGACGACCAGCTCGTAGGGGGTGTCCTGATGCTGCTGGGCGGTCATCGTCTCGGTGCGCATCCGGCGCAGCAGCGTGCGGAACGACGGGTCGTCGGTCGCGTCGGCCCGCAGCATCACGGTGTTGGTGAGCAGACCGACCAGGTCGGCCATCTCGGCCAGCAGCCGGCCGGTCAGGCTCGACCCGAAGACCACGTCACCGCTGGTGGTGTAGGGGGCCAGGCAGGCCGCGAGGAGGCTGGCGACGGCCGCGTACGGGGTGACCTGTTCGCTGGCGGCCAGCCGGAGCAGACCGGCGGTGACCTCCGGATCCCACCGGGCCGTCACCATTCCCGCGTCGGTCGAGGGGCTTCCGGAGGTCCTGCGGGGGCTGGTCGGCAGTTCCAGTGGTGGGGCACCGGCCAACCGCTCCTGCCAGTACCGCAGCTTCTGGTCGAGCACCTCGCCGGTCAGTTGGCGACGCTGCCAGTGCGCGACGTCGGCCATCTGCGCCGCCGGTTCGGGCAGGGTCTCGCCCCGGTACGCCGCCCGCAGCTCGCGGGTCAGCACCGCCCGGGACCAGGCGTCGACCGCGATGTGGTGGCAGGCCAGCAACACCGTGCAGGCGGTCCGGTCGCGCACCACGATGCCGCGCAGCACCCTCCCGCCGGCCAGGTCGAAGGGCTCGGTGTAGACGGCGGAGAACAGCTCGGAGGTACGCCGCCGCGCCGCGTCGTCGGTCAGGTCACGCAGGTCGTGCCAGGCCAGAGCGGGTGGGTACGGGGCGATCACCACCTGGTGTGGAGTGCCGTCCGGGCCCGCCTCGTAACGGGTACGCAGGGCCTCGTGGCGGCGGATCAGCGTCGCCACGGCCTGCTCCACCCGGTCACGGTCGGCGTCGGCGGCCAGCCGGACGCTGATCGGCACGTTGAACGCGTGCTGTGCCTCGCCCAGCTGGTCGAGGATCCAGAGCGCCTCCTGCCCGTGGGTCAGCGGTGCTGGCGCGTGCCGGTCCGCGTCCGGTCGACGCAGCGGCGACGGCCCGTCGTCCCGGTCGGCCAGATGGCGGGCCAGGTCACGCACGGTGGGGAAGTCGAAGAGCGACGCCAGCGGCAGGGTGATGCCGGTGGCGTCCTGGACCCCGCGCAGCACCGGCAGCGCCAGCAGGGAGTGACCTCCGACGTCGAAGAAGCTGTCGGTGACGGTGAAGTCGTCGATGCCGAGCACCTTCCGCCACACCTCGCCGACCAGGCGTTCGTAGCCGGCGACCCGCTCCGGGTCGGGCGCGGCCTCGGCCCGACGCAGGCGGGCCAGCAGCGCGGCGTGATCCGGCTCGGCGGGCAGGTCCGGTGCGACCTCGGCGTGCTCGGGCAGTGCCGCGCCACCGACCGCGCGGGCGGCACCGGCCAACACGCCGGTGAGCTGTTCGGGCGCGGTGTCGACGAACGCGGCGAGCCGGGTGCGCCCACCGGAGCGGTGGCTGACCACCGCCGCCCGGCGCACCCGTGGGTCGTCGGTCAGTACCCGTTCCACCTCGGCGAGGTCGACCGGGACACCGCCGACGGTCACTCGGCGGTCGCGGCGGTCGAACCAGCGCAGGTTGCCGTCGGTGTCGACGAACGCCCGATCGCCGGTGTCGAACAGGCGCCCACCCGGCGGTCCGAACGGGTCGGGTCGGTACCGCTCGGCCGTGCGGGCGGGCTGCCCGTGGTACCCGACGGTGACGCCCGACCCTCCGAGGTAGAGGCGTCCCACCATGCCCGGCGGCACCGGGCGCATCCGCTCGTCCAGCACGTGGGCGGTCGCGCCGTCGACCGGCGTACCGATGATCCGAGGCTCACCCGCCGGGGCGGTGCACGCGGTCGCGATCCCGGTCGTCTCGGCGCGGCTGTGGGTACGCCGTACCGGCTGGGGCACCGGCAGCTCGGCGAGCGCCACCGGGTCACCGGCGACGACGACGGTGTCGACCGGATCCAACGCGTCGGGGTCGGCGTCGATGACGTCGGCCAGTTGCTCGGCGGTCAGCAGCAGGGTCGACGGCGCGTGCCGGGACACCTCGCCCACCACGTCGCCGCTGTCGGCTAGCAAACAGGTCCCACCGGCCCGCAGGACGGCCCAGAAGGCGAGCGGGAACCCGTCGAGGAGCAGCACCGGCTCGTCCGGTCCCAACTCGACGCCGGCCGACACGGCCGCGAGATTGCCGTGGTCGACCAGCACCGGGCCGTCCGGGGTGACCTGGAGGACCGCCACGTCCAGCGGCGTCGGCCAGTCCTCGCCGGGGTCGGCGTCGAGAGCCGCCACCGTGTCGGCGTGGTGCGTGACGCCGGGGACCGGCGGATCGCCCGGGTCGACGAGCGTGTAGGCCGCGCCGCAGCGTAGGACGGCGAGCGCGTCGACGATCGCCTCGGGACGGAGCGGTCCGGACACCGCCACGACGTCGCCTCGACCGACGCCCGCCTGCCGCAGCCCGGCGGCCTTCCCCTCCGCCGCGTGCACGAGTTCGGCGTAGGTCAACGCGCCGGAGTCGGTGGCCACCGCCTCGGTGTCGGGGCGGTGCCGCGCGTGCTCGGCGATGGCCGCGAGCAGCGTGACCTCCGGGGCGGGTGGCGGCTCGGCGGGCAGTCCGGCGGCCAGGTCACCGGTCAGCGGCAGGTCGAACAGGGGCGTGTCCGGCTCCCGGGCCACCTGCCGGGCCAACGCCACCAGGTGGTCGCGGAGCCGTTCGATGGTCGGCGCGGCGAACAGGTCGGCCCGATAGATGAGCAGGCAGGAGAGCTGACCGTCGACCACGGCGGTCTCCGCGTCGAGGTCGAAGTGACTGGCCACGACGGCGGCCGTCTCCTGAGGTTCGAGCCGGATCGCCCCGTCGTCGTCGGCCGCCGCGCCGGTGAACTCCTGATGCGCGATCACCACGTTGAACACGGGCTGTCGGTGCAGGTCGCGTCGGGGCGCGAGGTCGGCGACGACATGGTGGAACGGGGCGTCCGCGTGTCGCATCGCCTGGAGGACCTTGGTGCGGACCCGCCCCAGCAGTTCCCGGAACGACGGGTCGTCGGTCAGGTCGACCCGCAGCGCGACGGTGTTGACGAAGTTGCCCACCACGTCGGTGAGGGCGGCCATGGTGCGCCCGGCGGTCGCGGTGCCCAGCAGCAGGTCACGCTCGGACGTCCAACGGGCCAGCAGCGCGGCGACCAACGCGGTGGTGGCGACGAACCCGGTCGCGCGGGCCGATCGGGCCACGGCGAGCAGGTCGGCGGTGACCTCGGCGGGCAACATCATGGTGGCCACGGCCGCGGTCGCGGTGGTCATCGGCCCCGGCGTGAAGTCGGTAGGCAGCACCAGCGGGGTCGAGGTGGCGAGTTCGTCCCGCCAGTAGGCCACCTCGGCGTCGAGCGCCTCGCCCCGCAGCCAACCGCGCTGCCAGGTGGCGAAGTCGGCGAAGGTCACCGGTAGCCGGGGCAGTTCCGTCCCGGAGTGCAGCGCGGCGAGGTCACGTGAGATGAGCCGTACCGACCAGCCGTCGGCGACGATGTGCGGGATGGCCAGGCACACCCGGTGTCCACCGCCGGGTGCGGGTGCGCCGACTCCGCGTACGAGGCGACCGCTGGTCAGGTCGAAGGGTTCCCGCATGACCTCGGCGACCAGCTCGTGCCACCGGTCGTCGTCGACCGTCTCGTGCCAGCGCACCTCCGGCAGGTAGCCGGGGCCGACGCGGAGGGTCGGCGCGTCGCTGCCGTCGGCCTGGAACCGTAGCCGCAGCGCGTCGTGCCGGTCCACCAGTGCGGTGAGAGCCGCCTCGAAGCTCGTCCTGGTGACCTCGGGGGCCAGCCGCAACGACAGCGGGACGGTGTAGGCGGTGTTGGCCGCGTCGAGCTGCTGGAGGAACCAGAGCCCTTCCTGCGAGTACGCCAGCGGGGCGCTCTCCGGCGCCGGGTCGGCCGGTAGCAGCGGCGGTTTCCGCGTCATCGCACACCCTTCGGATAGTGGCGGACCCCGGCACCGAAGTAGCGTTCCCGCTGGGTGCTCTCGGCCGGGTCGTAGGCGGTACGGAACAGCCCTCGGCGCTGCAACTCCGGCACCAGCAGGTCGCAGATGTCGTCGATCGCGACCGAGGGTGGGCAGGGCACCAGGTTGAATCCGTCGACGTCGGCGATTTCGAGCCACTGCTCCATCCGGTCGGCCACCTCCTCGGCCGTGCCGAACAGCATCATCGGCGCGTCACGGCGGGCCCGGCGGGGCCGGGAGGCGATGTAGCGGATGTCGCCGACGGTCCACTCCCGGTCGGGGCTCAGCCGACGCAGGAAGTCGAGGAAGGAGTGGCTGGCCTGACCACGGATGTCGCTGACCGGGGCGTCGTCGGGATACGCGGCGATGTCGAAGTCCATCCAGCCGCACCACTTGGCCAGCTGTCCCTCGCCGCTCCACAACTGGGAGTAGAGCTTGGCCCGGGCGCGGGCCTGCTCCCGATCGGCGCCGACCATCGTCATCGAGCCCTGCAACGCTTTGATCGACCGGGGATCGCGGCCCGCCCGGCTCGCCGCCTGCCGCAGCTCGGCGACCTTCTTCGCCCCGGTCTCCGGATCGGCCAGGGTGAGGAAGACGACCTCCGCGTGGCGGGCCGCGAACTCGATGCCCCGGGGTGACGCGCCCGCCTGGAACAGCAGTGGTGTCCGCTGTGGTGACGGCTCGCACTGGTGTGGGCCCCGGACGGAGAACCACTTCCCGGCGTGGCCGATCTCGTGCACCCGGTCCGGGTCGGTGAAGGTGTCGTTGGCCGCGTCGCGGACGACCGCGTCGTCCTCCCAGCTTTCCTCCCACAGCGCCCGCACGACCTCCACGTACTCGTCAGCGCGGTCGTAACGGACGTCGTGGTCGAGGAACTCGCCCATCCCGTTCTCGGCCGCCGACCGCAGATAGGAGGTGACCATGTTCCAGCCGACCCGGCCGTCGGTCAGGTGGTCGAGCGAGGAGAACAGTCGGGCTGCCTGGTAGGGCTGGTGATAGGTGGTGGAGTAGGTGACCGCGAAGCCCAGGTGCCGGGTGACCGCGGCCATCGCGGGCAGCAACAGCGTCGGATCGATCATCGGGACCTGCACACCGTGCCGGACGGCCGCCGCCCACGACCCCTGGTAGACGTCGTAGAGGCCGAAGACGTCGGCGAAGAACAGCGTGTCGACGCGGGCGTCCTCAAGCCGTCGGGCGAGCGCGGTCCAGTGGGACAGGCTCTTGTAACCCTCTGCGGTGCGGTCCTGCGGATCCCGCCACATGCCCTTGAACTGCGGTGCGGGCGAGCACTGGGTGAACACGGCGAGATGCATGCGTGTTGTCCCCTCGTCGGGCCGAAGATCGAGCGAAGTCTACGGTCGACGCCCGTCTAGGACACCGGTGTGCGAGCTGCGCGCAACCGCACTGGGCAGGGACGACGATTAGCATCCGGGCTGTGGCCGTTCTCGATCCACCGCTCGACCGCATCCCCACGAGCGCCGTCCTGATCGGCGGGGACCACGTCCCGTCGGCGACCGGCGGCATCTACCGTCATCACTACGCCGCGACCGGTCGACCCACCGTCGAGGTGGTCGGCGGCGGGGCGGCCGAGATGTCGGCGGCGGTCGCCGCCGCCCGTTCCGCCCTGCCCCGTTGGTGGGCGATGCCGCCCGCCGGTCGACGCGACGCGCTGCTGCGACTGGCCGACCTGATCATCGAAGACGCCGAGACGCTCACCGAGTTGCAGGTCCTGGAGATCGGCCTGCCCCGTCAGTTCGCCGCCGCCACGCCCCAGGTGGCCGCCGACTTCCTGCGCTACAACGCGGGCTGGATCGACAAGTCCGGCGGCGAGGTGGTGGCCGGGGCGGTCGGTCACGGCTGGAGCCACACCCTCGACGAGCCGTACGGTGTGGTGGCCGCCCTGCTGCCCTACAACGGCGCGGTGGCCATGCTCGGGCAGGTGCTCGGGCCGGTGCTGGCGGCCGGTAACGCGGTGGTGGTGAAGCCGTCCGAGTTGGCACCGTTCACCGCGGTGCGGATCGGTGAGCACTGCCGGCGGGCGGGCCTACCGACCGGCCTGGTCAACGTGGTCACCTCCGACGCCGTCGGGGGCGAGGCGCTGGTGCGTACCGCCGGGGTCGACAAGATCCACCTGACCGGCGGTGTCCCGACCGCCCGCCGGATCCTGACCGCCGCCGCCGAGCGGCTCACCCCGGCCAGTCTCGAACTCGGTGGCAGCTCCGCCCACCTGATCTTCGCCGACGCCGACCTTCGGGCGGCGGCCCGGCAGGCCCTGTCCGGTGCGGTGATCCTCAACGGGCAGGCCTGTGCGCGGGCCAGCCGGATCCTGGTCGAGGACTCCGTCTACGACCGGGTGCTCGACCTGGTCCTGAGCCGGCTGTCGAAGCTGGTGGTCGGCGACCCGCAGCGGCCGGGCACGGTGCTCGGCCCGCTGGTGTCCCAGGCGGCCGTCGACCACTGCACCGAGGTCATCGACCGGGCCCGCCGGGACGCCGCCGTGGGCAAGTTGGTCATCGGGGGCGAGCGGCTCGGCGGCGACCTGGCTGACGGGTACTTCGTGGCTCCCACCGTCTTCTCCGGCGTCGAACCGGCCGCCGAGCTGGTGCAGGAGGAGGTCCTGGGGCCGGTGCTGGCCTTCTCCCGATTCTCCACCGAGGACGACGCGGTGGCCGTGGCCAACGGCACCCGCTACGGGTTGGCGGCCTACCTGCACACCACCGACCTGCGTCGGGCGCACCGCCTGGTCCGGGCGTTGGACGCGGGGGCGGTGTGGGTCAACGGCTTCTCCGGGCTGTCCCCCGCGACGCCGTTCGGGGGGACCGGGCACAGCGGGTACGGCCGACTCGGCGGCCGGGCCGGTGTCGAGGAGTTCCGGCGTCCGAAGGCCGTCTGGTTCGGCCGCTGAGCGCGTGTAGAGCAGGGCACACGCTCCTACAGAGACGTCACCGCCAGCGGGACCTGGTGGTGTCCACGCAGGTTGAAGTGGGGGCGGAGTACCGCCTCGCCGGCGGGTTCGAGCGAGTCGACGCGGGAGGCCAGCCGCTCGAACACCACCGTGCCCAGAGCCCGCGCCAGCACCGTACCGAGGCAGGTGTGCGGGCCCCCGCCGAAGCTGACGTGCGGGTTGGGGTGGCGGGTCAGGTCGAGCCGGTCGGGGTCGGCGAAGCGCCGTGGATCGCGGTTGGCCGAGGCGAGCAGCAGCAACACCGCACGGTCCTTACGGATCGTCCGGTCGGCGATCTGCACCGGCGCCGACGTGAGACGGGCGACCCACTGGATCGGCGCGTCGTAGCGCAGCAGTTCCTCGACCGCGTTGGCCGCCAGCTGCGGCCGACCACTGAGCTGCCGCCAGGCGTCGGGATGCCCGGCCAGAGCGGCGCAGCCTCCGGCAACCAGGTGGATCGTGGTCTCGAAACCGGCGAAGAGCAGGAACACCGCGTTGTCGACGATCTCGTCGTCGGAGAGCACGGTGCCCTGGTGGCGTACCCGGGTGAGACGGGAGATCAGGTCGTCACCGGGCACGCGGCGTCGGGCGGCGACCAGCTCGGCCACGTAGTCGCGCAACCAGCCGATCGCCTCGTGCTGCGCGGCGATCCCACCTTCGGCGACGTACGGGATGAGGATGAACGCCCGGCCGACGTCGATGGCCCGGCGGACGATGTCGGGCCGGTCGGCAGCCGGTGCGCTGAGCAGCTCACACGCGACGGCGGTTTGCAGCGGTAGGGCCAGGTCGGTCATCGCGTCGAATCCGCCGCGCTGTACGGCGTCGTCGAGGAACCGGTCCATCCACGTGCCGACGTCCGCGGCGATGGCGCGTACGGCGGCCGGGTTGAGGGCCTGGGCCATCAACCGGCGAACTCGCACGTGGTCCTTGCCGGGCAGCCGGGGCACGATCCGGGTGAGCGCGGTGTCCGCCCGGCCACCGGCGACCGAGTAGGCCAGCCGCAGCAGGTTCGACTCACCGGTGGCGGCGAAACCGTGCCCGAGCCGGGGATCGCGCAGCAGCTCGGCCACCTCCGCCCATCGGGGCACCACCCAGGTGGCCGGGCCGCCCCGGCACACGGCGGCCTGTTCGCGCAGGCGGGCATAGGTCGGGTACGGATCGACGAGCAGCGCCGGATCCAGCGCGTCGAATCTGGCTGCGGTGACGGGCACCGTGACCTCCAGTTGAGTTCCCTGATCGCGGCCGACCCGCGCCGGAGGATCAGGCCGCCTCATCGGCCGCCGTCGTCCGGTGTCTCACCGACCAGCGACGCCCCGAGCGCGGCGAAGGACTGGCGGCCGGCCACGAAGTGTTGAGCGGCGGTCCGCATGTCGCGGAAGCGGCGCTGTAGCGGGCACGAGTCGTAGACGGCGGTGCCACCGGCGAGCCGGTAGGCCGTGTCGACGACCGCGGTCGCCTCGGCGATGAGATGTGCGGCGGTGGCCCGGGTGCGTGCCCGGCGACGTGCGGGTGACGCCTCGATCTGTTGCTCGGCCGCCCGTGCGGCGTCGAGCAGGACCGTCCGGGCCGCCCGACAGCGCACGTCCGCCTCGCCGAGCTGGTCCTGGAGCTGCGGCGACCGGGACAGCGGCACCCGGCTCAACGCCGGTCGCTTCCCGGACATGACCAGCTCGATCAGCTCGGTGGTGGCACCCTCGGCGATACCCAGGGCGACGGCGGCGATGATCAGACTGGACGTGGCGACCCGGTCCGCGACCACCTCCGCCCCCGGGTCGGTCCGCGACCCGGTGAAGCCGCGGTGGTCCGGGCAGAGCGCCCGGGTGACCGTGACGTCGTGGCTGCCGGTGCCGCGCAGGCCGAGCGCCTGCCAGGAGGGCTCGATCGTGACAGCGGACGCGGGCAGCACGACCATCCGGCTCGACACCTCGCCGTCCGGCCCACGGGCCAGGCTCCTGCCGTCCTGCACGGCGCAGTTGAGATAGAACCAGGACGCGTGCCGACATCCGGAGACGAAGGGCCAGCGACCGCTAACCTGCCATCCGTCCGCAGTCGACGCGGCCCGTCCCTTGATCGCCACCGCGCCGGCCGCCACCACGTCGGGTCCGTCGGCGTAGACCTCGGCGGCTGTCTCCGGACCGCCACAACCGATGATGAGCTGCGACAGCGCCACCTGGCCGACCACCCAGCCGACCGACGGGTCGGTACGGGAAAGGGCGGCGAGCACCGGCAGCACCTCGCTGACGGGCAACTCGTCGCCCCCGTACCGGGCCGGCACGACCATCCGGAACAGCCCCGCCGTGCGCAGGGCGGTCACCGTGTCGGCCGGCAGCTGGGCGCTACGTTCGGCCTCGTCGGCACCGGCGGTGAGCGCGCCGACCACCGCGTCGACGCGGTCGAGGGCATCGGTCCGCACGGTGGATCAGGCCCGGTCCGTCACCGGAGCCGAGGGTGCGCCGTCCCGCTCCGCGATCCGCTCCAGCACGGTCTCGACGACCAGGCCGACGGTGGTGATCCGCCGGGCGGTCTGCTCGTCGATCGGCTCCAGGTCGAACTCGTCCTCCAGGGCGAAGGCCAGTTCGAGCAATGCCAGCGAGTGGTATCCGAGATCCTCGACGAGCCGGGTATCGGGTCCGAGGTCGTCGTTGGGCGCGGGGGCGAGATCACGCACGATCGCCGTGATCTGGTCGGCCGTCACGGTCGGTTGGCTCATCACTGCTCCTCGGTCAGGG
Source organism: Micromonospora sp. DT48 (assembly GCF_049844495.1). NCBI lineage: Bacteria > Bacillati > Actinomycetota > Actinomycetes > Micromonosporales > Micromonosporaceae > Micromonospora > Micromonospora sp. DT48. The sequence goes on from NZ_JBNCLE010000010.1 coordinate 31,985, forward strand.
TGGGGGATGGTCGTGCTGCCTCGGTGCGGGCGAGTTGGCTGACCGCGTCGCCGACCGGGTCGTCGGGCTGCCGTCCGAACCGATCCGCGAGGTACCCGAAGTCGCGGACGAAGGCCCGCGCGGTCGTGTCGTCGAAGAGCCGGTCGGTGTACCGGAGCTGGACGACCAGCGAGTCGCCGATCGGCACCACGAGCAGTTCGAGGTCGAAGCGGGTGTTGCGGGTCTGCGGCTCCAGGTCGGCCAGGTGGTCACCGCGCATGTCACCACGGGTCGTGCCGGGGTCGAGCATCTGGAAGACCACCTGGTCGGCCCGGCCGCTGGGGGACTGCACGATGCCCGGCGGCAGCATGTGGAACGGCAGGTCCTGGTGCGGCAGGGCGCGGATCGTGGCGCCCCGGACCCGCCGCACCAGCGCGGTGAACGGCTCGCCGCTGTCGACCTGGCTGCGCAGTGCCACCTGGTTGACGAAGAAACCCAGGGTGTTGGCCACCTCGGAGCGGGCCCGGTTCGCGAAGAGCGAGGTCACGGTCAGGTCCGCCTGGCCGGTGCGCTGGTGCAGCAGGGTGTAGAAGACCGCCAGCAGGACGGCGAACATGCTGGTCCGGTGGGTCCGCGCGAGGGCGCGCAGGGACCGGACCACCGGCTCGGCCAAACGTACGCGGGCCGAACCGGAGTCGACCGGCTCCGGGTTCCGGACCGGCAGCATCGGCAGGCTGGCTCCGTCGAGGGTGTCCCGCCAGAACGTGTCGAGCCGACGGCGGCTCTCCCCGGCCAGCCGTTCCCGCTGCCACTGCGCCCAGGTGGCGTACTGCCAGGTGACCTCGGGTAGATCGGGCGGTGTGGCCTCCGCGAGGGCTTCGTAGATCGTGCGCAGGTCGCGCAACACCAGGCCGTTCGACGAGTGATCGGTGATCAGGTGGTGCATGCTCAGGCAGACGACGGCCCGGTCGGGCAGGCGGTAGAGCGTGGTGCGGGTCGGCCACTGCTCGACGGGCACTCGCTGACGCAGGTCGGTGGCGAGCGCGTCGCGCAGGGCGTCGACCGGGTCGCGTACGCCGGTCAGGTCGACGACGTCGAGGTCCGGCTCACGGTTCGGGCAGACCTGCTGCATCAACTGGCGGCGACGCTCGACCAGTCTCGTCCGCAGTGCTTCGTGGCGGTCGCCGAGCAGGGTCAACGCCTCGCGGAGCCGACCGACGTCCACCGTGTCGCGCCGCAGCAACACCTGCTGCGTGAGGCTCCGCCGGCCGCCCTGGTAGTGGTCCATCAACCAGAGCAGTCGTTGGCCCACCGAGGCCGGCGATTCACGCATGGCCGGAGCGTAGGTCGGCGTCGGTCGGATACGCACCGCTGAGAAGGCCGTACACCATCTCAGCGGTCCGCGGCGTCGCGGGCGAGCGCCGCACGGAGGCTGCGCGGCGTCATGTCCGTCCAGATCCCGGCGATGTGGTCGAGGCACTGCTGCCGTGAACCGGCCGTGCCCTCCCGCTGCCAGCCAGGGGGCAGCTCCTGGTCGTCGGGCCAGATCGAGTACTGGTCCTCGTCGTTGTGCACGACGGCGAACCGGTACCGCTCGCTCTCCTCCATGATGGGCGCTCCTTTCATCTGCCGGTCGACCTGGGCGCGGGCTCCAGCGCGGCCGGCATCGTCTTGATCCCGTTGACGAAGTTCGACTGCAACCGGACCACCGGGCCGGCGAGTCGCAGCCGGGGCAGGTAGGGACGGATGGCGGTCAGCAACTCGGCGAGTTCCAGTCGGGCCAGATGGGCGCCGAGGCAGAAGTGTGGGCCGATGCCGAAGGCCAGGTGCGGGTTGTCGGGGCGGTCCGGCCGGAACCGGTGCGGGTCGGCGAACACCCGCTCGTCCCGGTTCGCCGAGGTGAAGTAGAGGACCACCTTGTCGCCCTCGGCGATCCGGGTACCGGCCAGTGTGGTGTCGCGGGTCGCCGTCCGGCGGAACTGGGTGATCGGGCTGACCAGGCGCAGCAACTCCTCGACGGCACCCGGTCCGGACGCGTCGACGCGCTCGTCGATCAGCAGGGCCAGCGAACCGGAGATCAGGTGCCGGGTCGTCTCGTTACCGGCGACGATCAGCAACAGCCAGATCTGGCAGAGCTGGGCGTCGGTGAGTCGGCGTCCCTCGACCTCGGCCGCCACCAACGCCGAGACGAGGTCCTCCCGGGGCCGCCGCCGACGGTCGCGGACCAGTGCTGCGGCATAGGCCAGTGCCTCGCCCAGCGCCTGCCGGTACGCCTCGATGTCGCCACCGCCGAACTCGGGGTCGTCGAAACCCACCAGGTGGTTGCTCCAGCGCAGCAGCAGCCCCCGGTCGGCCGGTGGCAGGCCCAGCAGGTCGGCGAGCACCAGCAGCGGCAGTTCGGCGGCGAGGTCGCGGACCAGGTCGATGTCGTCGCCTGCCATCGCCCGTGCCACGGTCGACCGGGCGTGCCCGCCCACGTCCGCCGCCAACCGCTGGACCGATCGTGGGGTGAACGCGGGGGAGATCGCCCGGCGGATCCAGGTGTGCTGCGGGGCGTCCATGTTGACCAGGAGTTGCCGGGCCCGTTCCAGGTCGGCCTTGGTACGCGGGTCGACCAGGAACGCGCCCCGGCGACTGGACGAGAACTCGTCCCGCCGCCGACAGACGTCGACGATCTCCGCGTGGGTCGTGACGGCCCAGAAGCCAGTGCCCCGCTGCACCGTCGACCCGGCGGTCGAGCGGCGGACGAGAGTCGGTTCGGTGACCCAACCGACCGGCTCCTCGCGTCGGCGTCGGGCGAACTCGTCGTGCGGAACCCCCCGCGCGTAGGTGGCGGGGTGCGCGATGTCGGCTGTGGGCAGGCTGACGTTCATGAGCCACCGCCCGGCAGGTCGGCCAGCATCCGCCGGACGAGTTGTTTGCGGAGCTTGCCGGTGTCGTCGCGGGGCAGCGTGTCGACCAGCCGGTACGCCCGCGGCGCCTTGAATCCGGCCAACGTCTCCCGGGTGTGCCGGTCGAGGCGTTTCGGCAACTCGTCGGCGTGGTCCGGCTCGGCGGCCACCACCACCGCGACCACCCGCTCGCCGTACTCGTCGTCGGGCACCCCGACGACGGCCGCGTCCCGGACCTCCGGATGACGCAGCAGCACCGCCTCGACCTCGGCGGCATGCACGTTGACCCCGCCGGTGACCACCACGTCGCGGGCACGTCCGGTCAGGTAGAGGTATCCGTCGTCGTCGAGGTGACCGATCTCCCCGACGGTGAACAGGTCGGGGGCGCGATGCGCGGCGGCGGTCTCGGCCGGGGCGTTGTGGTAGTGGAACCCGCTGCCGCCGATCCGTCGCGCGTAGACGGTGCCGGTCTGCCCGGCCGGTAGTGGGCGTCCGGCCGGGTCCAGGATGACGATCTCGTGCGGGGGCACCGCCCGGCCGACGCTGCCCGGCCGCTGGCCGGCCTCGACCGAGTCGATGACGGTGAGCGCCCCCGACTCGGTGGCGCCGTAGTACTCCAGCAGCACCGGACCCCACCACCTGATCATCCGGTCCTTCACCTCGACCGGGCAGGGGCCGCCGCCGTGCCAGACCAGCCGCAGGTCCCGGGGGGTGAGTTCGGCGCGTACCGCCGGGTCGAGCGCCAGCATCCGGACGAAGTGGGTGGGCACCAGATGTGCCGTGGTGACCCGGTGTCGGGTCATGGTGGACAGCGTGCGGACCGGGTCGAACCGCTCCTCGATCACCAGGGTGCTGCCGCGCAGCAGGGGAAGCAGCGCGAAGAAGAGTTGCGCGGAGTGATACCAGGGGGCGACGACGAGCGTCCGTCCCCCCGCCGGGAGCCGCAGCGTCCGCGCGGCGTAGTCACCCAGGCGGCCCACGCGGGAGAACGGGGCGTCGGCGACGAAGAGTCGATTGGCCACCCCCCGGGGTCGGCCGGTGCTGCCGGAGGTGTAGAGCAGCAGGGCGCCGCACCGCTGGCCGTCCGGCTCGGTGGTGTCCGGGGTGGGCGTCCGGTCGTCGATCACGAGCGGGCGCGGGCCGTCGCAACGGGCCACCGCGTCGGCGGCCACGGCGGCGCGGGGTGCGTCGACGACCAGCAGACGACACGCGGCGTCGGTCAGGATGTGGGCCACCTCGGCGGCGGTGAGGTGCCAGTTGACCGGCACCACGGTCGCCCCGAGGTGCAGCCCGGCCAGCACCACCTCGAAGGTCTCCCGGCGGTTGCCGGCCATCACGGCCACCGCGTCACCGGCTGCCACCCGGTGCCCGCGCAACTCGGTGATCCACCCGTTGACCCGGTCGTTGAGCTCCCGCCAGGTGGTCGAGCCGCGCTCGTCGACCAGCGCCGTCTCGGCTGGCGAACGTGACGCGAGGTCGATCAACAGCTCCGCCATGTCACCCCCATCACTCAAGAAGATCGGGTTGCGTACGCACGATGTCGGCGTACAACGGCCGGAAGTTGAGTCGGGCGATCCCGGGGCTACCGATCGTGTCGCGGGTGGACCGCGCGGTCTCCGGGTCGAGAGGTATCGGGGTGCCGGCCGCCTCGGCCAGCAACTGCACCTGGCACGAACGGTCCATCGAGATGAACCACCAGGCCGCTTCCTCCACCGAACCGCCGACCGTGAGCAGTCCGTGGTTGCGCATGATGACGGCCTTGCCCGTGCCCAGGGAGTCGGCGATCTGCCAGGCCTCCTCTGTGGCGAGCACGACGCCCCCGTACCGGCCGTAGACGGAGTGATCCTCGAAGAAGGCGCAGGCGTCCTGGGTGATCGGATCGAGTAGGCGACCCAGCGTCGACCAGGCCCGACCGTAGGTGGAGTGCAGATGCACCGCGGCCACCGCGTCCGGCCGCCGATGGTGCACGGCGGTGTGGATGACGAGACCGGCCGGGTTGACCCGGCCCTCCCCGGAGATCACCGAGCCGGTCTGGTCGACCAGGAGCAGGTCACTGGCCCGGACATGACCGAAGTGGACGCCGAACGGGTTGATCCAGAAGTGGTCGGGGTGCTCCGGGTCACGGGCCGTCATGTGTCCGCCCGCGCCCTCGTCGAACCCGAGCCGGGCGAACAGCCGCAGCGCCGCCGCGAGGCGCTCGCGCCGGTGTCGCCGTTCCTCCTCGACGGTGCGCCGCCGCCGGCCGCCGCTAGCCACAGCCACCCGCCGTGTCCGCGTCGTACGCCGTGGTCACCGGCGGTGGGCTCGGGGGCTCGGTCGGTCGCGGCCAGGTCGCGAGGAACACGTCGAGCCGGTCGTAGCCCCAGAACCGGTGGTGTCCCAGCTTCAGGTAGGGCACCCCGAACACGTCGTCGTGGTAGGCGTGCGACAGGCACTCCACGCCCTCCGCGCGCAGCTCTGGGTCGTCGGCGCAGGCCGCCGCGACGTCCGGGTCGAGTCCGGCCTGAGCGGCGCAGGCGGCCACCACCGCCGGGTCGGAGATGTTCTCCCCGCGCTCCCAGCGGGCGGCCGTGACGGCGTCGTAGAACGGTTCGGCGCGGCCGGACCGGCGGGCCCACAGCCAGGCCAGGTGCGCCGGCTCCCACCACGGATCGACGTCGACCGGCCAGGCCATGGCAGCGCCGTCGGCGGTGGCCAGCCGCTTGGTGTCCAGCAGGATGTACCGGTGCTTGGACCGGCTCATCTGGCCGTAGTGCAGGTCGACGCCGCGTTCGGCGAGCAGCCCGGCGGTCGTACCGTCAGGGTCCCAGTAGGGCAGCCAGTCGAGCGCGTCGAACGCGTCCGGCACGGCGGCCCGCAGCCGTCGCACGGTCAGCCAGCTGTAGGGGCTGCGGAAGGAGAAGTACAACCGGGCCCGTCGGGTCATCGCGCACTCCCGGTGAGCGTGGCGACGATGTCCGGTCCCAGCCGGGCGACCTCGCCGGCCCGGTCGCCCCGGCTGATCGCGTAACCGTGCAGCACCCGGCCCTCGGCCACCGTCAACAGCCGATCGTCGCGCACCACGTGGCAGGTGAGCCGGACCTCGAACAACTGCTCGCGCAGCACCGAGTCGACGTCGACGACGGTGTGCACCGTCTCCTCCATGTACGCGGCCTGGTGGATCCGCACCCGGGCCCGCGACACCACCGGAATCCAGGCACGTTCGGCCAGCAGCCGGCCCACCGAGATGCCGCGCGCCTCCAACAGCCGGTCCACGGCCGCCTCGACGCAGCGTACGTAGGCCGAGTGCTGCACCCGGTCGGAGTAGTGGCAGTAGAAGTAGCGGGCCCGCCAGGGCCAGTACAGGGCCGGTGAGTCGGGGTCGACGAGTTGGTCACGCACCGGCCGCCGAGGGTCGTAGGGGCGTGACCCGGGTGCGTCGGCCGCACCGCCCAGGTCGTCGACCACCCACGGGGCGAGGTCGGGGGCTACCGGTGTGGACTCCTCGGCCGTGCGCTCGCGTACCAGGGCAAGTCGCACCGAGGCGCGGGCCACCGTCACGTCCCGACCGTCGCGGCGGACCCGGAGCGTGACGTCGAGCCGGTCGCCGCGCTCCCGATCCACCTGTGCGTCCACCTCGTCGTCGATGTCGAGTACGGCGGGTAGCTGCACCGAGCAGTCGACGATCTCCACGCCCAGCCCGTGCCGGTGGAACAACTGCCCGGGTGGGTGGCCGTGGTCGCGCAGCCACTGCAACACGGCCTCCTCGACCAGGTACATGAAGTGTTTGAAGCCGATCCAGGTGCGGATGTTGGCCCCTTCGAAGCGGGGGCGGCCCGCCACGACGGTCGGGGTCACGGGACCTCCTCGAATTCCGGGCGTGCGGCGAAACGGCACAGCCGGGCCGCGACCTCGGCCGGGTGCCGCAGGTGGCAGAAGTGGTCGTAGCGGTCGTCGACGACGAGTCGGGCGTCGGGCAGCGCCCGGGCGAGGGCACCGGCCGCCGCCGGGCTGAGGGTCGGGTCGTCACCGCCGCCGAGCACCAGCACCGGCGGGCGGACCCGGTCCAGCGGTAGCGCGGCGCTGGTGACGTACTGCTCGAAGACCGCGAGGAAGCCGGCCGGTCCGGCCCGGTCGATCGCCTTGCGGGTCATCGTCGCCAGCACGTCGTCCGGCGTACGGGCCAGACGCTCGCCCTGGCGGCTGCGCAGCGACTCGTGGATGTGCCGTTCGAATGCGGCCCGTGCGCGGTCGAACAGCGCCCACGTCACCGGGCGGCCGGGAGGGCGGTAGAGCGGGCAGATCAGCGCCACCTGTCGGGCCGGCAGCGCGTCCCGGCACAACAGGTGCAACGTGGCGTTCGCGCCGTAGGAGTGGGCGACCAGCAGATCGATCTCCGCGCCGAGCCCGTCGACCGCGTCGGCGAGCGCGTCGGCAGCCGGCCGGTGCCGCCACCGGTAGTCGGTGCCCGGCCGCCACGGCAGGTCGAGTGCGGCCACCCGCCACCGCTGCCCGAGGACGTCGGCCAGCGGCAGCCAGGTACGCCAGGAGTCCTCCAGCCCGTGCGCGAGCACCGCGAGGGGCGCATCGGGCGGGCCGTCCGCCAGCCACCGAGGGCCGTTCGCCGCCGCGCTCACCGGGCACCCACCGATCCGGAGGACACGGTCAGCGACCGGTAGCCGTCGGTCCCGCCACCGCAGGACACCTCGACCGGGCCCCCGGTGGCGCGGACGCGGTCGGCCGCGAGTGCGACGCCGACCAACCCCTGCGCGCCGTAGCAGTCGCCCCACGACGCCGCCGTGACCGGCGCGGGAACGCTGCCGTTGAGCCGCACCCGCACCCCGTCCGGGGCGGACTCGACGATCACGCACGCCGCACCGCTGGTGAGGGACTGCCCGTACAGGGCCGTCGCCGTGCCGGTCGCCGCCTCGGCACCCACCACGACCACCCGGCGGGCGCGCCCGGCGCGCAGCAGCAGCGCGGCGGTCGCCAACGCGTCATAGCTCGCGGCGGCACCCGAGCAGACCATGAGGTTGGGGCCGGCGAACCGGAACCAGATCGCGACCACACTGGCGATCACGTTGCTCGACGCGTTCGGGGCGGCGAGCGGGCTGACCGCCCGGACGCCGTCGGTCGTCGCGGTCCGGGCCAGGTCGGCGACGGTGTCGACGTTGCCGAGGTTGCCGCAGGCCACCACCGCGACATCGGTCCGTGCGTCGCCACCGGGCCGTACGCCGGCCTCCAGCCCGAGCGCGCGGTGCACCGCGCAGAGCGCCAGCCGGGTCGCGTCGTCCCGGCCGAGCAGGCCCTTGCGGCCCAGCAGCCCGGCGGCGGCGTCGGGCCGGCAGGCGGACGGGTCGCTCTCCGGCAGGTGTACGCCCCACCCGCGCAGCGCCAACGTCGCGGTCAGCATGCCGGCTCCAGCAGCGTCACGGCGTTGACCCCGCCGAAGCCGAACGAGTTGACCTGGGTGAGCGAGCCGGGCACCGCGACCGGGTGGTCCCGGACCAGCCGTACGCCGTCCGCCTCGGCCAGCGGGTTGCCCAGCCCGACCACCGGCGGCACCGCACCGAGCCGCAGCCCGCGTACGGCGATGTCGACCCCGCACAGCGCGGCGGCCCCGGAGGTGTGTCCGATCGCGCCCTTGAGCGCGGTCACCCACGGATCACCCTGGTCCGCGTGGATCACCTCGCGGATCGCCTGGCACTCGGTCGGGTCGTTGAGCGCGGTGCCGGTGCCGTGCGCCACCACGACCCGGACGTCGCGGGCTTCCCGGTCGGCCCGCAGCAACGCGTCGCGCATCGCCCGGGTCATCCCGCCGACGTCGGGCGCGGTCTCGTGCACCGCGTCGCAGGACAACCCGGTGGCCAGCAGGTGGGCCAGGCGCGGACCCGGGCGTTCGACGGGGGTCACCACCACGGCGGCGGCGCCGTCACCGAGCAGCACCCCGGTGCGGTCGCGGTCGAAGGGACGTACCCGTGCGGTGGGCCGGTCGGCCACCTTGCCGATCATCGCCTGCATCGACAGCGTGGCGGTGTCCGCGGCGGCGGCGACCGCCACGTCGGCCTCACCGGCCTCGACCAGGTCCTGGGCCAGGGCCAGCGCGTGCCCACCCGCGCTGCACGCGTTGGCGAGGGTCACCACCTCCCTCACGCCGGGCAGCGCGGCCCGGACCGCCGACCCGAAGTGGAGCTGGTCGACCGGGCACGGGGTGTCGTCCAGCGCCCAGCGTTCGACGTCGGCCAACTGCCGCAGGCCGGTGCCGACCACCACCACGACCCGTTCCCGACGGGCGTCGACACCCGCCTCGGCGGCGGCTGCCCGCAGCACCGTGGCGAGCCAGTCGGCCGCCCGTCCCCGGTCTGCCCGGCCGGCGATCGGATAGGTGGCCCCGACGTTGAGCCGGGCCGCCGTGGCGGCGTCGAAAGGGCGGGCACCGCAGCGGCCGTCGGTCAACGCGGCCCAGGTCCGTGAGCCGTCGCCGAAGCAGGTCAGCTGGGTGGTCGCCGCGATCACCGGCACTGCGGGCTCCTCACCAGCGCCGCCGCCGCAGCACCGTCGAGGCCCTCGGCGACGAGCAGGGCGGTGGTGCCGGGCTTTTCGGGACGGGCCCGCCGGTTGAGGATCAGCTGAGCCAGACCGACCGCAGGCGTCGCGGCGTCGCAGTCGCCGAACGCGGCGGTGACCTGCCGGTGCCGGGGGCGGTGTCCGAGCGCCCGGGTGGCCGCCTCGAACTGACCGTGATCGTCCGGGCCGGTCTCGGCGGTGACGACCAGGTCGACCTCGGTCGCGGCGACACCGGCCCGGTCGAGGGCCCGACGCACACAACCGGACAACGCCTCGGCCCGGCGACCGTCCGGGCCGTACCCGGCCGCAGCGGCCAGGATCCGCGTCCCGGTCCCGCCGGTCGAGCCGTCGTCGTCGCGGCCGACCACGAACGCGGCGGCCGACTCGCCGCAGGCCGCGCCACTGCCGCCCCGGGTCAGCACCTGCGACCACACCCGGTGCGGCGACAGCTCTTCGGCCGCGCCGACCACCATCAGGTCGGCGTAGCCCCGGGCGAGGACATCGGCGGCGTAGCGCAGCGCGTGCAGGAAGGCCACCGGTCCGCCGGCCACGGTGGCGTTCACCCCGCGCAGACCGAGCCGGATCGCGGACTGCCCGGCCGCACAGTTCATCACCGTGTTGGGGAAGAGCATCGGGTTGACCAGGTACGGCCGTTCCTGCACCAGGGTCTCCCGGGTGAAGTCACTGGTCGAACGGAAGCTGCCCAGCGTGGTCGCGAGTACCACCCCGATCCGGTCCTGCGGTTGCTGCGCACCGGCGTCGACGCCAGCGTCGCGCAGGGCGTCGGCGCAGGCGGCGACGGCGAGGGCGGTGGTCCGGTCGAAGAAGCTGGTGCCGCGACGGCCGAGGCGTTCCCGCACGTCGAAGCCGTCCACCGCGTGCACCGGCCGGTCCGGGAACGACGGGTCGTCGGGGGCGGTCACCGACGGCAGCAGTACGCCGAGTCCGCGTACCCGCAGCGCGGTCACCGGACCGCTCCGAAGATGACGATCGAGTTGTTGCCGCCGAAGGCGAAGCCGTTGTTCTGCGCCACCCGGACCGTCGCCGGTCGGGCCACGTTGGGCACCGGGTCGACTCCGGCGAGTTCCGGATCGGGATTCGACCAGTTCACCGTCGGTGGCAGGAACCCCTGGTCGATGGCGAGCACACTGGCGATCGCCCCGAAGCCGGACGCGGCACCCATCGTGTGCCCGATCAGGGATTTGATCGAGCTGACCGGTGGCAGGGCCGCGCCGAAGACCTCGACCAGGGCTTTCGCCTCGACCGCGTCGTTGGCCGGGGTGCCGGTGCCGTGCGCGCAGACGTAGTCGACGTCGGCCGGGCCGACACCGGCGTTCTGGTGGGCGATGCGGATGCAGCGGGCGATGCTGGTCCACTCCGGAGCCACCGGATGCTTGGCGTCGCAGTTGAGCCCGTGTCCGAGCAGCTCGGCGTAGATCCGCGCGCCCCGGGCCCGCGCGTGCTCGAAGGTCTCCAACACCAGCACAGCCCCGCCCTCGGCGGTGAGGATGCCGTCGCGATCGCGGTCGAACGGTGCGCAGTCCTGCGCCGCCAGCGCACCGAGCCGGAAGAAACCGGCGTGCGCCCAACGGCAGACCGAGTCCGCGCCACCGGCGAAGACCACGTCCGCCTCGCCGCTGACGAGCAGGTCGAAGCCGTACCCGAGGGCGTAGTTGCTGGCCGAGCAGGCGGTGGCGAGCGTCACCGACTCCCCGGCCAGCCCCAGCTCCTCGCTGACCCCGTGCGCCAGCCGCCCGGCCGGAAGCTGGGCCACCAGGTCCGGGTCGATGCCCGCGAAGCCGTCACCATCGGCGACACGAGCGGCGGTGAACGCCTCCACCGCCACCGACTCGCCGCTGGTCGTACCGATCACGGCGTGCGCCCGTTCCGGACCGCCGGGCAGCCGGTCCAGGTCGAGCCCGGCGTCCTGGGCCGCGAGCCGGGCGGCGGCCGCCGCGAACTGGCTCGACCGCCCCCAGTGCTCCGGCTTCAGCCGCCGCAACGAGCGGTGCGGGTCGAACCCGCGAACCTCACCGGCCCGACGGCGCGGGAATCCGCTGGCGTCGAAGCTGGTGATCTCCGAGATACCGGACCGGCCGGCACGCAGCCCGGCGGCGAACTCGGCCGGGCCGATCCCGATGCTGGAGACCGGGCCGAGCCCGGTGACCGCGACGCGCACGGAAGTCAGTCCCGCCAGCCCGCGTGCCGGCTGAGGCTCTCGTAGACGGCCTTGAGATTGGTCAGCTCGGGAAGCTCCGACTGGGGGATCTCGACGTGGTACCGCTTGTCCAGCCGGGCGAGGATCTCGATGGCGCGCAGCGAGTCGGCGTCGTGGTCCTCCATGAAGTCGCTGTCGTCAGCCAGCTCCTCGGGCTCGATCTCCAGGACCTCGGCGATGATGCCGCGCAGCTCCTCCAGCCGCTCGCGCGGGTCGCCGGCCTCGTCGGTGTTGCTCATGGGCGTACCTCTCTGCTCGTTGGGTGCAGGGGGTTGCTCAGCGCAGCTGCTCGTCCGGCCGCTGCGCCGCCATCAGGGTTTCGACCCGGGCGATCCGGCGGTCGCCAACCCAGCTCTCGCCGTGGCAGAACCCGGTGTCGGCGACCACCTGGTCCAGCCGCACCACGTGGCGGACCACGTCGCCGGGGTATGCCTCGCCCGACACCTCGTAGCCCCGGGCGGTCAGGAACAGCAGGTGGCGGCGTGGTCCGCGCTTCTCGGCCGGCGACTCGCTGTGCTGCCACAGCAGCGCGGCGCTCTGCCCGAGCGACTCGACCAGCAGCGACACCGGGTACGCGAAGCACGACGGCGCGGCGTCGTCCGGCAGATCGGCGTAGCAGGGCTCGTTCGCGGTGATCGCCTTGGTGGTGGTGATGGACTCACCCGCCCGCAACTCCAGCACCCGGTCGACCAGCAGCATCGGAAAGCGTTGCGGCAGCAGGGCGCGGATCTGGGAGTGCTCCAGCACGCCGTCGCCGGCCGGTGTCGACCCGCCGGCGGTGGTGCAGGTGACCCGCATCGTCGCGCAGACACTTCCGTCCCGTCGGGTGCCGGTCGCCGACACCTCCCAGGTGGACCCCTCCTGCGGTCGGGCGGTCGCCTCGATCGACAGTTCGTCACCGACCAGCAGCGGCGCGATCAGCCGCAGGGACGAAACCCGGCACACCCGTGCCGTCCCACCCGGCAGCCCGGCACGGATCAGCTGGCTGAGCGTCTCCAGCACGAAGACGCCCGGGTAGATCGGGAAGCGGGGAAAGTGGCCGCGCAGCGACGGCTCGGTGGCCTCGACCACCTTGCGGGCGTGCAGGACCAGCGGTCCGGTCGTGGCACTCGGCCACCACCTGTCGTACGCCGCCAGTGGCGCGGCCGTCGGAATCTGGATCGTCACAGCGCGATACCTCCGTCCACCCGGAAGACCTGGCCGGTGATGTAGCCGGCGTCCTCGGAGAGCAGGAACGAGACCAGCGGAGCGACGTCCTCGGCGGCACCGAATCGGCGCAGCGGCACCCGGCGCAGGGCGTCGTCGCGCAGCCGGCCGCTCAGCCCTGCGGTCATGTCTGTCTCGATGAAGCCGGGGGCGACCACGTTCACCCGTACCCCGTAGGCGCCGACCTCCTTGGCCAGCGACCGACTGAGCCCGATGACGCCGGCCTTGGTGGCGGCGTACGCGGTCTGGCCGTTGTTGCCGGTGACACCGGCGACGGACGACATGTTCACGATCGCACCGGCCCGCCGCTTCATGAACCGGAACGCGGCCCCCCGACACACGTTGCGGGTGCCGGTGAGGTTGGTCGCGATCGTCGCGTCCCAGTCCGCCGAGGAGGAGAGCACCAGCGGGGCGTCGCGGGTGATCCCGGCGTTGTTGACGACCGCGTCGAGGCCGCCGAGTTCCTTCTCCACCGCGGTGATCAGGTCGTCGACCGCGTCGGGGTCAGCCACGTCGCAGACCCGCATCATCGCCGGCACGCCGAGCGCCTTGAGGTCGATCGCGGTCCGGTCCGCCTCGTCGCTCTCCCGGGCGTGACAACCGGCGACCGCGTAGCCGCGCCGGGCCAGGTCGAGCGCGACGGCCCGGCCGATTCCTCGTGAGGCACCGGTCACGAGCGCGACGCGCCGAGTCATCTCGCCTCCCGACGGGGCAGGGTGCTGGGGGTGCTGCCCGACAGCTCGGGCTGGGTGCACCATCGCCCAGGAAATCCGCCGGTGGCAACGCGTTCGAGCAGCGGAGACCACACGCCACTCAGGCGTCGGCGGCCCACTCCTCGAGCACCTCGGCCGTGTCCGCGCCGGCCGCCGGGGCGGCCCGGCGGATCCGGGTGGGAGTGCGGGAGAACTTGGCGGCCGGGCCGGTCAGCTCGGCCTCGGTGCCGTTGTGCAGCCGGGTCCGCTGCAACATCTGCCGGGCCCGTACCTGCGGGTCGTCGGCGACCTGGCGCAGCTTTCGCACCTGCGACACGGCCAGGCCGGCCTCGGTGAGCGCGGCCACCGCCGCCGACACGGTCACCGTCGCGCACCAGCCCGCCACGATCGCGTTGACCAGGCTCCGGTTGGCCAGGCGGTCCCGGTTGGTGGCGAACGCCGGATCGCGGGCCAGCTCCGGGCGGCCCATCAGCTCGGCCAGCCGCCGCCAGTGACGGTTGAGCGATACGGCGAGGTAGATGTCGCCGTCGCGGCAGTGGTAGACGTTGGCCGGCACCACGAAGTCGGTCTGGTTGCCCATCCGCTGCGGTGGGGCACCGGCCGCCGCCAGCGACAGCAGGCCGCTGCTGCTGAACAGCAGCGAGTCGAGCATGGCGACGTCGACGTGCTGACCCTCGCCGGTACGCCACCGGTGTGCCAGCGCACCGAGCGCCGCGATGGCGGCGTGCAGCCCGGCCAACTCGTCGGCGAGGAACGTCGGGGCGCGTACCGGCTGCCCGTCAGGCGGTCCGTTGAGCGCCATCCACCCGCCGTCGGCCTGCACCACCGGGTCGTAGGCCGACCGGTCGATGCCGGGACCGTACTGACCCCAGCCGGACACCGAGACGTAGACCAGCTCCGGTCGGACAGCCCGGCACTGCGCATAGCCGACGCCCCACCCCTCCAGCACGCCGGGACGGTAGTTCTCGACCAGCACGTCGGCCACGCGTACCAGGGAGAGCAGGGTGCGTCGGCCCTCGTCGGTCCGCAGGTCCGCGCCGACGCTGCGCTTGTTGCGGTTGACGCTCTCGCGGAACCAGGACAGGCCGGTGCCCGGGATCGCGGGTGGCACCTCACCGTCGCGGCCACCGGGCAGCTCGACCCGTACGACGTCGGCACCGAGATCGGCCAGCACACAGGTGGCCAGCGGCCCGGACCAGACCTTCGTCACGTCGAGGACCCGGACGCCGTGCAGCGGCCCGTCGAGGTCGTCGCGGGCGTCACGGAAGAACTGCTCGCGGTCCATCGTCAGACCCGTTCGAGCAGGCTCGCGGTGCCGAGGGAGCCACCGCAGCACATCGTCACCAGGGCCGTGGCGGCGTCCCGGCGTTCCAGCTCGTGCAGCGCGGTGACCAGCAGGCGGGTGCCGCTGGCCCCGAGGGGATGACCGAGCGCGATGGCACCGCCGTTGACGTTGACCCGCCCCGGATCGACGGGGAAGGCGGACAGCCAGTTGAGCACCACGGCGGAGAACGCCTCGTTCACCTCGAACAGGTCGATGTCGTCCGGCCGGGCACCGGCCCGGTCGAGCAGCCTGGTGGTGGCGGCCACCGGTCCGTCGAGGAGGAAGTAGGGGTCGGCGCCGGTCACCACCTGCTGCGCCAACCGCGCCCGAGGGGTCAGGCCGTACGCGCGGGCCCGCTCCGCCGACATCCACAGGATCGCCGCCGCGCCGTCGGAGAGCTGGGAGATGGTGCCGGCGGTGTGCAGCCCGTCGTCGACGACCGGGCGCAGCGCTGCCAGCCCGGCCGGGGTGGTCGCCCGCAGCCCTTCGTCACGGTCGACGCGGCGGGTGCCGTCGGCGGTCGGAGCGTCGACGGCGACCAGCTCGGCGTCGAACCGACCGGCGGCCCACGCGGCGGCGGCTCGTTCCTGCGACCGCACTCCGTACGCGTCGAGTTCGGCCCGGCTCAGCCCCTGCCGCCGCGCGATACGTTCGGCCCCGCCGAACTGCGCGTGCGGTGGGTCGTCCCAGGGATAGTCGCGGGTCTTGTAGTGGCCGGGCCCGAGGTGCAGGTTGCTGCCGATCGGCACCCGGCTCATCGACTCCACCCCGCAGGCGATGCCGACGTCGATCGCGCCCGCCGCGATCAGAGCCGCGACGAGATGGTTGGCCTGCTGCGCGGACCCGCACGACACGTCCACAGTGGTGCACCCGACCGCCGGGCTGAAACCGGTGCTCAGCCAGGCGTTGCGGGTGACGTTGAGGCTCTGCTCGCCGATCTGTGTCACACAGCCACCGACGACCTGGTCGACCTCGTCCGGCTGGACACCGGCCCGGTCGAGGACCTCGCGCTGCACGATCCGCAGCAGCTCGACCGCCTTGAGGCCGGACAGCCAGCCGTCCCGACGACCGATCGGGGTGCGGGCGGCGGCGACGATCACCGGCTCACGGCCGCTGACCGACGTCACCGCTCCACCAGTTCGATCGCCAGCTTCGGGCACGCCCGCACGGCCTCCTCCGCTGCCGGTAGCTGCGGTGGGTCAAGCGTCGGTGTCCGTACGACGAGGACGTCGTCGGCGTCGAGGGCGAAGATCTCCGGTGCGATCTGCGCGCACAGACCGGTGCTGTCGCACTGATCGGTGTCTACCCGAACCCGCATTCTCCGCACGCTACCCGCGCCCTCCGGGGCCGCCTAGTGTGCTCGACAGTGGAGGCGTACACCGAGGTGGGGCGGGCTGTGGACATCGACTTGCTGGCCTGGACGCGACGCCCCCGCCCCGGCGGGTGGGTGCGGTTCGCGACCGCCGAGGGGTGGGACGAGTGGCCCTACGACGCCCTCGCCGCGCTGACCCGCCGGTCGGCCGGTGCACTGGTCGCCGCCGGAGTGCGGCCCGGTGACGTGGTGGCGCTCGGGCTGGCGGGCGGTCCACGGTTCGTCGCCATGTTCTTCGGCGCGCTGCTCGCCGGGGCGACACCGGCCCCGCTACCGCCGCCTGCGGCCTTCGCCAGCGCCGACCGCTACGACGCGCACGTCGACCGGATGCTCGGCTGGTCGACGCCGATCCTGGTGGTGCACGACGAGGCCGCCGTCCGCGCGGGTGAACTGGCGGCCGTGCGGGGCGTCGACGCCGCCCCGGTGGACGCGCTCCTCGGCGCGGCCCCCGACGCCGATCGCGAGCCGGGTCGGCCGCTGCCGGACGTGGCGGTCGTCCAGTTCACCTCGGGCACCACCGGTCCCGCCCGGGGCGTACGGGTCGCCACCGGCTCGTTGACCGCCAACCTCGGCGCGATCGCCCGCTGGCTGGGCATGACACCGGCCGATCCGACCGCGTCATGGCTGCCCGTGCACCACGACATGGGGCTGGTCGGATGCCTGCTGCTGCCGGTGACGGTCGGTGGTGACCTGTGGTCGATGCCGACCGTCGAGTTCCTCCGCCATCCACTGCGCTACCTGGAGTGTTTCGGGCGGCACGGGGCCCGGCTGACCGCGATGCCGGCGTTCGGCCTCGACTACGTGACCCGACGGGTAGGCCCGGAGAGCCTCGTCG
The DNA here is from genome assembly GCF_049844495.1 of Micromonospora sp. DT48. NCBI lineage: Bacteria > Bacillati > Actinomycetota > Actinomycetes > Micromonosporales > Micromonosporaceae > Micromonospora > Micromonospora sp. DT48. The sequence continues at coordinate 49,069 of NZ_JBNCLE010000010.1, forward strand.
GCCTCGACTTCGGCGCCTGGCGCTCGGTCATCGTGGGCGCGGAACGGATCCCGCCGGCCACCCTGCGCCGGTTCGCGGAGTTGCTCGGACCGTTCGGTCTGCGCCCGACCGCGCTGCGACCGGCGTACGGCCTGGCGGAGGCGACCCTGGCGGTCACCGGGGTGCCGTCGGGCGCGCCCTGGCGCGCGGTGACCTCGCCCTCCGATGGTGAGGTGGTGGGGTGCGGCACGCCGCTGGCCGGGGTCACCGTGTCGGTACGCGACGCTGCCGGGCAGCCGGTGGCACCGGGACGGGTCGGCGAGATCGTGGTCGGTGGTACCGGCGTCGGGTCGAACCCGGTCCACACCGGCGACGCCGGTTTCCTCCTCGACGGGGAGCTGTTCCTGGTCGGTCGGCTCGGCGACGGGGTGAAGGTCCACGGCCGTTTCGTCTTCGCCGCCGACGTGGAGACCGCGATCGCCGCCGACGGTGACATTCCGCTGGGGCGGGTGGCCGTGCTGGCCGGTAGCCGGGGCGGCCGACCGACCGTGGTCGTCGTGCTGGAACGTCCGCAGCCCGGCTGGTGGCAGCGGTCCGCCGCGGCGCTGACCGGCCGGTTCGTCGGCGCAGACCTGGTGGGGGTGACCGCCACCGCCGGAGGCATCGCCCGCACCACCAGCGGGAAGCCGCGTCGAAGGGCGATGTGGGAGGCGTTCCTCGACGACCGGTTGGGCCCGGTTCAGCCGCTGACGCCGAGCCCGAGTTCGAGCGCCGAGACCACGGCGTCGAGTTCGTCGACGAGATAGAAGTGGCCGCCCGGCCGCACCAGCTGCCGGTACCGGCCGGTGGTGAAGCGCGCCCAGTCCGCCAGATCGGCCGGATCGACATCCGGGTCGTCGTGCCCGCCGAGGGCGGTGACCGGGCAGGACAGCGGGGGAGCGGGCGCCGGCCGCCAGGTTTCGATCAACTGGTAGTCGCCGCGCAGCGCCGGCATGATCAGGGACCGCAGCTGGGGATGGTCCAGGGTTTCCGCGCTGGTGGCGTCCTGTCGGCGCAGCTCGTCCCAGAGCGCGTCGTCGGAGCCCAGGTGCAGATCGCCGCCATGGTGCCGGGCGGGCGACGGGTGAGCGGAGACGAACAGGTGCCGTACGGCGAGGCCACGCCGGTGCTCCAGGCGGCGGGTCACCTCGTAGGCGACCGCGGCACCCATGCTGTGCCCGAACAGCGCCACGCCCGTGTTCCGGGTCAGCGGCAACAGGGCCTCGGTCACCCGGTCGGCCAACTCGTCCATGTCGGTGACGCAGGGCTCCGACAGGCGATCCAACCGGCCCGGGTATTGCACTGCCCAGGTCTCGACACCGTCGGGCAGCAGGGCACCCCAGTCGCGGTAGAACAGCGCGTTCCCGCTGGCGTGTGGCAGGCAGACCAGGCGTACCCGGGCGGTGGGGCGGGGGTGGAAGCACCGCAACCACTGGTCGACGAGGTTACTCACCGGCTGCGGCCTTCCCGGCCTGCGCCAGCGCGGCGACGTCGGCCGCGCCCAGCGGGTCCAGCTCACCACCGGTGATCAGTTCCGGCGGCCCGAGCAGCGCGCTGACGTCCTGCCAGAGCTGGCACAGGGTGAGTTGGTACTGACCGTCGGCCCGGGCCGGACCACCGGGGATGTCGCGTCGCAGCTGGTCGACGGCGGCGGCAACACCGGCCGGCCACATGGTGGCGAACAGTTCCTCGTAGGAGGCCGAGGTGTCCGGTCCGAGCACGACCGTGCTGGGTGCGGCCCGGACGTCGACCGCCTGGTCGAAGTGGGCGGACGCGCCCGGGTCGGCCACTGTACGGGGGAAGACCGGCCGGGCTGACCAGACGACCGGGCCGTGGGTGCCGACGAGCGTGAGGTTGCCCGCGTCGGTGCCGATGGTGACCCGGTGCAGCAGGTGGGCGTAGTTGTCCGGATCGGCGGGATCCAGCTCGTTCTGGATGCGGATCGTCGTGGGTACGCCGGCGAGCACCCCCTCCAGCGTGCGGAACGGTGGCGTCCGATCGGGCCGGACCGACGCCCCGGGCACCGCTGGTGGGTCGAAGGACCAGGGGCGCAGGCCGGACAGGGCCAGCCCGAGGATGTCGAACAGCGAGTACGCGAGTTGGAAACCGCAGGCCGCGTCGACGTAGCGGGGGCGCTGCCGCCGGAGCAGTTCGCGGACCGCGCCGACGAACCGCCGGACCGGGGGCATGTGCCGGTAGAACGGGTTGAGCCGGTAGATGACCCCGTGTCGCCGGGCGGTCCGCAGGCAGTCGGCCAACTCGTCATGGTGCAGCGGGTGTTCCTGTAGGACGTGCACTCCGCGCGCCATGAGCCGGCCGGCGAGTTCGGTGCCGGGGCCGCCCAGCAGCCCGCCCCGGATCACCACGCAGGCGATGCGGACGTCGTCGGGCAGCTCGTCGGGGTCGCGGTAGAGCGGGACACCGTAGCGCGCGGCGCACGCCTGGGACCGCTCACTGCCCCGGGCCAGCACGCCGGCCAGCCTGATCGGCGCGTCGGTGGCCCGGAAAGCCTCCAGGTAGACCTGCCCGAACCGGGTGCCGGCCACGACCACGGGGGTACGACTGTCACCGGTCACAATGTTCCCTCCCGCCAGTGGAGACCGTCGGTGCTGTCGACCTCGACGATCCGGGTGACCGCGTCGGCCTGTCGGAGCGCGGTGACGGTGGTGACCGGATCGAGCAGATCGGCGGCGTGGTGGGTGCCGGGCGGCCCGCCCTCGTCACGCAGCAGGATGGCGCAGTGGGCGACCATCGCTCCGGTCAGCTCGCTCGCCCCCCGCCCCCACAGCGCCACCGACCGTGCCGACCCGTCCGCCCCGCCGACCTCGACCACGATCACCTGGTACGGAGTGCGGCCGAACAGGTCGAGTCGGGCGGCCTGACGCAGCGCCTCGCCGGTCGGGCGCTCGGGTGACGCGGCTCCGCGCAGCAGTGCCGCCACATGACCGTCGACGAAGGCCGAGTGCCAGCGCACCTCGGTCAGTCCGGCGGCGGCGGCGATGCGGGCGGCCTCGGTGCTGAGGAAGGGCATCGACAGCACGGGTTCGGGGAAGAACGGCACGGTGACCGCCCGGCCGGTGGGTGCCGACGGCACCAGGCGACCGGCGTGCCACTCGACGTGCGCGGTGCCGAACTCCTCGGCCCGCAGGTAGTCGGCGGCACCGGCCGGGCTGAAGTGGTCCCGGCCGCCCACGTGGCCGGTCAGCCGGTGTACCGGCGTCGGCGTGGTGGCGATCAGGTAGCGCGGCAGGACACCACTGAGTCCGGGCATCATGCCGGCGGAGAGCACGGCGCACCGGTCAGTGCCGGCGGTCAGGGGCGTGATCAGGTCGGCCAGCCGGTCGTCGCCGGCCGGGTCGACGTAGTGCGCGCCGACCGCGAGCGCGACCCGGGCGACCCGGTCGCCGACCACCGTCGACGGCCCGGCGCAGTTGGCGACCACGGCGGCACCGGAGCAGAAGTCGTGCAGGGCTGCCGTGTCGTCGACGTCGAGCCGGGTCACCGGGGTGCCGTTCTCCGCCGGTCGACGTGCACCCAGGCGCAGTGGTCCGCCGCCGCTGGCGGCCAGGTGACGAGCGGTGGCGCGGCCGACCGCCCCCGAGGCACCGACGACGGCGATGACACCGCCGTCCGTGGTGGTGCGCCGGACGCCGATCACGTTCGCGTCCCGCCGTCGGACAGGGCCGCCGCGAGGGTCTCCGGCGCGGCCGGGAGGCGATGGCGGGGCGACGCCACCGTGACGACCTGCGCGGGGTCGAGACACAGGTCCGCCCAGAACTCGTCGGCGTCCTCGTCGTCGACCGGGCGGACGAGCGTGACGTCCCCGGCGTAGAGGGTGGGTCGGTGGGCGGCGAGGGCGGTGTGCAGCGCGGTGAAGGTGGACAGCTCGTCGGGCGACGGTTCCCGGCCGGTCTCCTCGACGAACTCGGCCCGCATCGCCTCCGGATCCAGCGACCGGTGGGCGGGTCGACCGCCGACGATCACCAGCTGGTCGACCACGATGCCGCTGTCGGCCAGCGCCCGGCCGATCTCCATGGCCAGCAGCGCCGTGTACCCGTAACCGACCAGCCGTACCGGTCCCGGGTCGGCGGCGCTGACCGCTCGGGCCAGCTCGGCGGCGAGGTGGTCCAGGTCGAGGCCGGTGCCGAGGGCACGCACCGTCGAGGCGTCCACACCCTGCACGAACGCCCCGTCGGCGGCTGCCGCGAAGGTCTGCCACAGGGCCAGGGAGCCGGCGCAGTCGTGCACCACGGTCAGCGTCGGACCGTTGTCCGTCCGGCTCCGCAACGGCACCACCGGGGAGCCCTCACCGGTCACCGGTTCGTCACCGGCCGCCGGGGCGGTCGAGACGGTCCGGTCGGCGCCGATCCACCGGGCCAGTTCCCGTACGGTCGGATGCTCCAGCAGTTCGCGCAGCAACTCGTCGAAGTAGAGACCTTCGGCTTCCGGAATCTCGGCCTGCACCTGGCTGGCGATCCGGGCCGAGATGAGGGAGTCACCGCCGAGCGCGAACAGGTTCGCGGTCGGCTCGACGGTGGAGAGCCCGAGCGCGGTGGCCCAGATGGCGGCGAGCCGGCGTTCCAGGTCGCTGCCGGGTGCGGCGGCGGAGATCCCGGTGGTGTCGGTCCGCGCGCCCTCGACGGCGGGTCTCGGTGCCAGGTCTCGCAGCGCCGCCCGGTCGATCTTTGCGTTGTCGGTCAGCGGCAGCGCGTCGAGCACCTGGAACGCGGACGGCAGCAGGTAGGCCGGAAGCCGCTCGGCCAGGTGCGCGGTCAACTCGTCGGGGGTGACGGCGGCCCGGTTCTCCTTGAACCGCGTGGCGAACAGTCCCATGCCGAGGGTGCCGGCGGGTTCGTCGCCGTCGGGCAGACTGACCGTGCTCGTGCCACCGGCCCCGGCCAGTACGCCGACCCACGTCGCCGGGTCGAGGAAGGTGTCGCCGGTGTCGGCGCGTACGTCGGTGAACTCGCCGGCCGCCCCGTCGGGGGAGAGCAGGAGTTCGAGCGAGGTCATGATCTGGTAGTGGTCGCGGGTCATCTCCAGCGCCACCAGCCAGCCGCCGGGTACGACCAGCTCGGCCAGGCTGCGCAGGGTGCGGTCCACGTCGGTGCACGCGTGCAGGACGTCACCGGCGATGACGAGGTCGAAGGTGTTGGGCGACAACCCCTGGTCGCGGGCCGGGAGGTTGAGGTCGAGGGTGGCCCAGCGCATCCCGGCTTGTTCGGCGAACCGTTCCCGGCTGTGCGCGAGGAAGAACGGGGACAGGTCGGTACACAGGTAGTCGACCTCGATCCCGTCGAGGGCGGCGAGGATCGCCGCCGTGGTGCCGCCGGCACCGGCACCAACCTCCAGCACCCGCAGCGGCGAGCCGGTCGGCCGGTCCGCCGCGATACGGCGTACCGCACCGGCTGCGGCGGCATTGGCCCACCTGTTGAACGGCGCGTCCTCGTAGAGCCTGCGGGAGATGTCGATCGACCCCTCCGGGAAGAGCAGGTCACGTGCTCCGGCGTGGTCGAGGAGCAGGTCCGGCAGCCGGTCCAGGCTGGCCCGGAAGTAGCCGACCAGGCTGGCGTCCTCCGGGGCGGTGAGCCGATCGACCTCCTGCCAGGCGGCGTCCACATCGGACTGCTCGACCGGCCGGTCGAGCCGTAGGCCGGTGCCGGTGGACGCGAGGTAGCCCTCGGCGGTGAGCGCCCGTAGCCAGCGACGGACCAGACGGCGTCGGGGGCCGGCCACCGCGGCGATCTCGTCGGGTGTGTGCACCGCGTCCGGGGCCCCGAACAGCCCGAGCCGCCGCAGTGCCAGCACCATCCCGGGCAGCGCCGCCCGGTCGAGCGCCGAGGTGAACCGGCGGTACGCCCCGAGGTCCACCCCGGGCAGCGCCTCGGCACCGGCGTCGCGGGCGCTGGCGGCGACCGGTGCCTCGGCGGCGGCACGGTCGGTCGGCGGGCGGCCCGGTTGGTGGGCCGGTTCGACGAAGGACACCAGCCGACGCCCGAGGGGTGGTTCGCCGACGGCGATCGTCACGGCGCGGCCGACGGCTGGATGGGTGACCAGCGCGGCGTCCACCTCGGCCGGTTCGATCCGGTACCCACGGATCTTGACCTGGTGGTCCTCGCGGCCGAGGAACTCGATGTCGCCGTTCGGTAGGTACCTGCCCAGGTCGCCGGTGCGGTAGAGCCGCTGCCCGGTCTCCGGGTGGATCGGGAAACGTTCGGCGGTGCGGTCGGCGTCGCCGAGATACCCGTCGGCCAGGCCGACGCCGCCGATGAAGAGTTCGCCCACCACGAGATCGGGACGGGGGCGCATGGCCTGGTCGAGGACGTGGAACGACTGGTTGGTCAACGGCCGCCCGTAGGGGATGCTCGGCCAGTCCGGGTCCACCTGGTCGATCGGGTGGAAGATCGACCAGATCGCCGCCTCGGTGGCGCCGCCGAGGCTCACCACGCGGGCCGCCGGTAGGTGCCGACGGACCGCGTCCGGCAGCGGCACCGGGATCCAGTCGCCGGAGAGCAGCACCAGCCGGAGGGCGTCGAGACCGGGGGTGGGCGTCGCGGTCAGGTAGTCGACGAGCAGCTGCATCTGGGCCGGGACGGAGTTCCAGATCGTCACGCCGTGGGCCACGACCAGCGCGGCGAGGTGCGACGGATCGTTGCGCCGGTCGGTGGCCGGCACGACCAGGCAGCCACCATGGCTGAGCGGGCCGAACATGTCGTAGACCGACAGGTCGAAACCGAGCTGGGAGAGGCCGAGGATCCGGTCGTCGGGTCCGACATCGAAGCGGACGTTGACGTCGGCGACGGTGTTGAGGGCGGCCCGATGGCTGATCATGACGCCCTTGGGCACGCCGGTCGAGCCGGAGGTGTGGATGACGTAGGCGAGCCCGTCGGGGTCCACGGGCGGGATCTCCGGCGGCCGGGCGGCGGGCGGACAGGTGGCCACGACGATCGAGGTCGTCCCCGGGCCGGTCGCGTACCCGGGATCGGTGAGAACGAGCCGGATGCCGGCGCGTTCGATGATCTCGGCCCGGCGACGGGGCGGATGGGCCGGGTCGACGGGCACGTACACCGCGCCGGCCAGCAGCGTTCCCAGCACGGCGACGAGCTGGTGACAGCTGCGGTCGAGGGTGATGCCGACCAGCTCACCCGGGCGGCAGCCGGTCTTGAGCAGCGCGTCGGCGACACCGTTGGCGTGCACCAGCAACTCGCCGTAGCTCATGGTGCGGTCGGCGTCGATCACGGCCGGTCGGTCGGGGTGCCGGGTGGCCTGCGCGACGACGCCGTCGTGCAACAGACCGGCGGGCACCGGCCCGGCCGTGTCGTTGACCGTGGCCCGGCGCCGGGCCTGGGCTTCCGGCAGCCCGACCGGGTACGCGGCCGACCAGGCCGAACCGTCGGCGAGCCGGGCCAACAGGTCCTCGTAGGCGGCGAAGGCGTCGTCGAGCAGGGCGTCGGGAAGCACTCCCTCGCGGGCGTCCCAGGTGGTGGAGAGCCCGCCGTCGCGCTCGATGTTCTGGCAGTCGATCCAGACCTGCGGGGTCTGACTGATGCCGTGGCCGAGGGTCGGCGCGTCCACCGGGGTGGGCGTGTCCAGCCCGATCGCGCTGGTGAACACGATCGGGAAGATGGCGGCCCCGGCACCGCTGCGTCGGGTGATCTCACGCATCACCTCGACGCCGCTGAACGCGCGGTGGTCGATGTCCTGCCACAGCCGTAGCTGCGTCTCGCGGGCACGGTCGGCGAAGGTGGCCCCGGTGCCGTCGCGGGCCAGCAGTGAGACCGAGGTGAAGTCGCCGACGAGTTGCGACACCTGCGGATGCAGGGGCAGCCGGTTGAGCAGGGTGACGTTGATGGTGAAGGCGGGATTACCGCTCCACGCCGCGATGACCTCCTGGTACGCGGTGAGCACCGCGGTGGACGCGCTCACCCCGTGGCGGCGTGCCTGGTCACGCAGCCGGTCCCAGTTCTCCGGCGACACGACGGCGGCCCGCCGCCGGAACCGGGGCTCGGGAGGCGACGGGAGCACGGGCAACGCCGGTGCCGGAGGCAGGTCGGGCAGCCGGTCGAGCCAGTAGCGGCGGGCCGCCTCGTGGTGCGCCTCCCGCCAGCGACGTTCGGCCGCCAGATAGTCGCGGAAGGTCAGCTCCAGCCGGGGCAGCTCCGCGTCGGGCTCCAGGTAGAGCCGGTGTACCTCGTCGAGGATCACCTGCACACTGACGAAGTCGGCGACCAGGAAGTCGATCGAGGCATGCACGACCGCGGTCTCGTCGTGCAGGGTGAGGCGTACCTCCACGAGCGGCCATCGGGTCGGATCGGCCACCCGGTGGTCCAGTTCGGCGCGGTTGCGCCGCACGGCGGCCTGGTACTCCTCGACCGGCTTGCCGCGCAGATCGCAGACGGTGACCGGTAGTGGTGGCGGATCGGGCAGCACCCGCTGGGTGCCGGCCAGGTCGACGACGGCGCGGAGCATGTCGTGCCGGCGTACGACCTCCTGCCAGGCGCGGACCATGCGTGCCTCGTCGACACCCGGGTAGGTCAGCTCGCCGTAGCCGTGGCAGGCCACCCCGCCGTAGGCGAACGTGCCGGTCCGGCCGAGCAGGTAGGCCGACTGGACGTCGGTGACCGGGAACGGCTCGTGTCGGGCGGCCGGGTCGGCCACGACCTCGGGGGTGCCCTGCTCCAGGTACGCGATGATCTCCTCGCGTACGGCCCGGACCGCGTCGCGCGCGTTGTCGTCGAGTACGCCCTGTGGTGCCCGGAACCGTAGCTGCCCGTCGTCGACCCAGAGCCGTACGCCCTGCTCGGCCAACGATCGCACCAGCCGCGCCGCCGTAGTGTTCACAGCACCCCCTCGTCCACCGGCCCGCTGGTCAGCCTCGACTGCTGGTTCACGACGGCCGCCATCTCCGCCAGCGTCGGCGCGGCCAGCACATCGCGTAGCGTCAGCTCGACGCCGTGTTCGCGGCGCAGCAGATCGACCAGCCGGGTGGCCAGCAGGCTGTCACCACCGAGTTCGAGGAAGTTGTGTCGGCGGCCGACGCACGGGATGTCCAGCAGCCGGGTCCACGCCGCAGCCAGCAGGTTCTCCGCCGGACCGTCGGGTGGCTCGTCACCGTCGGTCGACGGCGCGTCGAAGAGCCGGGCCACGCGGCCCCGATCGACCTTGCCGTTCGCGGTGACCGGGAAGCGGTCCACCGTCACGATCAGCTCCGGAACCATGTACGCGGGCAGTCGCGCGGCGAGCTGACGACGGATCTCGTCGGGCTGTGCGTGGTGACCCGACTCCACCTGCACGGCCAGGACGAGCCGACGGCCCCGCGCGGCCGGCACCGCGAGCGCCACCGCGCCGGTGACTGACGGCTGTCGTACCGTCATCGCCTCGACCTCGCCCAACTCCACCCGGTAGCCGCCGATCTTCACCTGGAGATCGGTCCGGCCGAGTAGTTCGAGCGTGCCGTCCGGCCAGTAGCGGCCCAGGTCGCCGGTGCGATACCAGCGACCGCCCGGACCGTCGACGAAGGACGCCGCGGTCAGCTCCGGTGCACCGCGATAGCCGAGCGCCAGGCCGACCCCACCGATGTGCAGCTCGCCGGCCACCCAGTCGGGGCAGTCGAGGCCACGCGGATCCACCACCCGGAACCGTTGGTTGCGCAGCGGCCTGCCGTACGGGATCGAACGCCAGCCGTCCTCGACGGTGCTGACCTCGTGGAGGTTCGACCAGATCGCCGCCTCGGTGGCACCGCCTAGCGAGACGAACCGAGCCCCGGACGCGGCTGCGGCGACGAACCGGCCCGGCAGGTCCAGGGAGATCCAGTCACCGGAGGCCAGGCCCAGCCGCAGGGTCCGCAACTCACCGGGGTCGGCTGCGGTCAACAGCATGTCCAGCAGGGCCGGCGCGGAGTTCCAGACGGTCACTTCTCTGGCCGCGACCAGCGCCGCCCACCGTCGGGGTTCCTGCCGCTCCTCCTCGGCCACCAGCACCACCGTGCCGCCTGCGCCGAGGACGCCGAACAGGTCGTAGACCGACAGGTCGAAGTCGAGGGCGGACACCGCGAGCACCCGGTCGTCGGGGCCGACCGCGAACCGGCGGTTGATGTCGGCGATGGTGTTCAACGCGGCCCGGTGGGTGATGTCCACGCCCTTCGGCGTGCCGGTCGAGCCCGAGGTGAAGATGGTGTACGCCAGCGCGTCCGGTGCGACCGGCACGGCGGCGGGCAGCGGGTCGGCCGCCAGGTCGAGGGTGACCACCGGGACGACCTCGGTCGCGCCGGGCAACCCGATGACCAGCCGAACGCCTGCGGCGCGCAGGATCCGGTCCCGGCGGTCGGCGGGCTGGTCGACGCCGAGCGGAAGGTAGCTCGCACCGGCGGCCAGTACCCCCAAAACGGCCACCACCTGAGCAGGTCCACGGGGCAGGCTCACCGCCACCCGGTCACCGGTCACCACTGCGGCGTCGCGCAGTAGGCGGGCGACCCGCAACACCGAGTCGGCCAGGTCGCCGTAGCTCAGACCGCCGTCGTCGGTGCCCCAGGCCAGGGCCGGCGCGTGCGGCCGACGGGCCGCCTGGGCGAGGAACCCGTCGAGCAGGCTGCCCTCGGGTAGCGGGCCGACGGTGTCGTTGATCGCGTCGCGGACCCGTCGCTGCGCCGCCGGTAGGAGGTCGGGTGCGGGCTGCTCCCACGACGCGTCGGCGAGCCACTCCAGCAGTTGGCGATAGGCGTCGAAGGCATCATCGAGCAGCCCCTCGGGGAACAGCTCGTCCACCCCGTCCCAGGTCAACACGAGCCCGCCGTCGCGCTCCATCACCTGGTTGTCGAGCCACACCTGCGGGGTCTGGGACAGACCGTGCACCAACTCGCCGAACGGGAACCGCAGCTCGGTCAGCTCGTCCGCCACGCCGAGGGCGCTGGTGAACACCACCGGCATGGTCGAACCGGCGTCGCGGTCCCGGCGTTGCCGCTCGCGCAGCACCCACAGAGCCGACACCGCGCCGTGCTCGACGCTCTCCCACATCGCCTGCTGCACCTGGCGGACCGTCGCCGTCCACGCCGTGCCGGGTGCGAGCCGAGCCGGTACGAGGGCCAGCGACGTGAAGTCGCCGAGGACCCGGTCGACGTGTGGGTGCACGTCCCGCCGGTTGAACATGGTGACGTTGAGGGTGAGTTCGGTACTGCCCGACCAGCGTCCGAGCACCTCTGCGTACGCGGCCAGCAACACCCCGGCGGGGGTGACCCCGGCCTGCCGGGCCCGGTCCCGCAGGGCCTGCCACTGCCCGGGGGTCAGCCGCGCCTCCCGCCGACGGAACCGGGGTCGTCGCACGGTGTCCGGATCGCGGGCCAGCGGCAGCGCCGGTGGCGGGGGTAGCTCGGCCATCCGCTCGTGCCACCAGGCTTCGGCGGCGGCGCGTACCTGCGGGGCCGGGGCGGCCTGGGTGACGTAGTCGCGGAAGGTGATGTCGACCGGTGGGAGTTCGGCGGTCGGGTCGCGGTAGAGCGCCGACAGTTCGGCGAAGAACCGCACGATGCTCAGCGCGTCCAGCACGATGTAGTCGAAGCTGAACCCGATGGCCGTGCGATCGCCGCCGTAACACACTGCGCGGACCTCAAGCAGCGGCCACCGGTGCGGGTCGGGAACCCGCTCGGAGAGCGTGCCCCGCATCCGGGTGACGGCGTCGGCGTCGGCCCAGGTGACGCCGATCCGGAAGGCCGGCACCCGGGCCAGTACGCGTTGCCGCCCGTCCTCGTCGAAGATCGCCCGCAACATGTCGTGCCGTTCGACGAGCCGACCGATGGCCGCCTCCAACCGTCCGATGTCGACACCCTTGCCGTCGAACTCCCAGTACCAGTGCGAGCCGACCCCGCCGAGCGCGAAGTCGTCACGGCGGCCCAACCAGTAGGCCCGTTGCACGTCGGTGGCGGGGAACGGGTCGTGGCGGTGCGCCGGATCGGGCACCACCGGGGCCACCTCGCAGTGACCGGCCGGTAGGTCGGAGAGGCCGGCGGCGAATTCCGCGAGCACCGGCGTGGCGTACAGGCGGCTCAGTTCGGCACCGCCGAAGCCGTCGGCGGCCAACCGGGCCAGCATCCGGGTGGCGACCAGGCTGTCACCGCCGATCGCGAAGAAGCTGTCATCGCGGCCGACGACGTCGAGCCCGATCAACTCGGCCCACAGTTGCGCCAGCCGCTCCTCCCGCGCGCCCACCGGGTCGCGGTGAGCCGGGCGTACCGGGGCGGAGGCGAGCAGGTCGGTGATCCGGCGACGGTCGAGCTTGCCGTTGGCGGACGAGGGCAACTCGGCGAGCACGGTGAACGACTGGGGCGTCATGACGCTCGGCAGCCGGTCCCGGACCCATTCCTGCAGCGCCTGCGGGTCCACCGTCCGTGGATCGTCGGCGGCCGGCACCACCGCCGCCGCCAACCGTTTCTGCGCCGCCGTGCCGACAGCCACCACGACGGCGTCGGCAACGGCCGGGCAGGCCCGCAGCACGGCTTCGATCTCGCCGGGCTCGATGCGGTGGCCACGAAGTTTGATCTGGTGGTCGGCGCGGCCGAGGAACTCCACCGTGCCGTCCGGCCACCAGCGGGCCAGGTCACCGGTGCGGTACCAGCGCAGACCGTCCCGGTCGACGAAACGATCGGCGGTCAGGGCGGGGTCGGCACGGTATCCGTGCGCCACCGACGCGCCGCCGATCCACAGCTCTCCCGGAACCCAGTCGGGGCGGTCGGCACCCCGTCGGTCGACCACCCGTAGCCGTTGGTTGGCCAGCGGTCGCCCGTAGGGCACCGCCGACCAGTGCGCCGGCGGTACGGGTGGGACCTCCTGGATCGTGGAGTGGATCGCGGTCTCGGTGGTGCCGCCCAGCGCGACGAGGCGTGCCGCCGCCGCGACCCGGGCGAGCCGTGTCGACAGGGCGGGGCTCACCCAGTCCCCACCGACCAGGGCCAGCCGCAGCGGCACCGGTTCGCCCTGTTCAGCGGCGGTGGTCAGGAACGTGTCGAGCAGCAGCGGCACCGACTGCCAGACGGTGACCTGCCAGGTGGTGACGAGCCGCCACCAGGCCGCGACGTCGCGCCGCTCCTGCTCGTCGACGACGGCGAGGGACGCCCCGGTGCCGAGCGCCCCGAAGATGTCGAACACGGACAGGTCGAAGTCGAGGGCCGACACGGAGATCAGCCGGTCGTCCGGCCCGATGGCGAACCGGCGGGTCAGGTCGTCGATGGTGTTGAGGGCGGCGGCGTGACCGACCTCGACGCCCTTGGGTTCGCCGGTCGATCCGGAGGTGAACAACACGTACGCCACCGGGTCGGTGGATGGCGGCACCGGGGCATCGGCGCTCGGCTCGGCCGGGGCGATCGTCTCGACCACCGGTTCGGTGTCGGTGTCGGCGGTGATCGTCAGCCGTACGCCCGCCCGAGCCAGGATGGCGGCCCGGCGCGGAGCCGGCTGGTCCGGTCCGACCGGCACGTACACCCCGCCGGCCCGCAGCACGGCGAGCACCGCCGCCACCTGCCAGAAGCCCTTCGGCAGGGTGACGGCCACCCGGTCGCCGTCGCGTAGGCCGCGACCGGTGAGCGTCGCGGCCAGGGCGTCGGCCCGCCGGGCCAATTCGCCGTAGTGCCATCGGCCGCCGCTGCCGCAGAGCGCCACCCGGTCGGGTTGCCGTTCGGCGTACGTGAAGAAGTCGTCGGGCAGCCGCCGTCGCCGCACCGGGGCGTCGGTGTCGTTGACCGCCGCCCGGCGGGCGACCACCGCCGGGTCGAGCGTCACCGGCAGCGGTCGGTCCCAGTCCTGCTCGGTGACGAGCCGGTCGACCAGTCGTTCGTAGGCGTCGAACATCGCGTCGACCAGGCCGGATGGGAACAGCTCCTCGACCACGTCCCAGTTCAGCAGCAGGCCACCCTCGCGCTCGGTGACCTGGAAGTCGAGCCAGACCTGGGGTGTCTGCGATGTCGTCCAGCCCGGCGTGCCGAAACAGTGGCGGACCTCGGGCGCGAAGAGGTCGCCGAGGCTGAGCGCGCTGGTGAACACCACGGGCGCACCGACCGCCTCGGTGCCACGGGTCCGGGCCAGCTGGCGGAGCACCTCGACACCGCTGACGCCGCCGTGGGACAGGTCGCGGCGCAGTTGGTCCTGGAGGGCGGTGGCCCGACCGGCGAACGTCTCCGCCACGGCCACGTCCACCTCGAGGAGGACGAGGTTGGTGAAGTCACCGACGACCGCGCCGATGTCCGGGTGCACCGGGCGGCGGTCGTAGCGCGGCAGGCCGAGCACGAACCGGTCGTCCGCGCTGAACGCGGCGAGCACGTCGGCGAAGGCGTTGAGGAAGGCGACCGCCGGGGTGAGTCCGTGTCGGTGCGCGGTCTCGCGTACCGCCGTCGCCGTGGCCGGGTCGAGACTGCGGTGCCGGCGGCCGACGCGGTGGCCGTGGACGGCGGCGGGTGGGGCCGCCAGTGGTAGCTGCGGCGGGCCGGGCAGGGTGTCCTGCCGCCCACGCCAGTAGGCCACGTCCTCAGCCGGGGGTTGTTCGGCGCTGGTCGAGGCCAGGTACTCGGCGTACGACAGACCGATCGGGGCCAGGTCGTCGCGGCCCAGGTAGAGAGCGGCCAGGTCGGCCAGGAGCACCCGGAAGCTGTGAGCGTCGGCGACCAGCATCTCGATCTGCACGTGGACCCGGGTGCGGCCGTCGGGCAGCAGCGAGAGCTGCACGTCGAACACCTCGCCCACCTCCACCCGCATCCGGCGGTGGGACATGTGGTCGCGTACCCGCAGCAGCGTCTCGTCGCGCTGCTGCGGCGGCAGGTCGCGCAGGTCGTGGACGGTCAGCTTCCAGTCGGAGTCGGGCAGCACCCGCTGCTGGGCGTCCGCGAAGGTGGCCCGCAGCATCGGATGGCGACGGATCAGCGCGCGGACCGCCTCCTCCAGCCGGTCGGGGTCGACGCCCGCGCCGTCGAACTCGTTGCAGAAGTGGGCACCGACCCCGCCCAGCGGTACGCCGTCGGAGCGGCCGACCCAGTAGGCGTGTTGCATGGTGGCGAGCGGGAACGCGGCGGTGGCGTCGACCGGCTCGACCGGTGGTGGCGCGGTCTGCGGGGCGGTTCCGGGCAGCGCGGACATCAGGTCCCACCACTGCCGGACAGTGCGCCACTGGAACAGGTCGCCGTAGGTGATCGGCACCCCGGCAGCCTGCCAACCTGCCGCCAGCCGCATCACGCTGATCGAGTCCAGCCCCAGATGCAGCAGATCGCTGTCGTCGTCGAGCTGTGTCGGCGAGCAGCCGAGCAAGTCGGCGACATCGCGCCGGACGTCCGCGAGGGTCATTGCGCTCGCGTCGGTGGGATTCTGCACCGCGCCTCCCAGCATGACCGGAACGGGCGCTAGCTAATCAAAGGGGGTGGGTGCCGTCGAGCGGATCGACCACACGGCGGCGGTCCACGGAGAGCATCACTTGGCCGGGATGGACTGTCCGCTGAGACTGGGCCGATGCCGACCAACCTGCCACCCAAGGTCGATCCCCTGGAGATCCTCGACGACCCCTATCCGACGTACGCCGAACTGCGCGCGGCCGGGCCGCTGTGCCGCTTCGGACCGGGTGTCTGGGGGGTGACCCGCCACGCCGACGTGACCGCGCTGCTTCGCGATCCCCGGCTGGGCAGCGAGTTCCCCGCCGACTACCACCGGATCTCCGGTGGCGGTGGCGCGGCCACCCAACTGCTGCGGCGGATCCTGCTCTACCGCGACCCTCCCGCGCACACCCGGCTGCGCCGGCTGGTCGGCAAGGCGCTGACCCCGGCCGTGGTCCGCAGGATGCGGGCCGACATCGCCGCGCTGGCCGACGAACTGCTCAGCGCGGCCTGGGCCCGGGGCGAGTTCGACGGGGTGGCCGAGGTGGCCTACCCGCTGCCGGTGCGGGTCATCTGCCGCCTGCTGGACCTGCCCGTCGCGGCCGGCGACGAGCTGCGGCAGCGCGCCACCGACCTGGGCCGCGCCTTCAACCAGATCGTGCCGCAGGAGGCCGGGCCCCGGGCCGACAGCGCCGCCACCTGGCTGCGGGGCTACGTGGCCGACCGACTGGCGGGCCGCCGTGCCGACCCCGACGGCGATCTGCTGTCCCAGCTGTTGGCGGCCGAGGACCAGGGCGACGCGTTGACCCACGAAGAAGTAGTCGACAACGCGGTGTTCTCGTTCTTCGCCGGCTTCGAGACGACGGTCCACCTGATCGCGACGGGGCTGGCCGCGTTGGCGGGCGACGATTCCCGGCAGCGGCAGCTGCACCAGGATCCGACGCTGGTCCCGACCGCGGTCGAGGAGTTCCTCCGCTACGACAGCCCGATCCAGGGCGTCGCCCGGTTCGTCCGGGAGCCGATCGAACTCGGCGGACGGATCATCCGTCCGGGGCGGGTGCTGGTGCTGATGCTCGGCAGCGCCAACCACGACGAGGCGGTCTTCGCCGACCCGGGACGGCTCGACATCGCCCGCCGACCGAACCCGCACGTGGCCTTCGGCGGTGGCGCCCACCTGTGTCTCGGCGCGTACCTCGCGCGGGAGGAAGCCACCGCGGTCCTCGGCTGGCTGGCGCGCCGAGGCGAGTTGTTGCGGCCGTCCGGTGCGGCGGCACGTGAGCCGGGCAGCCCGTTCCGGGGCTACGCGCGGCTGCCGTTGCGGGTCACGACCGGCTGACCCCGGGGTCGGCCGGCGACACCTCCAGGACGGACAGGGTCGCGGTCGGTATCACCCGCAGCAGACGTAGTCCGGCCTCGACGAGTAACCGCTCCATGTGCTCGGGCGACCGGTGGGATCCGCCCGTCAGCACCAGGGTGTGCACGTCGAAGAGTTTGGCGACGTCGAACACGTCGCCGGGGGGCAGCACCGCCTCGATCAGGATCAGCAGTGAGTCGTCGCGCATCGCGGTGCGGACCCGGCGCAGAATCGACACGGTGTCCTCGTCGTCGAAGCCGGGCAGCACGGTCTTGAGCAGGTAGCCGTCGGCCCCGGCCGGGAGCGGGTCGAAGAAGCTGCCGGGAACGATCCGGCAGCGGTCGGCCACGTCGGCTGCGGCCAGCACGTCCGGGGCGGCCTCGACGACGTGTGGCAGGTCGACCAGGACACCGCGCATCGCCGGGTTCCGGGCCAGCAGACCGGCGAGGAACGCGCCGGTGCCACCACCGACGTCGACGACGGTGCCGAACCGGGCGAACGGGTAGGCCGGCAGGACGGTGCGCAGGTGCAGCCGGTTGACGCTCTGCATCCAGCGGTCGGTCCGCGCGCTCTGCTCCGGCTCGGCCGCGAGGTAGCTCCAGTAGTCGACGCCGTGGGCGAGCGGAAAGCCGGGCTCACCGGTGCGCAGCGTCTCCGCGAAGAAGGCCCACGCCCGCAGGTCCGCCGGCAGCAGCGGATAGGCGTCGCGCAGCGACAGCGGGTGCTCGGCGCGCAGCGGGCGGGCCAACGGGGTGAGCCCGAACGTCTCCGGCTCGACCTCGGTGAAGACGCCCCGCGCGGCCAGTGCCCGCAGGGTCCGCAGCAGCGTCGGCGCGTGCACGCCGAGCCGCTCGGCGAGCTGGTCGACCGGCAGCGGTCCGTCAGCCAAGTGGTCGGCGACGCCGAGTTCGGCGACCGCCCGCAGCGCCAGGGGAGTCACGTAGTCGGCCAGGTCGGCGAGCTTCGCCACGGCGGGCAGGTCCAGGGGGATCCGGTCGGCGCTCACCGGGTCACCGCCCCGGGCGGCGGCAGCAGGTCGAGCCCTTCCAGACCTCGGACGACCCGGTCGGTGAGCAGGTCGACCTGCCGCAGCGCCCGGCACACCCGGGAGAAGATGGCCTGTCGATAGCGGACCATCAACGGGTCGGTGGCGGCGAACTCGGCACCGTCCCGAGGGTCGACCTCCAGCCGCTCCCAGACGTCGACGAGCAGAAACCGACGCCGGATGAGTTCGGCGGCGTCCAGCACCAGTTCCTCCCGTTCGGCCCGCTCGGCGCTGGTGAGTTGCTGATAGAGCCCTTCCAACGAGAGCACGCCGAAGGAGACGTGGCGGGCCTCGTCACGGCCGACCCGACGGGTCAGATCCTTGATGAGTTCGTCGTGGAACGTCGACTCGGCCAGCCGGAACGCGGCCATCGCGACCGCCTCGACCATGATCTGCATGCCGAGTGCGGTGACATCCCAGCGCGACTCGGTGAGTACGTCGTCGAGCAGGTCCCGCAGCGGCGGTGAGACCGGGTAGGAGTTGTCCACCTTCTCCCGCAGGTAGCGGGAGAAGACGTCGAGGTGCCGAGCCTCGTCGATCGCCTGACTCGCGGCGCACAGTTTGCTGTCGAGGTCGGGGAGGCTGCCGACCAGCCGCCCGGCGACCACCATCGCCGCCTGCTCGCCGTGCAGGAACTGGCTGACCATCCACACCTGCAGCTCCCACCGGAAGGCGTCCCACATCGGTCGGCCCCGATCGGCCAGCGGTGAGGCGCGGAACGCCGACATCGCGAAGGCCGAGTCGTCGGGCAGCGGCGACCCGTACGGCACGGTCAGGCTCCAGTCGACGTCGTCGGCGCTCCACTGCGCCCGGATGCCCCGTTCGTACAGCGTGCGGAAGGTCGACCCGAGGTGGTCGGCGTAGTTCCAGTCAAGATGTGTGTCGATGGATGACGAGACAGAATGCCTGGACACCCTGGCGACGCTAGCGGAGGCGGGGCCGGCAGGGTACGGGTGTGGGATGACACCCATCCTCGCTCCCGGCCCCGACAGCGTGACGGCACCGGCATCGGTGTCCCAACGTCTGCTGTGGATGATCCAGCACTACCGTTCCGACTTCGGGGCACTGAGTTGCCCGCTGCTGTGTCGCATCAGTGGTCCGGTCGATCTCGACCGGCTACGGGCCGCGCTCGACGAGGTGGCGCGTCGGCACGCCTCGCTGCGGACCACCTTCCAGGGCCGGGGTGCCCGGCTGTCCCAGGTGATCCACCCACCCCGGCCGATGCCGTTCGAGGTTCGGGACCTGTCGGCGACCGCCGACCCGAGTCGGACGCTGGCTCAGGAGACGGTCGAGGAACTGGCCCGGCCGGTCCCGGTCGACCAGTGGCCGACCAGGGCGACGGTGTGGCGGCTGGCCACCGACCACCACGCGCTCTGCCTCAACCTGCACCATCTGGTGACCGACGCGTACTCGACCGGGGTGCTGCTGGCCGACCTGGCCACCTGCTACGGCGATCCGGGCGCCCCGATCGGCGACAGCTGGTCCTACGCGCACTTCGCCCAGTGGCAGCACGACCGGCTGCGCGGACCCGAGTTGGACCGTCAGCGGAGCTACTGGCGTGACCGGTTGGCCGGCGGGCAGTTGCCGTCACTGGGTCGGCCCACCGGAGCGCGTCCCGGTGGGCCGGCGGTGGCCGAGGCCGGCTTCCCGGCCGGGGTCCTGCCGGCGGTGCGGGAGTTGGCCGCCCGGATCGGCACCACGCCCTTCGTGGTCCTGCTGGCCGCGTTCTACACCAACCTCCACCGGCACACCGGTCAGACCGACGTCTGCGTGGCCTCGATGTACGCCAACCGGTCGCGGCCGGAGGTCCGCGAGACGGTGGGGCTGATCGCCAACATGGTGCTGCTGCGGACGTTGGTGGACCCGGCGGCGAGCTTCCTGGACCTGGTGCGTGCCGCCCACCGCACCGCCGTCGGCGCGCTGGTCAACCAGGACCTGCCGGTGCAGATGCTGCCGGCCGGTGCCGCCCCGACCGGGCCGGGGCGTCCGGACGACGTGGTCTTCAACGTGATGGCCGATCTCGCCCGTGCCGCGACCGTCCGCGATGTGACGTTCGAGCTTGAGCTTCCGGTGCAGTTGGGCAGCCGGTTCCCGCTGGAGCAGACCGTGGTGCCGATCGGTGCCGAGCCACGCGCCGTACTGTTCCGGGCCGACGACCGGATGACCGACGACACCGCCGCCGAGTTCCTCGCGGGATACGTGCGGATCGTCGGCGACGGGGCCGTCGATCCCTCGCGGCGGGTCGTCGATCTCGCCGGTCGGTCAGCTGGCCACGTCGTGTGACGCCGGCTCGGTGTCGTCGATGATGGCCTGCAACTCCTCGGCCAGCTGCTGCCACGCCTGGGCGCAGCCGACCGCCAGTTCGGCGATCGTGTACCCGCAGTGTGGCGGGATGTGCGTGACGATCCGATTCCAGTCCGGTGTGTCCACCACGTGTGAGTCGAGCCAGCGCAGGATGAACCGGCCGGCGTCGGTGTAGCGCAGCGACGGGTCCTTGCGCAGCACGTCCATCACGATCGAGGTGGGTCGGGGGTGGGCGAAGGCCGTCGCCCGTGGTCGGTTGCCTCGCCGCCGTGTCGACTGGCCGGCCCGGTCCGTCGCCGAGTCGTCGTCCGCGGGTCGCATGCTCGCCGGCAGCGGGTTCTCCCCGGAGCTGATGCGGAGCCGTACGTCCCGGGCGGTGCTCACCGACACCCCGGCTGCGCTGGCGATGTCGCGCAACGACGCCTCCGGTCGGCGGGCGATCACCTCGGCGGCCCGCAGTCGCCCCTGCGCCGGCTCCAGCGGTCGGGTCCGGCCGTCGCGCCCGATCCGCATGTTCGACTGCGCAATCGAGTCAGTCGAACTGCGGATCGTGGCGACCGTCCGTGGTCCCAGCCGGGTCACCTCGGCGACCGCCCGGTCCGACCACTCCGGGAACAGGGCGATGATCCGCCGGGCCGCCTCGCGCCGGTCTTCGAGGGTGAGCGGCAGGCCGTGGGAGGTGTTGGCCTCGACCGCCCGTACGAACGCTTCGCGGGCCTCGCCGGTGAAGAAGACGACGGCGATGTGCTGTTGCCCGTTGAGCCGTGCCACCTGCACGCGGTGCTGGCCGTCGACGACCCGCATGGTCTCCCGATGGACGAGGATCGGCGGCAACTCGGTGCCCGCCTCGGCAAGCGTCTGGATGTGGCCTGGGTCCTCCCCGGCGAGCCGGGGGGAGTCGCCCAGAACCAGTGCGGAGATGGGAACCATGGTCGGTCGGTCGGTCGGTCGGCTCGATGCGTCAACAGAAGTGATCACGTCTGGCTCGCTTTCGCTCTGGCCTTTGTGCACCCTCAGCCGAGCCTGCGACCGTCCAACATTGGTCACTTATCGTCGTGCTATCGATAGCTGTCGCATCAATAGGCGGCGATGCGTACGGAGTACGCGGCCGGAGCCAGCACGACCTCCAGGTGGTAGCTCTCCACCTCGTCGGCCACCCGGAAGACGGCGATCACGGCCGGAAAGCTGGCGACCATCCCCAGCCCGACGAAGTAGTGGTCGCAGTCGAGCACCAGCCGGTAGGCGCCGGCCCGGGGTCCGGCAGCCGGCCAGAGCCGGACGAATCCGTCGCTGTCGGTCTCATCCCAGGCGATCGGTCGCCAGCCGTCGTCGTCGCGTTCGAAGCGGATCCGTAGTCCCGCGGCGGGCCGACCGAGGACGCCGTCGAGTGCCCGTGCCGATACGGCCATGGCGTCACACCGAGCCGGCCCTGCGCCCCGGAGACGGTGGCTCAGGCGGATCGAGGGCCTCGCGATGGGCGAGCAGCCGGCGCAGCTCGCTCACCTCGTCGGCGCGTTCGTGCGCGTCATCGGTTTCGCCGGACAACGCCATCGCGCGCAGCAGTTCGCGGACCGCGTCGGCGGTGCGCCGCTGCGCCGTCGACAGGGCGGCCGAGGTGTACAGGGCGGCGGCCTCACCGCACTGGTCACCGACCCGTCGGGCGGCGGAGAGGGCGATCCGTTGCGCCTCCCGGGCGTGGCCCGCGTAGGGCAGCGACTCGGTCGCGCGGACCACGGCGGCGGCCAACTGGATGCTCGTACCGACGAGACCGGCCTGCGCGGCCTGGCGTACGGCCGCGAGGACCATGCTGTGCTCCAACTCGTACCACTGCTCGATCGGGGTCACGATCCGGTCGGCCGTCTGGTCGGAGAACAGGCGTACGGGTGGGCCGCAGCGGGGTCGCCGCGCGGTCCGTTCGTTGCACCGCTCCACCGCCGCCAGCAAGGTCAACACGGCGTCCAGATAGCGCTCCAGCGCGGCATGCCGGTCAGCCGGGCGCTCCTCCGCGGCGAGCCGTTCGCGGGCGAACACCCGCACCAGTTCGTGCAGGCGATAGCGGGGATACCCGCCGGGCCCCTGCGTCGTTTCGAGCAACTGCGCGTCGGACAGCTCGTCCAGCACGTCCTGGGCGCGCTCCAGCGACACGTCGAGGACCGCGGCACCGACCCAGGGCGACACCCACGACCGGCCGACCAGCACCAGCAGCCGCAGGAGCTGGCGGGCGTTGTCGCAGAGCGCGTCGTACGCGAAGGTCAGGCTGCTTCGGACACAGATGCCCGCGTGGGCCAACTCGTCGAGCCGGCGTCGTTCGTCGGCCAGCCGGTCCACCAGGTCCGCGACGTACCAGTGCGGGCGTGACGCGAGGCGGGCACCCGCGACGCGCAGGGCGAGTGGCAGGTGACCGCAGAGCCTGGCCAGGTCGAGCACGTAACCGGGCTCCCGGTCGACGCGATCCGAGCCCACGATGTGCCGCAGCAGGGTGATCGCGTCCCGGGGCGGTAGCGGGCCCACCGGGGCGGTGGTCGCCCCGGGAATAGCGGCGAGGGGAGACCGGCTGGTGACGATCACCGCCGAGCGGCAGTCACCGGGCAGGAGCGACAGCACCTGGGACTCCCCGGCCGCGTCGTCGAGCACGATGAGCAGCCGTCGATGGGCGAGCCGGTCGCGGAACACCTCGGCCCGCTCGTCCACGCCGTCCGGGATGGCGTCGGGCGGCACCCCGAGGGCGCGCAGGAACCGTTGCAGGGCCTCACCCGCCGACACCCGCTCCGGTCGGCGTCCGTGCAGGTTCACGAAGAGCTGGCCGTCGGGGAACCGGTCGCGGAGCCGGTGCGCGACGTGCACCGCGAGGGTGCTCTTGCCCGTGCCGGGACCGCCGGTGAGCACCACCACCGGCACCGCCACCCGGTCCGGGTCACCGCCGGTCAGGTGTTCCTCGATGAACCGCACCTCGTCGTCGCGGCCGGTGAAGTCGCTGATGTCGGTCGGCAGCTGGCGGGGCACCGGTTCTGCTTCCGCCGGTTGGCTCGCCACGACCGAGACGGGTGTGGACGGTAGGGTCAGCGCCGGATCGCCGGTCAGGATGCCGTGCTCCAGCCGACGCAGCCAGTCGCCGGGCTCCAGCCCCAACTCGTCGATCAGGGTGCGGCGGGCGTCCCGGTAGGCGTCCAACGCGTCAGCCTGCCGCTCCGATCGGTGCAGGGCGATCATCAGCAGCCCCCGCAGGCGTTCCCGTAGCGGGTGCGCGATGACCAACTCGGTCAGCTCGGGAATCACCTCCCGATGCCGACCAAGGCTCAGGTCCACCTCGATGCACTCCTCGATGGCCGTCAGGCGGCGCTCGTCCAGGCCGTGCGCGATGGCCCGGATGGCGGCGCTCTCGACGTCCCGCAGGGCCGGCCCTCGCCATTTCCCCAACGCGGTGCGGTAACCGCGCTCCGCCTCGGCGAACCGCCGGGCGTCGCGGGCCTGACGGGCCTCGGCGATCAGGGCCTCGTACTGGTGCAGGTCGAGGGCGCCCGCCTCGACGTGGAGCCGGTAGCCGGTCGGGTAGGTCTGGATGGCGTCGGCGTGGCCGTGCCCGGCCAGCAGGCGGCGCAGCGCGGAGACGCAGATCTGGATCTGGACGCGTGAGGTGGGCGGGGCGTTGTCGCCGTAGATCGCCTCGACGAGGTGCCCGAACGACACGACCCGGTTGGCCTGTAGGACCAGGCTGGCCAGCACCGTGCGTTGACGCGGCGCGCCCAGGTCGATGCCTTCGTCGCGGGCCCGCACCTCCAGCGGCCCGAGGATGCGGAACTCCACCGCTGCCCCCGGTCCGGCAGCACCGTCGGCGGTGTCGTGCACGTCCTCGACCTGAGCCATCGACCTGCTATCCATCCCGCTCACGACCAGCCGGTTCGGTCGGCTGGACTGACGATCCAATTAACCGAGATAGGGGTGGACGAACCGTAACTTCTGAACCGGCGGTGGGACAGGAACCGAACGACAGATACCTAACAGCAACCTTGACCGTCGACCATGGACGTACCCGCCTTCGATGTTCGAGTCGCCCCGTCACGCGGGGCAGATCTCCAGGATCGGCAGGGTGAGGGTGCCGATGGTGCGTACCAGTCGCAGATCCGCGTCGCGCGCCAGGTTCTCGATCGCGGAGACCTCACGTGCGCCACCACCGGCCATGGTCAGCAGCAACATGTCGTACCGCAGCCCGGTGACGTACGCCTCGCCCTGCACGACGGGATCGACCACCGGTTCGATGATGAGCAGCCGACTGTCCGGGCGCATCGCGGCGCGGGCCTTGCGCAGCAGGACCGTGGCGCTCTCGTCGTCCCAGTGGTAGAGCACCCGCTTGAATAGGTAGGCGTCGGCCCCGGCGGGCACCGGTTGGCCGTCCGGTTCGAGGAAGCTGCCGCCCACCGCCTCGGCCCGGTCGGAGACTCCGGCGTCGGCGAACACCTTCGCCGCGCCGGACGCGACGTGCGGCAGGTCGAAGAGGGTGCCCCGGAGATGCCGGAACCGAGCCAGGATGCCGGCCAGGAACCCGCCGTCCCCACCACCCAGGTCCACCACCGTGTTCAGCTCGGACCACGGGTACGCGCCCAGCACGCTGCGCAGTTCCAGTCGTGTCGCGGCCCGCTGCGAGGCGTCGAACCGGCGGCTCTCGTCCGGATGCGTCGCCATGTACTGCCAGTAGTCGGTGCCGTGCACCAGGTCGAACGCGGCCTGGCCGGTACGCACGCTGTGGTCCAACCGCCCCCAGGCGGCCACGTCGCAGCTCAGCAGCGGGTAGGCGTCGGCGAGGGAGAGCGGGTGGTCACTGCGCAACGGCTGGGCGAGATCGGTCAGGGCGAAGACCGTCGGCGTGGTCTCGGCGAACACCTCGCGGCTGGCCAGCGTACGGAGCAGGCGCAGCAACGGGCCCGGTCGAGTGCCGGTGAGGTCGGCTAGTTCCTCCACACTCCGGGGACCGTCGGCGAGGTGGTCCGCCAGTCGTAGGTCGCAGGCCACCCGCAGACAGAACGGCACGACGTAGTCGGCCAACTCGGTGAGCCGGACCATCGCACGCAGATCGACCCGATGTCGTGGGAGTTCCATGTCGGCAATCCTCCGCTCGGCGCTGGCTGAGCCAGACGTTAGACCGCGCATCAGGTGTGTGTCATGGTGCTGGTCACGACAGACCCGACGCGCCGCGAGTACCGAGGAGGTGCGGGATCACCGTGACATGTGTCCCTCCGGAAGCGGGCGTCGACGCGGTCGCCATGGATCTGATGCCGGCCGTGGTGCCGCTCGGCGGCTCGCTCTGGGGCGCCTCGTTCAAGCTGATGAAGATGCTGCCCGCGCATCACATCGTCGACGCGGCCCTCGCCTCCGGCGAGATCGGCCCCAACACGATGATCGTGGAGTCGACCAGCGGCACCTTCGGCGTGGCGCTCGCCGTGAAGGCCGCCCTGATCCGCCGCCCGCTGACCCTGGTCACCGACCCGGTGATGGACCGGCGGCTCTGCCGCCGCCTGGCTGACCTGGGTGCCAGCATCGAGATGTGCGCGACGCCGTCGCCGCGCGGGGAGTTCCAGACGATGCGCTTGACCCGCCTCGCCGAGATCCGCGAGCGCTATCCCGACCACTTCTGGCCGAGGCAGTACGACAATCCGCGCAACCCCGCCTCCTACGCGGTGCTCCTCGACCACTTCGCCGGCCAGCTCGGCCGGGTCGACGCCCTGATCGGGCCGGTCGGCTCGGGCGGCTCGATGTGCGGCACCGCGACCGCGCTGCGGGCCTGCTTTCCACACCTGGTCGCCGTCGGGGTGGACACCCCCGGCAGCGTGCTGTTCGGCCAGCCCGACCAGGTACGGGAGCTGCGTGGGCTCGGTAACAGCGTGCTGCCGCGCAACCTCGACCACACGGTCTTCGACGAGGTGCACTGGTGCCCGCCCGGGGTCGCCTATCGGGAGACCCGCCGGCTGCACCGCCGGCATGCGCTGTTCCACGGCCCGACCTCGGGGGCGGCTCTGGCGGTGGCCCGCTGGTGGGCGGCGTCCCACCCCGGCAAGGTCACCGTGGTGATGCTGCCCGACCAGGGCGACCGCTACATCGACACCGTCTACGACGAGGCTTGGCTCGATGCCGACCCCCGTCGTCGGGTGCCCGCCGATGTCCGCCCCCGGGAGGTGCCGACACCGTCCGGCGATCCCGACTGGACCTGGATGCGGTGGGGACGTCGCACGCTGGCCGAGGTCTGCGGCGAACAGGCCCTCGCCGGATGAGCGGACCGCTCGCGTCGTCGGACACCGGCCGAATCGCCCGCCCCCTCGCCGGCAAGGCACAGCGGCTCTGCTACGAGGCCCCCGACCCGGTGGTCGACCGGGCGCAGCTGCGCCTGATCGCCCAGGTCGACCGGGCGCACCTGGTGATGCTGGCCGAGCGCGGGGTCATCGTCGGCGAGAAGGCGGCCCGTCTGCTGCGCACCGTACGTCAGATCGAGGCCGAAGGCTTCGCCCCGGTGCTGTCGCTTCCCCGGCCGCGTGGCATCTACCTCGCCTACGAGGAGGCCGTCACCCGTCGCTGCGGCCCCGACGTGGGTGGCCTGCTGCACACCGGCCGGTCCCGCAACGACCTGAACGCCACCACCACGCTCCTGGCGTTGCGGGAGCGTTGCTCCGACGTGGTCGCCGAGGGCGGCAGGTTGGTCACCGCGTTGCTCGCCGCCGCCGGCCGCCACCTCGACGACGTGATGGCGATCCACACCCACTACCAACCGGCCATGCCGATCACCTACGGCTACTACCTCACCGGGGTGGCGCTCGCCCTGCTTCGAGAACTCGACCGGATGGTGGCCTGTCTCCGCTCGATCCGTCGATGCCCGCTCGGCGCACACGCGGTGGCCGGCACCGACATCGACCTCGACACCGAGCGAACGGCGGCGTTGCTGGGCTTCGCCTCCGGTCCCCTGCACGCCGTGGACGCGATCGCCTCCCGCGACACCTCCCTCGATGCGCTCGGCGTCGCCGCCAACCTGGGTGTCACGGTGTCGCGGCTCGCCGCCGACCTGCAACTGTGGAGTGCGGCCGACCTGGGTTACGTGCACTTTCCCGACTGGCTGGTGGGCGGCTCCTCGGCGCTTCCGCAGAAGCGCAACGCCTTCGTCCTGGAACACCTCAAGGCGCGGCCCACCCGGGTGCTGGGTGCCTGGGTGAGTGCGACGAGCGCGATCCGCTCGGCGCCGTTCACCAACTCGATCGAGGTCGGCACCGAGGCGATGGCGTCGGTCGGGCCGGCACTGCGGACCACGCGGGACGTGCTGGCCCTGGCCGCCCTCGTGGTCGCGGGGGCTCGGCCACGTCCGGACACCATGGAGTCCGTCGCCGCCCGCAGCTTCGTCGAGGCCACGGCGGTCGCCAACGACCTGGTCCGCCAGGGGGTGCCGTTCCGCGAGGCCCACCACCGGGTCGGTGCTGCGGTGCTACGGGCAGTGGACGAGGGCGCGGACTGGCCACCGGAGGGGTTCGCGCGGATCGACCCGCGTACCGCCGCCGACCGTGCCCGCTTCGGCGGTGGCCCCGGCAGCCGGGCGGAGGCACTCGCCGCCGCCTGGACGCTGCGGCACCGGCTGCGCGCGGAGCTGCGGGACCTGCGCCGGGGATGGAACCGGGCGTCCGATGCGCTCGCTGCGGCCAGCGAGGCGATCTGTCGTGGCTGAGCTGCTGATCCTGGTGGAGAGCAACACGACCGGCAGCGGTCGCCTCTTCGCGGAACGAGCCCGCGACCTGGGTCTCGTCCCGGCGCTGCTGTGCGCCGATCCGGCCCGTTACCCGTACGCCGCGGAGCTGGACCTGCCGGTGCACCGGTGCGACACGGCGGCGCTGCCCACGGTGCTGGCGCACTGCCGTGACCTGGCCCGGTCGCAGCAGGTCGTCGGAGTGACCTCCAGCTCCGAGTACTTCATCGCCACCGCCGCCGCCGTGGCTCGCGCCCTCGACCTGCCGGGGGAGGACCCGGACCGGTTGGCCGCTGCCCGGAGCAAGAGCGTCCAGCGTGCGCGGTTCGCGGCCACCGGCGTCGCCTCACCCGGGTTCCAGGTGGTGACGTCGGCCGCCGACGCGGTCGACGCGGCGCAGCGACTGGGCCTGCCGGTGGTGGTGAAACCGGTCAGTCGTTCGGGCTCGATCGGGGTACGCCGTTGCGACGACCTGCGCGGGGTGGCCGCCCACGCTGCCGACCTGCTCGCCACCAGGACCGACGAGCGGGGCCTGCCGTTGCCGTCCGCCGTGCTGGTCGAGCGTTACCTGCCCGGCCCGGAGTTCTCCGTCGAGTTGCTCGACGGCGAGGTGCGGATGGTGGTGGCCAAGCATGTCGACGAGACCCGGGGGTTTCTTGAGATCGGGCACGATGTTCCCGCCCCCGTCGAGTCCGGCACCGCCGAGCTGCTCGCGGAGAGCGCCCGCGCCGCGCTCGCCGCGCTCGGGCTGCGGTGGGGCGCGGCCCACGTCGAGCTACGGGTGACCGGCGGCCGGGCGGTCGTGGTGGAGGTGAATCCCAGGCTGGCCGGCGGCATGATCCCGCAGGCGATCCGGGTCGCCACCGGACAGGACCTGATCGCGGAGCTGGTGGCGCGCAGCGCGGGTCGTGTCCCACCACCGCAGACGGTGCGCAACGGGTACGCCAGTGTCCGCTTCCTCGTGCCGACGGCGGACGGTGTCGTCGAGACGGTGCCCGACCCGGCGTCAGCGTTGGCGCTGCCCGGTGTGGTCGACGCGGTGGTCACCGCGCGGCCGGGCCGACGGATCGTCCGGCTCGGCTCGTTCCTGGAACGGCTCGGCTACGTGATCGCCCAGGGGCGATCAGCGGCGGAGGCCGGCGCGCGAGCCGACCGGGCGGTCGCGGCGCTGCCGGTGGCGATCGGCTGACACCACCCCGCCGGACCGGTTCCGACCCGCACGCTATCCGGAGACGTCGGTGTCCTCAAGACGAAGCGCGATCTCACGCAGTGTCGGACCGGCCAACATGTCGGACAGCGACAGCCGGTGTCCCAGCCGGGTCAGCAGGTGGATCGCCGCCAGCGAGGTGCCGCCGGACTCGAAGAAGTCGTCGTCCCGGCCCACCCGCTCGACCGGCAGCCCCAGCACCTCGGACCACTCCAGTGCCAGGCGGCGCTCGACCGCCGTGTGTGGCGGCTCGGCAACGGCGGTACCGGCGGTCGCCTCCCGGGCCTGCCGCCGCAGTCGGGCCAGGTCGACCTTCCCGTTGTCGTTGAGCGGCAGCGCGTCGAGCCGGACGTGGTGTGCCGGGATCATGTAGTCCGGTAGCCGCGTGGCGAGCTGCTTGTCGAGGTCGTCCGACGAGATCTCGTCAGTGGCGACGTGGAAGCCCACCAGCCGGGCCCGGTTGCCCTCCCCGACGGCGACGACAGCGGCGTCGAGCACCCCCGGTACCGCCGCCAGCGCGGCCCGGACCTCCTCGACCTCCACCCGCAGACCTCGGATCTTGACCTGGTGGTCGCGGCGGCCCAGGAACTCCAGCCGCCCTTCCGGCAGCCAGCGGCCCAGGTCACCGGATCGGTAGAGCCGCTCGCCCGGATGGTACGGGTCGGTGGTGAACACCTCGGCGGTGCGTTGCGGGTCGTTGAGGTAGCCGTGCCCCACGCACACCCCGGCGAACACGATCTCACCCCGGGCACCCTCCGGCATCAGGCGCAACCGGTCGTCGACGACGTAGACCCGCATGTTGCGCAGGGCCCGGCCGACGCTGACCACGGGCAGGTCCCGCTCCCCGGGCCCGTCGAGCACCTCGTGCATGGCGTCGTCGGAGGTCTCCGTCGCTCCGTACGCGTTGAGCAGCCGCACTTCCGGCAGCACCGCGAACCAGCGACGGACCAGGTCCGAGCGGAGCGCTTCACCGGTCACCGACACCGACCGGAGCCGGGGCAGCCGTACCGTACCGGTCTCCAGGTGGGTGAGCAGCACCTCCAGATAGGAGGGTACGACCTGGATGGTGGTCACCTGGTGCCGCAGCAGCAGCGCGGTGAAGGCGGCCACGTCGAGTTGCCGGTCGACGTCGACCACCACGCAGGTGCCACCGACCAGCAGGGGCGCACAGACCTGCCACAGCGAGATGTCGAAGCACTGCGAGGCGGTCTGAGTCACCACGTCGTCGGGCCCGAGGTCGTGGTCGTCGACCTTCGCCCACAAGTGGTTGATCATCCCGGCGTGGGCGCAGACGGCACCCTTCGGCTGCCCGGTCGAGCCCGAGGTGAAGTACACGTACGCGGGACGCTCACCGGTCGGCGGCGGCAGGTCGACCGGGACCGGGTCGGCGCCGGAGTCGGCGATCGGCGCCACCGCGCCGGACCAGCCGTCGGTGCCGACGACGTCGGACATGAGGATCGAGCCGGGTTCGTCGACCAGCGCCAACCGACAGCAGGCCCGGTCGAGTTGGCCCTGCACCCGTGCCGGCGGGAAGTCCGGCCGCACCGGTAGGTACACCGCGCCCGCGCGTAGGACGCCCAGCATCGCCACCACCCAGTCGAGGTGCCGGTCGCTGACGACGGCCACCGTGTCGCCGTCGCGGACGCCGAGCCCGCGCAGGCGATGGGCCAACCGACGGGAGGCACGATCGAGTTCGCCGTAGGTCAACGTGCCCTCGCGGTGGCGGACCGCCGGACGGTCGGGTACGGCCGCCGCCCGCGACTGGAAAGCCGCGACGAATCCGTCGGGACCGTTGTGCACCCGGGCACCGCACAGGTCGACGAGCTGACGCCGTCGCTCCTCGGGGCTCAACATGTCGCCGAGATCCACTGCCGCGTCCGGCGTCTCCGAAAGCCGTCGCAGGGCGTGGAGCAGGTAGCCGAGCACCCGCTGGGCGGCGTCGTGTCCGACGTGCTCAAGGTCGTAGGCCAGCTCCAACCCGGCGCAGCCGGGTCCGAGCCGTACCACCAGGTCGGCGGTGTCGTCGGCAAGCGTGCCCCGGGCGTCGACGGCGCTGTGTGGTCGACCGTCCAACGGAACCCGGCGCAGCGCTGCTGCCAGGTCGGCCCAGGTGAGGTCACCGACCTGGCTGCTGACCTGGTCGAGACCCCCGGTCGCACCGATCACCGCTGTGCTCACCGTGGGCTCGCCGACCGACCGCGACAACACCGCGAGCCAACCGGTGAGCAGCATCCGCTCGCGGGCGGCGGTGTCGTCGCGTACCCCGGTGAGTGCGTCGCGCAGCGCCACCGGCAGCTCGCGGGTCAGGCGGACGCGGCCCGGCTGTGCGCCGGGCAGGGACCACGGTGGCAGGGCTGTCGTCCCGGATGGACCAGGTGCCATGTCTCGACGGTACGGGCCGGTCCGTGCCCGGTGGTGTCACATAAATCGGGGAGGCGCATCGTGCCGCCCTTCGTGCACGGGGAAGTCGTCCCGGGTGGGTCGCCAGGTGCCTGCCCGCGCGGACTCAAGCTGCCTGCGGGTCAGTACGGTGCCGCGCGGCATCGTGATCCGGGTGAGCCGGCGCAGGCCGTCCGGGGCTCCGGTAGCGCTGTCCGCCGCCTGGGCGTTGATGTCGTCGAGCAGCCGGTCGATCAGCAGGGCGAGACAGCTCGGCCCGAAGCCCGGATACCCCCAGCCGATTCCCCAGAAGGAGCCCTGCGGAGCGGGGTAGAGCGTGCCGTCGGCGGTGCGGACCCAGATCGGGTGGTCGAGGATGATCTCGGCCAACGGCGAGGTCGTGGGTAACCGTTGCGGTGCGGCGGCGCGCAACTCGGTCCCGTCGCCGTCGCGGCGGCGGACCACGGGAGCTTCGGTGGCCGGGTCACGCAGGGTCTCGTGGTCGGTGCCGACGTCGCCCAGCAGCCGGAACGCGGCGGTACGCACCGTCGGCTCCAGCCGTGCGGTCCACTCGTCGGCGGTCGGGCTCGCGCGCCTGACCGTGAACCGATGGCCGAAGGGGCAGTCCGCGCCGTTGTCCCACTTCAACATCTGCGACAGGCAGTGTTCGGCGAGGGCGTCCTGCCGACACAGGATCTCCCGCCAGCCCGCACGGCGGGTGGCCTCGTCCAGCTGGTCCCGATCGACCAGCGGTACGGGCAGCGGCCGGGCGGCGACGACGGTGGTGCCGGCAGCCACCGTCGGCGCCACGGTGTCGATCTCCCGGCCCGCGGACTCGGCTTTCCGGCGGAGGATGGTGCGGGCGAGTGTGACCAGGAGGCGGGCGGCCGGATGGTCCGTCGGGTACAGGATGGCCAGCTCAAGTAGCGCGTCGGTGTCCAGCTCCGAATCCCCGGCGAGCGCCTGGACCGTCGGCTGGCCGGGCCGCCAGCGAGTGATCAGCACTTCCCGCCGCAGTGGCAGGGGCCAGTACGGCAGTGGTTGGCCGACCAGCGCCGACAGGTCCGTCCAGCTCAATGCGGCCTCGTCCTGCGCTGGAGTCATCGGCAGCGGATCGACGTCCGGCCCACCGTCGCCGAGCCCGGGGGCCACCGCCGCCGCACCCACCACACCCCAGGCACGCAGCAAGGGAGGCAGGTGGGCGCGTGGTGTGGGGCGCCGCCCGGAGACCGGCCACACGACGGCCATCGTGCCCACCTGGGTGGCCCACAACAGCGCGACGTTGCCGGCGACCAGACGGGCGCCCAGGTAGGGACGGGGGCCGGTGGCTGTCGGCCAATGGCGCAGCGGCACCCGGTCGGCCAGGTGCAGCGGAGAGGTCGCCGCCCATTCGTAGAGGTCGGTGCGACACCATCGACGGTGGGTGCCCTGACCGGTGCGAGGTGGGGCGAACTGCCCGGTGGAGTCCCACCGTTGCACCTGAAGTCTGCTCACCCCGAGGGTCGCGGCACACCCGGCGAGGTCAAGGACTGGCATCTCCGAGCCGATCGATGAGTGACTCTCAGCAAGCGGGCGACCGCACATGGTGTCGACCATGCCAGAGTCCGCCGACACTTTCCGACCTGCGGCTGTTCCGGTGCGAGGTTCTCACCCCGCGAACGTCCGTGCGGTGTGGACGCTGCTGTGGATCCGGCGCGGGTGGTGCCCCAGCGTAGCCGTTGCCGACCGGATGGGTGTTCCCGTTCGGTCGATCAGTGACCCGGAGCACGGCTGTCCTGAGTCGACTGTCAGGATTGTGGCATGACGGTTCAACTCGCCGGCAGGGTCGCACTGGTCACGGGTGGCAGCAGAGGCATCGGAGCGGCCGTCGCGCGCCGGCTCGCCGCGGACGGCGCAGACGTCGCGTTCACCTACCGCAGCGCCGAGGACAGCGCGAAGTCCGTCCTGGCCGACATCGAGGCGTACGGACGCAGCGGCCTGTCGATCTGTGCGGACAGCGCGGACCCCACGGCGGTGGTCGGTGCGGTGGAGCGCACTGTCGCCGAGTGGGGGCGACTGGACATCCTGGTCAACAACGCGGGGGTGTTCGCGGGCGGGCGGATCGAGTCGGTCGGCATCGCCGATCTCGACCGGGCGATCGCGGTCAACGTGCGCGGGGTCTACCTGACCACCCAGGCGGCGGTGCGGCACATGGGCGAGGGCGGCCGGATCGTCAACATCGGCAGTAGCTTCGCCAGTCGGGTCCCGGCCCCGGGAGTGAGCGCGTACGCGATGACCAAGAGTGCGGTCAACGGGCTGACCCGCGCGCTGGCCCGGGAGCTCGGCCCGCGCGGGATCACCGTCAACCTGATCCTCCCCGGGTCGACCGACACCGACATGAACCCGGCCGACAGCGCCGGGGCTGACGCCCAGCGGACCCAGATCGCCCTCGGCCGGTACGCGGCGCCCGCCGACGTGGCGGCGACGGTCAGTCACCTGGTGGGTGAGGGTGGCCGACACATCACCGGCGCGTCGATCGCCGTCGACGGCGGCGCGACGGCCTGACGCGGCTGCCCGGCCCGCCGCCTCTCCGGGTGCGAATCTCGACCTGACCGCCGGTCGTCCTATCGATGATCGTCTCTTGACGGCGATTGTTGTGAACGTTAACAATGGCCGGTGGGCGCTCCGGTCGACGCCGCGACGGTGTCCGCTCCGGTCCGACGGCGGAAGGACGACGACGATGACAGCTATCCGAAGCGGTGTCAGACGGGTGTTGGCACTGGTCGCGGCCCTGGCCACGGCGGTGACCGGCGCAGTGGTGGTGGCGGACGCACCGGCGCGGGCGGCGGCTGTCACCTTCACCAACCCGCTGGCCGAGCAGCGCGCCGACCCGCACATCTACCGGCACACCGACGGCTACTACTACTTCACCGCGACGGTCCCGGAGTACGACCGCATCGTGCTGCGACGCGCCACCACCCTCCAGGGCCTCGCCACCGCCAGCGAGCGGGTGATCTGGCGTCGCCACGGCAGCGGCGAGATGGGCGCGCACATCTGGGCCCCGGAGATCCACTTCATCGACGGCCGGTGGTACATCTACTTCGCCGCCGGGCGCACCGACGACATCTGGGCCATCCGGCCGTACGTGCTGGAAAGCAGCGCCGCGAACCCACTCGACGGGCCGTGGGTGGAACGCGGCCAACTCCAACCCGCGCGCAACAGCTTCTCCCTCGACGCGACCACCTTCGTGCACAACGGTCAGCGCTACCTGGCCTGGGCCGAGTACGCGGGCAACAACTCGAACATCTACCTCGCCCGAGCCGTCAACCCCTGGACGTACGCGGGCACCCCGACCCTGATCGCCACCCCGACCCACGCCTGGGAGACCCGGGGTTACCGGGTGAACGAGGGACCTGCGGTGCTGATCCGCAACGGCCGGGTCTTCATGACCTACTCGGCGAGCGCCACCGACGCCAGCTACGCCGTCGGCCTGCTCACCGCCGCAGCCGGCAGCAACCTGCTCGACCCGGCCTCGTGGACCAAGCGCGCCACGCCGGTGCTGGCCAGTGACAGCCGGACCGGGCAGTACGGGCCGGGGCACAACTCGTTCACCGTCGCCGAGGACGGCAGCGACGTGATCGTCTACCACTCACGCAACTACGAGCGGTATCTCGGCAACGGCTACGACCCGCTGAGCGATCCGAATCGGCGGACCCGGATCCAGCGGGTCTACTGGAACGCCGACGGCACCCCGAACTTCGGCGTACCGGTGCCGGACGGCCTGACGCCGGTCCGCCTGCGCGCCCACGACCTGCCCGACCGCTACCTGCGGCACTGGGAGTTCCGGGTCCGGTTGGAGCCGAACGTGACCAACCTGGCCGACTCGCAGTTCCGGATCGTCACCGGCCTGGCGAACTCCTCGGGCATCTCCCTGGAGTCGACCAACTATCCCGGCTACTACCTGCGGCACCGCAACCACCAGATCTGGGTGGAACGCAACGACGGCTCGAACCTCTTCCGGCAGGACGCCACCTTCACCCGCCGGAGCGGGCTCGCCGACGCGGCGAAGGTGTCGCTGGAGTCGGTGAACTTCCCCGGCCAGTACGTCCGTCACCGCGACGGGCTGCTCTACCTGGAGGCGGTGCCGGACGCGGCCGGACGGGCGTCGGCCACCTTCGCCCTGGAGTAGGCCGTCGCGGCTCGACCCGGGGCCGCCGGCAGGTCGTGTGGGCACCTCAGCACGACCTGCCGGCGGGGCTCACCTGGTGGTGGGGCTCACCTGGTGGTGGGGCGGCGGGTGAGAGCGAAGCCGACCACGCCCGCGATCGCGGCCAGCATTCCGCCGGCGGTGGTCCAGATCCAGCGGGAGCCGGCCTCGGGCAGCCAACCGGTGAGGTTGAGGTTCCAGCCGTCCTCCTCGTCGTCCTCCGGTGCGACCGCCGGTTCGGCGTCCAGGACGGCACCGGCGTTGGTCGGCGGCACCAGCGCCTTCTCCAACCTGCCGTCGTCGGCGGAGGTGCCGACGTCGTCGACGGTCGAGATCAGCAGGTCCACGTCGACCGGTAGGCCGAGGTCGGCCTCGGGGACGTCGACCACGGCCAGCCGCACGTAGTAGGTGCCGGGCAACGGGTCGCCGGACCACGGCTCCGCCCACGGGCGCACCCGCCGCAACGTGCAGCCGAGCCCGACGGTACGCGCCGAAGCGTCGGCGGTCGGGGTCTGCGCACCGGCCGTGCACGCCTGTCGGCGTCGCAGCCCGTCGAAGACCTCCACCGTCCAGGTGGACCGGCCGGTGCGGTTCTGCGCGAGGGTGACCGTCGCGGTGATCTCGTGGATCTCGCCCGCCTCGGCCGGGAACGACCAGTAGAGGTACTCACCGGTCGAGGCGGCGACCCGGACGGGCTGCCCGGCGGCCACCGGGGTGGCGCTCAGGTACGAGGTGCCCGCCTTGGTGACGGTGACGGCACCGGGGGAAGGGGTGGGGGTGGGGGCCGCGAGTGCCGCACCCGGAGCCAGGGCGACACCGACGGCGAGCAGGGCGGCGACGGTTGCCGATCGGGTGAGCATCTCTCAGTTCCTCCAGGTGGCTACCCACCAGCGGGTCAGCAGGCCGGTGATGAGCCCGGTGAGCAGGCCGGCCAGGGTCAGCAGAAGCAGCAGGACCCAGCCACGGCCCAGGTCCGGGCCGTCCGGGGCGGACGAGGCGGCGACCACGTCGACGGTCAGCTCGACCGGCATACCCGGGTCCGCAGCGGTGCCCGCCCGAGGCGAGAACATGTTGCTGACCACCAGGCAGACGGTGGTGTAGGCCGGGGGCGTCGTTGCCGCCTCGGTGTCCTCGCTGTCCTCGGCGTCGTCCCCAGCGGACCAGCGCAGACCGGTCGAGACCACGTCGGTACGTCCACTACCGGCGTCCACGCCCCGGACGAGTTCCCGGCCGTCCGTCGCGGTGGCCCGCAGCAGCACGCCGTAGTCGGGGTTGACCGGCCGGTCGAGCGCCACGCTGACCGAGGCGCGCAACTCCTGCCCCGGTCGCACCGGCACCCGGTACCAACGGTGTTCGGAGAAGCTCTCCCGGTCGGTGTAGACGCCGGGGGAGAGCAGCGGCGCACCCTGGCAGGCGTCCGTCCCGTCGACCTTCGCCGGGGTGGTGGCGTACGTGTCGCGGGCCCGGTCCACCAGTTGCTTCAGTCGGTCGGTCAGACCCTCGGCGCTCTGCGCGGCGGTGTAGGTGCCACCGGTGGCGGCGGCGATGCAGAGCAACTGCCGGCGTACCTTCTCGTCGGGTGCGAGGCCGAGGGTGTCCACCACCAGCGTGGTGCCCTGCGCGGCCAACTCGCGGGCCACCTGGCAGGGGTCGGGTGGGGCGCAGGTGTCCTCGCCGTCGGTGATCAGCACGATTCGTCGGGCGGTGGTGCCGGTGCCGAGGTCCTTGGCGGCTTCGCGCAGGGCGAGTCCGACCGGGGTGAAGCCGGTCGGCCGCAGCGTCGCCACGGCGGCCTTGGCCTGCTCCCGGTCGACCGGGCCGACCGGCACGATCTGCTGGGTGTCCAGGCAGCCCTGCTGCTTGTTCTTGCCCTGGTAGGTGGCGCCCAGCACCCGGATACCCAACTGTGTCTCGTCCGGCAGGGCGTCCACCACCTCGCCGAACGCCTGCTGAGCAACCGAGATCCGGCTACGTCCGTCGATGTCGGTGGCCCGCATCGAGCCGCTGACGTCCAGGACGAGCTGGACCCTTGGCGGCTCAGCGGTTGGTTCCGTCCGGTCGTCGGCAAACGCCGGCACCGGGCCGGCCAGCGTGGTCGCCGCCAGCAGCCCGAGCAGGGCGGCTGACGACCATTTCTTGTTGATCACCGGGCGGAGTGTAGACAAGTCCACTCAGGACAGATCATCCGGCCACCATGCGGCCGTTCGGTGACCCGGATTCAGCCTCGGACCCTAGCGGACGGCGAGCGTGGCGGCGGTGCGAACCAGGCCCGCCTCGACCGCGAAGCGGCCGGTGACCAGCGCGGGCGGATGGTCGACCGGCGCTTCGGCGATCCGCGCGGGGGCGATCCGCGCGGTGAACGTCCCGGCCTCGGGGTCGAGGCGCACCAGCGCGTCGTGGAAGTCGAGCCAGGTGCCGACGACCGGATGCCACACCTTGTACACCGTCTCCTTCGCGCTGAAGACCACCGCCGGCCAGAAGACGTCGGTCGGCAGTCGCGCGATCTGCTCGTCCTCCTCGGGCAGGCAGATCAGGCGGCGTACGCCCGCGCTGAGTTCCCGGTGCTGCTCGGCGTCCATGCCGACGGCCCGGATCTCCTCGCGGCGGGCGACGGCTGCGGCACAGTAGCCGTGGGTGTGGGTGATGGTGCCGACCGTTCCCGTCGGCCAGACGGGGGAGCGGTCGGCGGCGGCCGGTACGGCGACCGGCGGGAGCCCCAACGCGGCCATGGCGCGCCGGGCGCACACCCGGCCGGCTGTGAAGTCGCGGCGGCGGCTTTCCACCGCACGATCTCCCAGACAGGCGGCCTCGGCCTCGTGCAGCTGTCCGGTCCAGTCGCCCTCAGCTGCCACGGCCACCGCGACGGTGGACGGGAGAAGATCACGCACCGGTGGCTCCCGGCTGGTATCTGCGGTCGGTGGAGCCGGTGCGGGTGCCCGGCGGTGACGGCATCCGGTTGGGGCGGTTCGCGGCGGCCATGGTTGGTCAACGTACCGCAATCCTGTAACACCGGAGCGTCCCCGTTCGCTGACTGTGTGCACGGGGAGGGTCGACCCGACGGCGGGCGGCGGCCCGCCGTCGCCGGTGGAGGCGGAAGGGAACGCGATGACGGGTGTTGCGGATCGACCGGGTGTCACGGTGGCGGAGGCGGAGGGCAGCACCCCACCCGGTCGGGCGGACGAACACGCCCCGGTGACCCCCGGATGGATGTGTGGCACCTGTGACGCCCAATGGCCGTGTGAGCCCAAACGAGAGCAGTTGCTGGCCGAGTACGGCATGGACCGCGCGATGCTCAGCGTCTACCTGGGTGCCTGTCTCGCCTCTGCGGTCGAGGATCTGCACGCCGCCGGTTCGACGTCATTGCAGGACCGGTTCTTCGGCTGGTTGCCGCGTCGCCCCAAAGGGCACTGAGTTCCCATCCCGGATGATCGTTCAAGCGGGGCGGAAATCGCTGTCCGGCGATTCGGTGGACAGCTGCGTGGCTGGACGGAACGGTTCAGCCCGATGTCGTCCGGTCACTCTTCGACGGCGCATAGTCGGCACGGAGTAACCCAGCGGCAGCGGTCACCTGACTTCTTGTCGCATTCGGCATTCGTCGGAAATCTGACCGGTGCTGCCCCGTTGTGCCCCCGGTCGCGGGTGGTTAAGCTGCTGGTGCGCGCCCCAATCGCCCGCTTCCCCCGTGGCAGGCGATCGGGGCGCGTCCTATGTGTCGACGATGGGCCCGTACGCCGAGGCGTACGGGCCCATCGCGTTGTCAGATCCAGCGACCGTCCAGCCACATCCGCGCCGACCAGTCCTCGTACGGCATCGTCAGGCCCACGAAGATCGGGTAGAAGTACGCGAAGCAGAGGACGACCAACACCACGTACGCCCCGGCGACCACACTGCCGACCAGTCGGCGGTCCCGACTCGCCTCCTCGTCTGGGCCGGTCACCGCTCGGGTGCCGCTCATCCCCGCTGGCGAGGCGACGGCACCCAGCACGTAGACCACGGCGAGCACCAGGAACGGCACCACGGGCGCGGCGTAGAAGGAGAACATCGTCCGGCCCTCGAGGGCGAACCAGTACCAGGGCAGCAGCCCGGCCGCCACGGCGAGCAGGATCGCCCCGGCCCGCCAGTCCCGCCGGGCCAGCCCGAGCCAGATCAGCGCCACCAGCGCGGGCAGGAACGACCACCACAGCAGCGGGGTGCCCAGCAGCAGCACCTCCTCGGCGCAGCTCGCCGCGCCGCAGGGGCCGTCGCCGGTCCAGTGGAACGCCACCGGGCGGCCCAGCAGCAGCCACTGCCATGGCCACGACTGGTACTTGTGCGGGTCGTCGAGCTGGTTGTGGAAGCCGAGTGCGGCCTGGTGGTACTGCACCAGGTTCCACAGCGGGCCGATGATCGGCTTATCGCTGAGGTTGGCGTCCGGGTACCGCTCGGCGAGCCGGTAGTAGCCCTCCTGGCTGAACAGCCAACCGGACCAGGTCGCGACGTAGGTGACCGCCATCGCCAGGCCGGCGAGCACCATCCACGGCACGCCGTCGAGCAGCGTGTCCCGCCACGGCCGGCGTACCCCGGCCGACTTTCGGGCACCGACGTCCCAGAGGAACATCAGCAGCGCGAAGACCGGTACGAAGAACAGCGCGCTCCACTTCACCGCGAAGGCGCAGCCGAGCAGCACGCCGGTGGCCAGCCGCCACCAGGGCCAGTTCCGCCAGCCGCCGGGCGGTCGACCGGCGCGCCCCGGAGCGGTCGGATCCAGCCCGGACTCCAGGGCCCGCGCCCAGCGGCGGCGGGTGGCGTCCCGGTCGAGCACCAGCGCGCCGAAGGCGGCCAGCACGAAGAAGAGCAGGAAGATGTCGAGCAGCGCGGTACGGGAGAGCACCAGGTGGAACCCGTCCACCGCGAGCAGCAGACCGGCGGCGCAGCCGAGCACCGTGGAGCGGAACATCCGGCGGCCGATGCGGACCAGCAGCAGCACCGACAGGGTGCCCACCAGTGCCGCCGAGAAGCGCCAGCCGAACTCCGGTGCGGTGGTGAACAGGTTTCCGGGCACCAGGATGCCGTGCTCGGCGTCGCTGTAGCCGAAGGCCCACTCGCCGAGGCCGATCAACCACTTGCCCAGCGGCGGGTGGACGACGTACGACGGGGCGTTGTTCTGGTAGTTCCACTCGACGCCCTTGTCGACCAGCCCCCAGGCGTCCCGGGCGTAGTAGACCTCATCGAAGATCTTGCCCGGTGGATGACTGAGGTTCGCGAACCGGAGGACCGCCGCGATGGCCACCACGACCGCCGTGGCCAACCACGACCGGTCGTTCAACCCGGCCTCGACGGTGGCCAGCCGGCGACGGATCGCCGCCGGTATCCCGCCCGTCGGCGGATCGGTGCCGGCGGCTGTGGTCGCTGTCGGCTCCGAGGGCTGGTCGGGGCTCGCGCTCTGTGCTGTCGACGCACTCGTCACCCGGCGATCGTAGGCTGCGGAAGGGGTCGGTGGTGCCTGTCGTCCCCATATCCGGTACGACCTTCGATGAAGGAGCGCGGCACATTGGGTGAAATGTCCGAAATTGGCCGCCTGGTCCTCCTCGGCGCGCCGCTCGGCAACCCCGCCGACGCCTCCACCCGACTCCGGGAGGTGCTCGCCGCCGCCGACGTGGTCGCCGCCGAGGACACCCGTCGGCTGCACCGGCTCGCCCGCGACCTCGACGTGACCATCGCCGGTCGCGTCGTCTCCTACTTCGAGGGCAACGAGGAGCGGCGTACCCCGGAACTGGTCGACGTGCTCACCGAGGGATACGTCGTCGCGCTGGTCACCGACGGTGGCATGCCCAGCGTCTCCGACCCCGGCTACCGCCTGGTCCGGGCCGCCCTGGACGCCGGGGTGCCGGTCACCGCCGCGCCCGGTCCCAGCGCCGTCACCACCGCCCTCGCCCTCTCCGGGCTGCCCTGCGACCGGTTCTGCTTCGAGGGGTTCCTGCCCCGCTCCGCCGGTGCCCGGCGGGCCCGGCTGCGGGCGCTCGCCGCCGAGGAGCGCACGCTGGTCTTCTTCGAGGCGCCGCACCGGATCGCCGCCACGCTGACCGACCTGGCCGACGCGTTCGGCGCCGATCGCCCCGCCGCAGTGTGCCGCGAGCTGACCAAGACGTACGAGGAGGTGCTGCGTCGCCCGCTCGGTGAACTCGCCCGGTGGGCCACCGACGGCGAGCCGCGCGGCGAGATCACCCTGGTCGTGGCCGGCGCTCCGGCCACCCCCGCCGCCCGTCCCGACGATGACGCCCTGCGCGCGGCGGTGGCCGAGCGGGAGGCGGCCGGACTCAGCCGTCGGGACGCGATCACGGACGTCGCGACCGCGTACGGGCTGCGTCGCCGCGACGTCTACACGCTCGTGCACCAGTGAACCGCGCTCGGGTATCCCGCGACCGTCGGCGATCACCAGGCCGCGATCAGGAACCCGAACGTGGTCAGCAGCGGACCGGCCACCGAGGCGGCGATCGCCCAGCGCCGTTCGGTGGGGTCGGGCAGCCGGGTCGCGCCGGTCCAGCGGGCGATGCCCACCGCGCAGCCGAGCACACCGAGCATCCCGAGCAGCCAGCGCAACTGCGCGCCCACCCCGCGGTCGGCGTACGCGACGTGCCCGTCCGGGCCGGTCACCCGGGCGGGTAGGGCGGAACCGGGCGCGGTGCGGTCCCGGGGTACCCCGCTGACTCGTACGCCGTGGGTCCGGAACTCCTCGTCGGCCGCCGTGAAGATGCCCCGGCAGCGCTGGGTCAGGCCGTCGCCGGTGCACCCGGTGACGATCACCGTGCCGGAGGTGGCGTGCCCGACGGCGACCCAGAGCGGTCCGGCGCTGACCCAGGCGAAGAAGGCCGCCGCGAGGCTCAACCCGATCATGGCGGACAGCCCCGCCCAGGGGTCCGGTGGATGGTTGCTCCGTTCCCGGCGGCGGACCGGCCGCAACCGCCGCCACCACGGCTCACCCCTGCCGGGCGTCTCCGGTCGGACCGGTGTGCCGTCCCAGTGCACCTCCTCGATCGGTGCCCAGAAGGAGTCCTCCTCCGGCGGATCATCGTCGAACGACACCTGTCGGCGACGCGGGCGTCCGCTCGCCCGGACCGGAACCCGACGCGGCAGCGTGTCCACCGGCGCGCCGGTCGTCGGCTCCACCTCGACCACGTGCCGCAACTCGACGGTGGCG
Source organism: Micromonospora sp. DT48 (assembly GCF_049844495.1). Lineage (NCBI taxonomy): Bacteria > Bacillati > Actinomycetota > Actinomycetes > Micromonosporales > Micromonosporaceae > Micromonospora > Micromonospora sp. DT48. Next base: position 91,793 of record NZ_JBNCLE010000010.1, read on the forward strand.
GGCTCGGCCCGGTCCGGCCCGGTCTCGCCATCGGGCGACGGCACCGTGCGGGGTTGCGGCGCCACCGCCGGGGTACGCGGCGGCGCGGTGGTGTCCGGCCCGGCGTCGGAGGGAGGGCCGTCGGAGTGCTCTCGGGCGGCTCGGCTGCCAGTCACGCGTTCATTGGACACCGGTACGGGGGGATGATCGGGCAGCTCAGGCAGCGTGTCGGCGACATTTCGGACGAATTGCTGACCCGGTCTGGGGCACCACACCGACCGACGGGCCCTATTGGTTCGCGGGCCCTGCGCGAGGGTCACTAGGCTTTCTGTCCATGAGTCACGTTCTCGCGGCGGTGGCCTGGCCGTACGCCAACGGCCCACGCCACATCGGCCACGTCTCCGGTTTCGGCGTACCCTCCGACGTCTTCGCCCGATACATGCGGATGGCCGGCCACGACGTACTCATGGTGTCCGGCACCGACGAGCACGGCACGCCGATCCAGGTGCAGGCCGACGCCGAAGGGCTGAAGCCACGGGAACTGGCCGACCGGTACAACCGGGTGATCGTCGAGGACCTGCACGGCCTCGGCCTCTCCTACGACCTGTTCACCCGCACCACCACCGGCAACCACTACGCCGTGGTGCAGGAGCTGTTCGAGGGGATGTACCGCAACGGGTACATCGTGCCGAAGACCACCATGGGCGCCATCTCGCCGTCCACCGGCCGGACCCTGCCCGACCGGTACATCGAGGGCACCTGCCCGATCTGCGGCTACGACAGCGCCCGGGGCGACCAGTGCGACAACTGTGGCAACCAACTCGACCCGATCGACCTGGTCAACCCGCGATCGAAGATCAACGGGGAGACGCCGGAGTTCGTCGAGACCGAACACTTCTTCCTCGACCTGCCCGCCCTGGCCGACGTGCTGCGCAAGTGGCTGGACACCCGGGAGGGCTGGCGGCCGAACGTGCTGCGCTTCTCCAAGAACCTCCTGGACGACCTGCACCCCCGCGCCATCACCCGGGACCTGGAGTGGGGCGTCCCGATCCCGCTCGAAGGCTGGCGCGAGCGCACCGACAAGCGCATCTACGTGTGGTTCGACGCCGTCATCGGCTACCTCTCCGCGTCCATCGAGTGGGCCCGCCGCACCGGAGACCCGCAGGCGTGGCGGAAGTACTGGAACCACCTGGACGGGCCGGACCTCGCCGCGTCCGGTGACGCCCAGGCCTACTACTTCATGGGCAAGGACAACATCGTCTTCCACTCGGTCATCTGGCCCGCGTTGCTCGCCGGCTACTCCGGTGAGGGCAGCCGGGGCGGCGAACCGGGCCGACTCGGGCAGCTCAACCTGCCCACCGAGGTGGTCTCCAGCGAGTTCCTGACCATGGAGGGCCGCAAGTTCTCCTCGTCCCGCCGGGTGGTCATCTACGTCCGGGACTTCCTCCAGCGGTACGACGCCGACGCGTTGCGCTACTTCATCGCGGTGGCCGGGCCGGAGAACAACGACACCGACTTCACCTGGGCCGAGTTCCTGCGCCGCAACAACGACGAACTGGTCGCGGGCTGGGGCAACCTGGTCAACCGGTCCATCTCCATGGCGGCGAAGAACTTCGGCGAGATCCCGCCGATCGGGCCGGACGGGCTCACCGAGGCCGACGAGACGCTGCTGGCCGTGGCGCGCGCCGGCTTCGGCACGGTCGGCGACCTGATCGCCCGGCACCGGCAGAAGCAGGCCATCGGCGAGGCGATGAAGGTGGTCGCCGAGGCCAACAAGTATCTCTCCGAGCAGGCGCCGTGGAAGCTCAAGGACGCGGCGGACAAGCCCCGGATGGGCACCATCCTGCACGTCGCCCTTCAGGTGGTCAGCGACGCCAACACGCTGCTCACCCCGTTCCTGCCGCACTCCGCGCAGAAGATCCACGAGCTGCTCGGCGGCACCGGGGTGCACGCCCCGATGCCGGTGATCGAAGAGGTCGACGACCTCGACGGCGGGCCCGGGTACCCGGTGCTGACCGGCGACTACACCCAGGGCGCGCGCTGGGAGTCCGTACCGCTCGTGGTGGGTCGCCCCCTCGCGGCGCCCAAGCCCGTCTTCCGCAAGCTCGACCCCTCGATCGTGGACGAGGAACTGGCCCGGCTGGAAAGCTGACCGACGCCGCGATGGGCGTGACCCCGACCGGGTCGCGCCCATCGCGTGGCCCCGCGGCCCGGCGTGACCCGGTCCACGCCCGCACCCGCCCCTGACCGGATCAGGCGCGGGCCATGGTCGGCGAGCCGATGAACTCCATGATCGCCTGGTTCACCTCGGTGGCGTTCGTCCACGGAATGCCGTGCGGCGCGCCCTTGAGGGTGACCAGCCGGCTGTCGGCGAGCATCGGCTGCAACCGCTGGCCGGTCTTCGGGTACGGCAGCACGTTGTCCTGGTCGCCCTGCACGATCAGCACCGGCACGTCGATCCGCGACACGTCGGCCCGGAAGTCGGTACCCCAGGCGTCCACGCAGTGGTACGTGGCGAACGCCGACGCCTGCGCGCCGATCTGCCAGTGCGCCCGGTGCGCCTCCTCGCTGACCAGCTTGCCCTTGTTCTCGCTGTAGTTGAAGAAGGCTTCGCAGAACTGGGTGAGGTAGGCGAACCGGTCCTGCTGGATCGCCTGCTTGAACCCCTCGAAGAGGCTCGCCTCGACCCCCTCGGGGTTGTCCGGCGCCTGCCGCAGATACGGCGCCAGCGGTGCCAACAACACCGCCCGGTCCACCCGCTCCGAGCCGTACGCGCCCAGGAAACGGGTCACCTCCCCGGTACCCATCGAGTGGCCGACCAGGATCGCGTCGCGCAGGTCCAACTCCGTCATCAGCACGTCGAGGTCGGCGGCGAAGGTGTCGTAGTCGTACCCGAACGCCGGCTGCGCCGAGTTGCCGAAGCCGCGTCGGTCGTACGTGATCACCCGGTAGCCGGCGTCGAGCAGCGGTCCGGAGACCTTCTCCCAGGTCGCCCCGTTGAAGGGGAACCCGTGGATCAGCACGATCGGCTGACCCGACCCGTGGTCCTCGTAGTACAGGTCGATGGGCGCGGAGTTCTCCGTCCCCACGGTGATGAAGGGCATCTCGGTCCTCCTGTCAGCGGAAAGACCGAGCCTTCCCGGCCGGGCGGGTGATATTCCTGCCCGGCCCGGGTCCGGCTGGCCGACCCACCACCCGATCCGCACCGCCGGGGCCGGTGCCCCGCCCCGCCCCGTTCGGGGCACTCCGGGTGGCGGCCGGTGCACTCGTCCCGTGTGTGATGCTGTCGAGGAGATGAGCGAGCCAACCGAATCCCGTAGCCAGCGCGCCGCCCGCCGCGCCGGAGAGTTCCCACCCGCGCCCGAGCCGCTGCCCCGGCCGGTACTGGACAGCCACACCCACCTCGACATCACCGTCAGCGAGGCCGGGGTGCCCGGTGGCGGCAGCGCCGACGACCCGGTCGCGGCGGCCATCGACGTCGCCGCCGCCGTCGGGGTGGACCGGCTGGTGCAGGTCGGCGTCGACGTCGCCTCCTCCCGCTGGGGTGCCGAGGTGGCCAGCCGCTACCCGGCGGTGCTGGCCACTGTCGCGCTGCACCCCAACGAGGCGCCCCGGCTGGCCGACCTCGACGAAGCCCTGCGCGAGATCGAGGCACTGGCGGGTCAGGACCGGGTACGCGGCATCGGCGAGACCGGCATGGACCACTTCCGCACCGGTGACGACGGCCGCGCCGCACAGGAGGAGAGCTTCCGGGCGCACATCGCCATCGCCAAGCGGTACGGCCGGACGCTGGTGATCCACGACCGGGACGCGCACGCCGACGTGCTGCGCATCCTCGACGACGAGGGCGCTCCCGACACGGTGGTGTTGCACTGCTTCTCCGGTGACGCCGAGTTCGCCGCCGAATGCGTCCGCCGGGGCTACCTACTCAGCTTCGCCGGCACGGTCACCTTCGCCAGCGCCGGGGCGCTGCGCGAAGCAGCCGCGCTGACCCCACTCGACCAGATCCTGGTGGAGACCGACGCGCCGTACCTCACCCCCGTCCCGCACCGAGGCCGCCCCAACGCCTCGTACCTCATCCCGCTGACCGTCCGGGCGTTGGCCGCCGTCACCGGCGCCGACCTCGACGAACTCTGCGAAGCCATCTCGGCCACCGGCGAACGGGCCTTCGGTGGCTGGCGCTCGGCCGACGTCACCGGCTGACCCGTACGCTGTCGGGTTATGGCCGCAGACCTGCTCGGCCCGGCGGAGATCCGGGACCTCGCCGCCCGGCTCGGCGTCGCGCCCACCAAGAAGCTCGGCCAGAACTTCGTACACGACCCCAACACGGTGCGCCGGATCGTCGCCACCGCCGCCCTCACCCCCGACGACGTGGCGTTGGAGGTCGGCCCCGGGTTGGGCTCGCTCACCCTCGCCCTGCTGCCCGCCGCCGCCCACGTGCACGCCGTCGAGATCGACGCCACGCTGGCCGACGCGCTCGCCGACACCGCGGCCCGCCACGCCGGCCCGGCCGCCGAGCGGCTCAGCGTGCATCACGGGGACGCACTGCGGATCACCGCCGCCGACCTGGCCGACCCGGCACCCACCGCGTTGGTGGCGAACCTGCCGTACAACGTCGCCGTGCCCGTGGTGCTGCACCTGCTCGCCGAGCTACCCAGCCTCCGGCACGGCCTGGTGATGGTGCAGAAAGAGGTCGCCGATCGGCTGGTGGCCGGTCCCGGCTCCAAGGTCTACGGCATCCCGTCGGTGAAGCTCGCCTGGTACGCCCACGCCCGCCCCGCCGGGAAGGTCCCGCCGAACGTGTTCTGGCCGGTGCCCAACGTCGACTCGGGTCTGGTCGCCTTCACCCGCCGCGAACCGCCCCGCGCCGACGTCCCCCGCAACGAGGTCTTCGCGGTGGTGGACGCCGCCTTCGCCCAGCGCCGCAAAACCCTGCGAGCGGCCCTGGCCGGCTGGGCCGGCGGTGCCGACCGGGCCGCCGCCGCGCTCACCGCCGCCGGCGTCGATCCGGGCGCCCGTGGCGAGTCACTCACCGTCGAGCAGTTCGCCGCCGTGGCCGCGTCGGCTCCGAGCCGCGCGACGGCAGCACAGTAGGCTGAGGCCGTGCCCGAGGAGCTGATCGTGACCAAGCCGTTCGACCTGCGGTTGCCTGTTCGGGGCAGCACCCCGTGACCGAGGCCTGGCGTCCGGATGACGATGAGCCGCGCGGGGCGAGCGGTCCCGTCCGGGTACGGGTGCCCGCCAAGGTCAACCTGCACCTGGGGGTCGGCCCGCTGCGTCGGGACGGCTACCACGAACTGAACACCGTCTACCACGCGATCTCGATCTACGACGAGTTGACCGCCCGACGTGGTGACACGCTGACCCTCACCATGGAGGGCGAGGGCACCGGGGAACTCGCCCTCGACGACTCCAACCTGATCATCCGGGCGGCGCACGCCCTCGCCGGATACGCCGGTGTGATGCCACACGCCCGACTGCACCTGCGCAAGCAGATCCCGTTGGCCGGTGGGCTGGCCGGCGGCAGCGCCGACGCCGCAGCCACCCTGGTCGCCTGCGACGCGCTCTGGGGCACCGGGCTGTCCCGTGACGAACTGGCGAGCATCGCCGCCGACCTCGGCTCGGACGTGCCCTTCCTGATCCACGGCGGTACCGCGCTCGGCACCGGCCGGGGCGAGGCGGTCAGCCCGGTGCTGGCCCGCCCCACCTCCTGGCACTGGGTGGTCGCCATCGCCGACGGCGGGCTGTCCACCCCACAGGCGTACCGGGAACTCGACCGGCTCCGCGAGGCCGGTGCCGCCGGGCCACCCCTGGGCAGCACCGACGGTCTGCTCGCCGCGCTACGGCAGCGTGACCCCCGGGTGCTCGCCCCGACCCTCGGCAACGACCTCCAGGACGCCGCCCTGGCCATGCGGCCGTCGCTGGCCACCACGCTGAAGGCCGGCGAGGCGGCCGGTGCGCTGGCCGGCATCGTCTCCGGTTCCGGGCCCACCTGTGTGTTCCTCGCCACCGACGCCGCCCACGCCGAACGCGTCGCCGCCGAGTTGGAGTCCGCCGGGGTGTGCCGCCAGGCCCGCACCGCCCACGGACCGGTACCCGGCGCCCGGATCACCTGACGCCCCCCGGCCGCCGCCGACCCGTCCGCGTACCCTTGAACGACAGGCGTCCCCAGGTGCCCCCCGGCACCGGGACGCCTTGATCATGAAAGGTGGGTATGTGGCCAACATCGTCAACCTGGACCGGGTATCCAAGGGCTACGGCGCGGCCGGGCCACTGCTGACCGATGTCTCGCTCGGCCTGGACGACGCCGACCGGATCGGCGTCGTCGGCCTCAACGGGGCCGGCAAGTCCACTCTGCTGCGCCTGCTGACCCGCACCGAGGAACCCGACGACGGCCGCGTCACCCACCGCCGCGACCTGCGGGTCGCCTGGCTGCCGCAGAACCTCACCCTCAGCCCCGAGGCCACCGTCCGCGACGTCGTCCTCGGCACCGAATGGCTCACCGAGAGCATGGGCGCGGAGCACGAGTGGGCCGGCGACGCCGGGGTACGCGGCATCCTCGCCGGGCTCGGCATGCCCCACCTGGGCCTCGACGCCCCGGTCGGGCCGATGTCCGGCGGTGAGCGCCGCCGGGTGGCCCTGGCCGCCCTGCTGGTCCGCGACGCCGACCTGCTCATCCTCGACGAGCCCACCAACCACCTCGACGTCAGCGGTGTCGACTGGCTGGCCCGGCACCTGCTCAGCCGCAAGGGTGCCCTGGTCGTGGTCACCCACGACCGCTGGTTCCTCGACGCCGTCTGCACCACCACCTGGGAGGTCGCCGACCAGACCGTACGCGCCTACGAAGGCGGCTACGCGGCCTGGATCCTCGCTCGGGCCGAACGGGAACGCGTCGCCGCCGCCACCGAGGCCCGCCGACAGAACCTGCTCCGCAAGGAGATCGCCTGGCTGCGGCGTGGCCCACCGGCCCGCACCTCCAAGCCGAAGTTCCGCATCGACGCCGCCAACGCCCTCATCGCCGACGTGCCGCCGCCGCGCGACACCATGTCGTTGCAACGGCTGGCCACCGCCCGGCTCGGCAAACAGGTGTACGACCTGGAAGACGTCCGGCTGCACGCCGGTCCCAAGACCATCCTCGACGGCGTCACCTGGCAGGTCGGCCCCGGCGACCGGGTCGCCATCCTCGGTGCCAACGGCGCGGGCAAGACCACCCTGCTGCGGATGCTCGCCGGTGTCACCCGCCCCGACGGCGGTCGACTGATCACCGGCAGCACCGTACGTCCTGCGTTCCTCTCCCAGGAACTCGCCGAACTCCCCGGCGAACTGCGCGTACTCGAAGCGGTCGAGGAGGTCGCCCGACGGGTTCGGCTCGGTGACCGGGAGATCTCCGCCGCCCAACTCGCCGAGGTGTTCGGCTTCGACGACCGGCGGCTCTGGACCCCGGTCAGTGACCTCTCCGGTGGTGAGCGACGTCGGCTACAGATGCTGCGACTGCTCGCCGGCGAACCGAACGTGCTGCTGTTCGACGAGCCCACCAACGACCTCGACACCGACACCCTGGCCGCCCTGGAGGACCTGCTCGACTCCTGGCCCGGCACGATCGTGGTGGCCAGCCACGACCGGTACCTCATCGAGCGGGTGGCCGACTCGGTGTACGGCATGTTCGGTGACGGCCGGCTGGTGCACCTGCCCGGCGGGGTCGAGGAGTACCTCGCCCGCAGCACCGACCGGCCAGGACCCGGGCGTACCCCGGCACCCGTGGCCCCGACCACCCCGCCGGCCGGCGGCGGTGGGATGAGCGCCGCCGAGGCCCGGCAGGCCCGCAAGGAACTAACCCGCCTCGAACGGCAGATCGGCAAGCTGGAACAGAAGGAGGCCGCGCTGCTCGACCAACTCGCCGCGAACGCCACCGACTACACCAAGGTCGCCGAGTTGGACGCCCAGCTCACCCAGGTACGCGGCGAACGGGAGGCGGCCGAGCAGGCGTGGCTCACCCTGGCCGACGAGATCCCCGCCACCTGAGCCACCCGACTCGGCTGTTCCTACGGCCGAGGTTGCGGCACCCGGTCCACCAGCGGTCGACGCCGCTGCCAGGACCCCGTGTGCGGCGTCACATGGCCGGATGCGGGAGAATCCTCGTCGACCCTCACCCAACGGCGTTGGAGACACAGACATGGCCCACACCCCCGTCAACCACCCCGCGCGGCCGATCTACCGGGCGATCGGCGGCCTGATCGGCCTGTACCTGGTGGCCTTCGGTGTGATCGGCCTCCTGACCAGCACCGGTGAGCCCTTCTTCGGCCAGGGCGACATGCGGGCCCTGGGGCAGGGCACGAACCTCGGCTTCTCCGTGTTCAGCCTCGCGATCGGCGCGCTCGTGCTGGCCGGCACCGCCATCGGGCGCAACCTCGACGTGCTGGTCAACCAGTGGTCGGCGTACCTGATCATGGTGGTCAGCCTGGCCGGGCTCGCCTTCATCCGCACCGAGGCCAACATCTTCAACCTGAGCGTCGCCACGGTGATCGTCAACATGGTGCTCAGCCTGGTGCTGCTGATGGCCGGCATGTACAGCAAGGTCGGCACCGACGAGGAGCACGAGGCGTGGCAGCAGGCTCGGCTCGTGCTCTGAGCTGTTCCTGTTCTGGTTGGGTTTCCGCCGGAGCCCGGCCCGCTCCGGGCGGTCAGGCTTGATCCCTGCGCGGGCCGGGCTCCGGCGAAAACCTGTCCGGGTTGCGCATCCGTACGGAGCGCACGGCCGGGAGCGGTGATCTTGGGGATGCCGGAGGGGGCTCGGGCAACCTTGCGGCCGGGATTCGGTGTTTGAGGGACGCGAACCGCGTGGTTGGGGGACGATGTCGTTATTGTCCCGCTTCGCGTGGAGGAGCCGATGCCGCACTTTCCGGTCAACCATCCGGCGCGGCCGTTCTACCGGGCGCTGTCCGGTCTGATCGGGCTCTACATCCTGGTCTTCGGCGTCTGGGGCACCGCCCTCACCTGGGGCCAACCGCTCTTCGGGCGCAACGGCGACTGGGCCCTCGGTCTCCGCACCAACCTGGCCTTCTCACTGGTCTCCATCGTCTTCGGAGCCGTGCTCATCATCGGCGCGTCCCGGCGTGGCAACCTCGGCCACTACATGAACCTCACCGCCGGAGTCGTCTTCCTGGTCACCAGCATCCTGATGATGTCGGTGCTACAGACCGACGCGAACTTCCTGAACTTCTCCATGTCGACGGTGGTCGTCTCGATGATCTTCGGGCTGGTGCTGCTCGGCACCGGCCTCTACGACAAGGTCGGCCCACACGAGGACGCCGAGGCCGAGCGGAACCGCCGGTACCACCCCGTCGCCGAGATGCACCGCCGCCGCTGACCGTCAGTGGCCGCCCGCGGTGATCAGTCCCGGCTTGGCCTCCAGGTTCGACAACCCGTTCCAGGAGAGATTCACCAGGTGCGCGGCAACCGTCTCCTTACGCGGCTTCCGCACCTCCAGCCACCAGCGGCCGGTCAAGGCGACCATGCCCACCAGCGCCTGCGCGTACAACTCGGCCAGCTTCGGGTCGTACCCACGACTGGAGAACTCGGCGCCGAGGATGTGCTCCACCTGGTGCGCGACGTCGTTCATCACGCTGCTGAAGTTGCCGGTCGCCGAGAGGACCGGCGACTCCCGCACCAACACCCGGAAACCGCTGGTCTCCTCCTCGATGTAGCCGAGCAGGGCCAGCGCGGCCTGCTCCAGCAACTCCCGGGGATGACCTGCGGTCAGCGCCGTGGTGATCCGGTCCAGCAGGGACCGGACCTCCCGGTCCACCACCACCGCGTAGAGCCCTTCCTTGCCGCCGAAGTGCTCGTAGACCACCGGCTTGGACACCTTCGCCCGCGACGCCACCTCCTCGATGGAGGTGGCGTCGAAGCCGCGCTCGGCGAAGATCTGCCGACCGATCGAGATCAGCTGCTCGCGACGCTGAGCGGCGGACATGCGTACCCGGGACGCCGGCTTGGCCGACGCGGGCACCGCCCGCCGCCGCTTGCCGCCTGCTGCCTTGGGAGCCTCGACCATCTCGTCACCTCGCTGGCGCTCGGTGACGCCCTGTCGTGGGATGCTGCCTGCTTTCCGCCCGTCCACCCGGACATACTGCCAGGTAACTTGCGGGGTGGCTGCCCGGTAACCCTGGCCGCGCCTACGCCGCCGGCTTCGCCAGCTTCGCCGCGATCCGTTCCGGCTTCGGCCAACGCACGTCCCATGCCGCGCCCACCTTCTCGAACAACCAGATCACCCGGGCCGAGATGTCGATCTGCCCCCGTAGGACGCCGTGCCGGGCGCTCGTCGGATCGGCGTGGTGCAGGTTGTGCCAGCTCTCCCCGAAGGACACCAGTGCCAGCGGCCAGAAGTTCGCCGCCCGGTCACCGTGGCGCATCATGAACGGCCGCTCCCCGTACACGTGGCACACCGAGTTGATCGACCAGGTGACGTGGTGCAGCAGCGAGATGCGGACCAGACCGGCCCAGAACAACGCGGTCAACGCCCCCTGCCAGGACCACGTCAACAGCCAACCCATCGCCGCTGGCCCGAGCACCGAGACGATCACCAGCACCGGGAAGAACTTGTCCATCCGCCGGATGTCCCGGTCGGCCAGCAGGTCCGGGGCGAAACGCTCCCGGTTGGACAGCTCGCGACCGAACAGCCAGCCCATGTGCGCATGGAACAGCCCCTTGATCAGGCCCCGCACACTCTCACCGAACCGCCACGGTGAGTGCGGGTCCCCGTCCAGGTCGGAGAAGGCGTGGTGCCGCCGGTGGTCGGCCACCCACTGGATGATCTCGCCCTGCACGGCGAGCGAGCCCGAGGCGGCCATCGCGATGCGCAGCCACCGCTTCGCCTTGAACGAGCCGTGGGTGAAGTAGCGGTGGTATCCGACCGTGATGCCCAGGCCCGACACCACGTACCAGAAGGCCGCGATGCCCACGTCGACCCAGCTGAGCCAGCCACCCCAGGCCACGGGAACGGCGGCGATCAGCGCCGCGAACGGGATCACCACGAACGACCACAGCGCGATCAGGATGCCGCGTGACTGGGTGCCCTGAGTAAGGGGTTTGGGGCCGGCCGGGTGAGGGTCGAGAAGGGCGTTGGACATGGCACCTCACAGGAACGTCGGATCGCGAATCTACGCCTACGTCACCGTAACTTACGCCCCTGGTAGATCACATCAGGCAGCGACAAGAATGGATGCCGGATCTGTCGTACGCTCGTCCTGACCTGCACCACATGACTGGTTTCGACGCCACCGAGGTGCGCCGACTGCGCACCGAGGAGCAACTGTCGGTGCGTGAGATCCGCGCGCGTACGGGGCTTGGCCGCAACCGGATCTACGACCTGCTGCGGGGCGTCCCGGCTCCGCAACGGGTACGACGCCCCAGGGCGAAGGACGACCTGCGTGCCGAGGCGGCGACGCTTCGGTCGACGGGGCATTCGGTTCCGGAGATCGCGAGACGACTCGGGGTGAGCCGGTCTACCGCCTACCTGTGGACCCGGCAACTTGCGTCCGAACGGGACTCGCAGAGTGAGCGGGAGCGTCGGCGTCAGCGGGGGAGGGCGATGGCCGAGTCGTGGTGGTCGGCCCACCGTGCGGCACGGGACGAGGCGCAGGCGGAGGCGCACGGGCTCGCCGCGCGGGTGGTCGGCGAGCTCGACGAGCGGGACCTGCTTCTCCTCGGAGCGGCGATCTACTGGTGCGAGGGCACTAAGTCGAAGCCGTGGCGTCGGGATGACCACGTCCAGTTCGTCAAGCGATCCGGGGCTGCTTTCGCTCTTTCTTCGCTTCCTCGAAGCCTGCGGAGTCGACCGCGCTGCACCGACCTACCGGGTGAGCATCCACGAGACGGCCGACCCGGACGCGGCCGCCGAGTGGTGGGCGGCCGAGCTGGCGGTGCCGCGCGAGCGCTTTCGCCGGGCGAGCCTGAAGAAGCACAACCCCACGACCGTCCGCCGGAATGTCGGCGACGGGTACCGAGGCTGCCTCGTGATCAACGTGCCGCGTAGCCGCGAGCTCTACTGGCGAATAGAGGGTATGATCGCCGAGCTGTTCCGGTCCGCGGCTGGGCGTACGTTCGTCAGTTGATGCGGGCTGTTGGCTTGACATGTCAATGGGGTGTGGGGTAACGGCAACCCGCAGGCCTTTGGAGCCTTGAGCTCCTGGTTCGAATCCAGGCACCCCAGCAGATACCCGCAACTGCCGATCCTCGTGCCCCTGCCGACCAGGCCGGTTTGTCCGGTTAGCATGGCCGCGAGACTGTCCGCGTTCCGACGGGAGCCACGTCGTGTCCGAGCCCCACCCCCGTACCGTCGTCGTGCTTGCCGCGGGTGAGGGCAAGCGGATGAAGTCTTCGCTGCCCAAGGTGTTGCACCCGATGCTTGGGCGGACCCTGGTGGGTCACGTCCTCAACGCGGCCGACCCGCTGGAGGCGGCGCGCACCCTGGTGGTGGTCGGGCACGGTGCCGACCAGGTCCGCGCCCACCTGGCCGAGATCGCCCCGGAGGCCACCGCGGTCCACCAGGCGGAGCAGCTCGGCACCGGGCACGCCGTGCGGATCGCGCTGGAGGCGGCTCCCGAGGTCACCGGCACTGTGGTGGTGCTCAACGGCGATGTGCCGCTGCTGCGGCCCGAGACGGTCGTCGAGCTGGTCACCGCCCACGAGAGCGAGGGTGCCGCCGCGACGGTGCTCGCCGCGGAGGTGCCGGACCCGACCGGGCTCGGCCGCATCGTGCGGGACGCGTCCGGTCGCCTGGAACAGATCGTGGAGCAGCGGGACGCCACCCCGCGCCAGTTGGCGGTACGTGAGATCAACGCCGGCATCTACGCGTTCGACGCGGCCCGGCTGCGGGATGTGCTCGGCAAGTTGTCGACCGACAACGACCAGGGCGAGGAGTACCTCACCGACGTCTTCAAGCTGCTGGTCTCCGCTGGCGAGCCGGTGGGCGTGCATGTGGCGGCAGACCACACCGAGACGCTCGGTTGCAACGACCGGGTGGAGCTGGCGGCGCTGCGTCGTCTGCTGCGCGACCGGGTCAACGAGCACTGGATGCGTGCCGGGGTCAGCCTGCTCGACCCGGAGACCACCTGGATCGACGTGACGGTGGCGCTGGATCGCGACGCGGTGGTGGATCAGAACACCCAGCTGCGTGGTGGTTCGGTGGTCGGCAGCGGTGCGGTGGTCGGGCCGGACGTGACGCTGATCGACACGGTGGTGGGGCCCGGCGCGACGGTGCTGCGCAGCCACGCGGTCGGCGCCGAGGTGGGTCCGGAGGCCAGCGTCGGGCCGTACGCGTACCTGCGGCCGGACGCGCGGTTGGCGGAGCGGTCGAAGGTCGGCACGTTCGTCGAGGTGAAGAACTCCGAGGTGGGTGCCGGCGCCAAGGTGCCGCACCTGTCCTACGTGGGTGACGCGACGATCGGGGCTCGGGCGAACATCGGCGCGGCGACGATCTTCGTGAATTACGACGGGGTGAACAAGCACCGCACCGTGGTCGGCGAGGCGGCCTTCGTGGGGTGCGACACGAACCTGATCGCGCCGGTCGAGGTGGGTGCCGGGGCGTACGTGGCGGCGGGTAGCGCGATCAGCAAGGACGTGCCGCCGGGGGCGCTGGGGGTCAGCCGGGCGACGCAGCGCAGTCTGGAGGGGTGGGTGGCGCGCAAGCGTCCGGGCACGCCTTCCGCGGCTGCGGCCGAGCGCGCCTTGCGGGGTGCGCAGGGTGCTCCTGCGACGCCGTCGTCCGCAAGTCAAGGTGAGGCAATCCACGGCACCGCCGAGTCAGTAGGCGGGACGCCCGAGGCGGGAGATACTGCAACCGAATAGCCCCGGCCGCACCACCACCGCGCAGGCCGGGTACCGCCTACCGAATACGGGAGCAGACGGGCCCATGGGCAGCATCGTCGCCGAAAACCGCAAGAGCCTGATGCTCTTTTCCGGACGTGGCTTTCCGGAGCTGGCCAAGGAGATCGGTGAGGTGCTCGGCGTCGCGCCGACGCCTGCCGACGCGTACGAGTTCGCCAACGGCGAGATCTTTGTACGGTTCAAGGACTCGGTGCGTGGTTCGGACGCCTTCGTGGTGCAGTCCGTCACGCACGGGGTGAACACGTGGGTCATGGAGACCCTGATCATGATCGACGCGTTGAAGCGTGGTTCGGCGAAGCGGATTACGGTCGTCCTGCCGTTCTATCCGTACTCCCGGCAGGACAAGAAGCACCGCGGTCGGGAGCCGATCTCGGCGCGGCTGGTCGCGGACCTGCTGAAGACCGCCGGGGCGAACCGGATCCTCACCGTGGACCTGCACACCGCGCAGATCCAGGGTTTCTTCGACGGCCCGGTGGACCACCTCTTCGCGATGGACATCCTGGCCGAGTACGTGGAGCGCAAGTACGCGGGTCGGCCGATGACCGTTGTCGCGCCGGACTCGGGTCGGGTGCGGGTGGCCGAGCGGTGGACGGACCGGTTGGGCGGTTGCCCGCTGGCGTTCATCCACAAGACCCGGGATCCGATGAAGCCGAACCAGGTGGTGGCGAACCGGGTGGTCGGTGAGGTCGAGGATCGGGTCTGCCTGATCGTCGACGACATGATCGACACGGGCGGCACGATCTGCAAGGCGGCGGACATCCTGCGGGAGGCGGGTGCGGCGGACGTGATCGTGGCGTCCACCCACGCGTTGCTCTCCGATCCGGCGACCGAGCGGTTGAAGAACAGCCCGATCAGCGAGGTCGTGGTGACCAACACGCTGCCGTTGCCGCCGGAGAAGCAGCTCGACAAGCTCACCGTGTTGTCGATCGCGCCGCTGCTGGCCAGGGCGATCCGCGAGGTTTTCGACGACGGTTCGGTTACCACCCTCTTCGGTGGGCTGAGCTGAGCACGTCGCGCGGTTGATCCGTCGGGCTGGTGCCGGGCGGGGGTTACGGGGACTGCCGGAAGGCTTGGAAAGCGCTCGGGTAGACTGGTGCGGTTGCCACGGCGAGGGTGCCCTGCGGGCCGCTGCGAAGCGCCGCACGGAGGCACCGTGATCGACGCGGTGCTCCGGGCAGTCTTCTGACGCATGAGCCCCTGCGAGCCCCCCGCCCAGCACCGCCAGACGACAAGCTGCCGCAGCGAAGCATCAGGAGTTTCCCCGTGTCCGAGGTAAAGATCAGCGCCGAGCCCCGTACCGAGTTCGGCAAGGGTGGTGCCCGCCGTACCCGCCGGGCCGGCAAGGTGCCCGCCGTGCTGTACGGCCATGGCGAGAAGCCCAAGCACATCGCGCTGCCGGCCCGCGAGTTCGCGGCCGCGATCCGTAAGGGTGGCGCCAACCAGCTCTTCGCCATCGACGTCAGCGACGGCACCCAGGCGCTGGCCCTGCCGAAGGCGATCCAGCGTGACCCGATCAAGGACACGTTCGAGCACGTCGACCTGCTGCTGGTGCGTCGCGGTGAGAAGGTCACCGTGGATGTGCCGGTGCAGCTCACGGGTGAGGCGGCCCGGGACACGCTGATCGTGCACGACCACGACACCCTCTCGGTGACCGCCGACGCCACCAAGGTGCCGGATTCCCTGGAGGCTTCGGTCGAGGGTGCCGAGGCGGGTTCCCAGGTCACCGCCGCCGATGTGGCGCTGCCGGCGGGTGTGGAGCTGGCCGCCGACCCGGAGTTGGCGATCGCGACGGTCACCGCCGCGCCGACGGCCGAGCAGCTGGAGGCGACGCTGCCCGAGACCGAGGAGGCCACCGAGGAGGCCGAGGCCGAGGTTGGCGAGGTCACCGAGGGTGCTGCCGAGGCACCGGCTGCCGAGGGCGAGGCGGGCACCGAGGCCCGTACCGAGGCCTGATCGTCTCGCGGTTCAGTTTGCGGCAGGCGTCCCCGGATTTCGGGGGCGCCTGTCGGCGTATCGGGTGATCGACACGGTGGTGGGTGGTTGACCGCCGTCGGGAGCGGGAAGGTCGGGCGATGACGGACGAGACCGGGCCGTGGTTGGTGGTCGGCCTGGGTAACCCGGGTCGGGAGTACGCGGGCAATCGGCACAATGTCGGGTTCATGGTGGCCGACCTTCTGGCGGACCGGCTGGGTGGCCGGTTTGGCCGCCATCGCCGGGTGATGGCGGATGTCGCCGAGGGGCGGCTGGGGTTGGGCGGGCCGAAGCTGGTGCTGGTCAAGCCGCTGACCTATATGAATCTGTCGGGTGGGCCGGTGGCTGGCCTGGCGCAGTTCTACAAGGTGCCGCCGGGGCGGGTGATCGCGGTGCACGACGAACTCGACATCGGTTTCGGCCAGGTTCGGGTCAAGTGTGGTGGTGGCGAGGGCGGGCACAACGGCCTTCGGTCGATGTCGAAGTCGTTGGGCACGAAGGATTACGTGCGGGTGCGGTTCGGGATCGGCCGTCCGCCGGGGCGGCAGGATCCGGCGAACTACGTGCTGTCGGATTTCGGCACCGTGGAGCGCAAGGAGTTGGACTTTCTGGTGGACCGGGCCGCAGATGTCGTGGAATCCGTGGTCATCCGGGGTGTGGAGCCCACGCAGAACCTGTACCACGGGGCCTGATCCGACCGTCGATGTCGGCTGCCTGGGCTCGGCCTGGGCGTCGCGTTGTGTCAAGGGGCGGACTACGGAGGCCGGGTTCGCCGATTGCCCGGTAGGGTGCGGGTTCGGCGGTCGGGCGGGGCCGGCTGCTCGGCGTACGCGGCTGGTGGCGACGGGAGCGGAAGCATGAGCGGTCCACCGATGAGCGACGGGGCGTTCGCGCGGTGGCTGGCGGATCGTGCCGGGCGGGCGTTGTTGGGCCTGCGGGCGGAGTTGGGTTTCGCCGATGCCGGTGCGTTGAAGTCGGCGGGGGACAAGGTCTCGCATGAGCTGATCCGTACCGAGTTGGCGAGGTGGCGTCCGGGTGACGCGGTGCTCTCCGAGGAGGACGAGGGTTCCCGGCTGGCGTGGGCGGCCGAGGTGGATGCCGGTGCGGTGTCGCGGTTGACCGCCGACCGGGTGTGGATCATCGACCCGTTGGACGGCACCCGGGAGTTCAGCGAGGAGGGGCGCGCGGACTGGGCGGTGCACGTGGCGCTCTGGGCCCGGGACGCGACCGCGTCGCATGGGCTGGTCGCAGGTGCGGTCGGGTTGCCGGCACAGCGCCGGGTGCTGGGGACGGACCTTCCGCCGGTGACGCCGGAGCCGGTGGCTGGTGGTGCGGGGCCGGTGCGGTTGGCGGCGAGTCGTAGCCGACCGCCGGTTTTCCTGACCGATCTCGCTGCGGATGTCGGGGCGCAGTTGGTGCCGATGGGTTCGGCCGGGGCGAAGATCGCCGCTGTGGTCACCGGTGAGGTGGATGCGTACATCCATGCCGGCGGGCAGTACGAGTGGGATTCGGCGGCGCCGGTGGCTGTGGCGACGGCCACCGGGCTGCATGCTTCCCGGATTGATGGTTCTGCGCTGAAATACAACGAGGCGGACCCGCGTCTGCCGGACCTGTTGGTGTGCCGCAAGGATCTCGCCAGCCGGTTACTTGCGGCGTTGCAGCGGCATTGCGGGTAGCCTGTCGTCAGTTCCTGACATCTCCGACCGGAAAGGTCTGGAAAGCGGATGACTGAGCGAATCGAGCCGGTGTCATGACCAGCGCTGCGTACCAGGTCACCCATCTCGACGCGCTGGAGGCGGAGAGCATCTTCGTGATGCGCGAGGTGGTCGCCGAGCTGGAGCGACCGGTGCTGCTCTTCTCCGGTGGCAAGGACTCGATCGTCATGCTCCGGTTGGCGCAGAAGGCGTTCGCGCCGAGCCACATTCCATTTCCGGTCATGCATGTCGACACCGGGCACAACTTCCCCGAGGTGCTGGACTACCGGGACCGGCGGGTGGCCGAGTTGGGCCTGCAACTGGTCGTGGCCAGTGTGCCGGAGGCGCTGGCCAGCGGCCTGGTCCGCGAGTCCGCCGACGGGACGCGTAACCGGATCCAGACCCCGGTGCTGCTGGAGGCGGTGGAGAAGCACCGCTTCAACGCCCTCTTCGGCGGTGCCCGGCGGGACGAGGAGAAGGCCCGGGCCAAGGAGCGGATGTTCAGCTTCCGGGACGAGTTCGGCCAGTGGGATCCGAAGAACCAGCGGCCCGAACTGTGGGCGCTCTACAACGGCCGGCATCATCCGGGCGAGTCGATCCGGGTCTTCCCGCTGTCCAACTGGACCGAGTTGGACGTGTGGCACTACATCGCCCGGGAGCAGATCGAGCTGCCGTCGATCTACTACGCGCACGAGCGTGAGGTGGTCGAGCGCGACGGGATGCTCTACGCGGTGAACGAGTTCCTGCCGGCACGGGCCGGTGAGGAGCGGTTCAAGGCCCGGGTGCGCTACCGCACGGTGGGTGACGCCTCCTGCACGGCGGCGGTACGGTCCGACGCGGACACGGTCGAGAAGGTCATCGAGGAGGTCGCCGCGACTCGGATCACCGAGCGCGGGGCGACCCGGGGCGACGACCGGGTCAGCGAGGCCGCGATGGAGGACCGCAAGCGGGAGGGCTACTTCTGATGACCACCGAGACGCTCGCGCCGACCGGTTCCGAGACGGCCGGACGGCCGATGGACCTGTTGCGCTTCGCCACCGCCGGGAGTGTGGACGACGGCAAGTCGACCCTGATCGGTCGGCTGCTCTACGACACGAAGTCGCTGTTCTCCGACCAGTTGGCGGCGGTTGAGGCGGTCAGCGCGGCCCGGGGCGACGAGTACACGGACCTCTCCCTGCTCACCGACGGGCTGCGGGCGGAGCGGGAACAGGGCATCACGATCGACGTGGCGTACCGCTATTTCGCCACCCCCCGGCGAAAGTTCATCATCGCCGACACCCCCGGGCACATCCAGTACACCCGCAACATGGTCACCGGTGCTTCCACCGCCGACCTGGCGCTGATCCTGGTGGACGCCCGCAAGGGCCTGGTCGAGCAGTCCCGCCGGCACGCCTTCCTCTGCTCGCTGCTGCGGGTGCCGCACCTGGTGCTCTGCGTCAACAAGATGGATCTGGTCGACTTCTCGCAGGAGGTCTTCGAGCGGATCGCCGACGAGTTCACCGCCTTCGCCGCGAAGCTGGACGTGCCGGATCTGACGGTCGTGCCGATCTCCGCGCTGCGGGGCGACAACATCGTCAGCCGTTCGGAGAACATGCCCTGGTACGAAGGCCCGGCGTTGCTGCACCACCTGGAGCGGGTGCACATCGCCAGCGACCGCAACCTGGTCGACGTCCGTTTCCCGGTGCAGTACGTGATCCGTCCCCAGTCGACAACGGTCACCGACTACCGGGGCTACGCCGGTCAGGTGGCCTCCGGGGTGCTCAAGCCGGGCGACGAGGTGATGGTGCTGCCGTCGGGCTTCACCAGCCGGATCGCCGCGGTGGAGACCGCCGACGGGCCGGTCGCGGAGGCGTTCCCACCGATGTCGGTGACGGTACGCCTGGCGGACGAGATCGACATCTCGCGCGGTGACATGATCTGTCGACCGAACAACGCGCCGGCCGTGGCTCAGGACATCGAGGCGATGGTCTGCTGGATGGACGAGACCCGTCCGCTCCAGATCGGCGGCAAGTACGCGATCAAGCACACGACCCGTGCCGCGCGGGCGATCGTTCGGGGTTTGCACTACCGCCTCGACATCAACTCGCTGCACCGTGACGAGTCGGCGAACGAGTTGCGGCTCAACGAGATCGGCCGGGTCCGGCTGCGGACCACCGTTCCGTTGCTGGCCGACGAGTACCGCCGCAACCGCACCACCGGTGGCTTCATCGTCATCGACGAGACCACCAACCGCACCGTCGGTGCTGGCATGATCGTCGAAACCCCCTGACCCACTCGCCCGGAGCCCCCCGAAAACCCTGGTTGATCAAGAGCTTTTGGTCGGGATCGCGCGCGGTACCGACCAAAACTTATTGTAAGCAGGGGCGGGGGGAGGGCCAGCCGGGGGGCGGCGGGGGCGGGGGTGTCCG